>NZ_WBYR01000013.1:0-61433 GCF_013283315.1 Marinobacterium sp. xm-g-59 | reverse complement strand
CTCATGTTGTTTGAGAATCGCCACTATCTGGCTTTCGGTAAAACGTGACTTCTTCATAGATCGCTCCTGATTCATAGATCATAAAACGCTCTACTTAAAACCCCAATTATTTTTCGGGAGGATTACACTTTTTAGTTGAAAATTTATAGGTGGGTTAACCAACCGTGCGGGTCTTCGGCCTTACCCCACTGAATGTCATTCAGTGCACGACGAAGCTTAACGGTAGTCTCGCCGATTCCACCGTTACCGACTTTGTACTCTTTATCTTTGTAGATCAGAGTATCTACAGGGGCTAGAACAGCTGCCGTACCCGACAAAGCCGCTTCACAACCCGGTTTTGCAGCACGTTCCAGAAGCTCATCTACTGAAAGCTGGCGCTCTTGAACATCCATGCCTAGATCACGAGCTAATGTCAGAATCGAGTCACGAGTGACACCGTGCAGGAAGCTCTCATCCAATGCTTTTGTGATGATCTGGTTGCCATCAATAAGCAGGAAGTTCGCAGCGCCGGTCTCTTGAACGTCACCACCTGGACAGAAGAGTACCTGATCCGCTTGGTATTGTGCCTTGGCATTTAAGATAGGCCCCATGGCTGCAGCGTAGTTACCACCGCTTTTGATCATGCCCATGTGTGGAGGGCAGCGCATCGCTTCATCGTCGACCAGTAGGCGAAGTGCTTTATCGCCACCTGCGAAATAATCACCTACAGGTGATAGAAGGATGTATTGACATGAGGTAACCGATGGCACCGCCGCTTTACCAATTGCAGGCTCAGTACCAATGTGTGTCGGGCGAATGTACATCGAACCCGGTGGTTCTGGTACATCTGCAGCGTACTGACGAACGATTGACTCGATCATTTGCTGCGTCTGCCCCTTATCAATCTCAGGTAAACCAAGAAGGCGGCTGCTCTGCGCAAAGCGTTCAATGTTCTTGTCCATACGGAAAATTTTGACTGAACCATCAGCATGGCGAAATGCTTTTAACCCCTCAAAGCAGGTGCTTGAGTAGTGCAGCACATGTGCGCCAGGGTGAAATGAGATGGAGTCACTAGCGACCACTTCAGTTGGGCTCCAGCTGTCGCCATCAAACCAAGTTATCGCCATCTCTGGCATAAAGAGAGAACCAAATGCTGCCATGAAAATCTTCCTAAAATTACAACTGTTCTGTTGAGTCGATACAGTGCGCCAAAATTTAATCGATCAATTGTAAGCCATAGAGGGAAAATTGGAATCGATATTTATTAAATTGAAGTGTGTTTAGGGCGGGAACTGTTTATCCTTAGGGATCTATATGCGAAAAGGTTTGTTGTGGCAGATATCTGGATCATCAGTGATGGAAAGCCCGGGCACATTAATCAGTCCCTTGGATTGGTAGAAGCGTTGCTTGAGTTTAAACCGAATCTGACATTCAAAACCCTTCCACTGAAGGGTGTCAGTAGCGAACTTTTTGCTACAGATCGCCCCAAATTGATTATCAGTGCAGGCAGAGCCACTCACTTTTGGAATTGGGCGCTCACTGTTCGCTTTGGGGCCAAAAATGTCGTACTGATGCGCCCATCGCTCCCTTACAGCTTCTTTAATTTAGCTCTGGTCCCAGAACATGATGCGCCCCCCGCTTCTGATCGTGTAGTGACTACCAAAGGAGCAATCAATCGAATGAAGCCGTCTAATAAACAGCCGGAAAGTCGATTGGTTCTTTTAGGTGGGCCAAGCAAGCACGTGATTTGGGATGATGATCGCATTATTGAGCAGATCGACCAGTTAACTGAACCATCCATTGGGTTATTGAATGTAGCGACCTCTCGAAGAACCTCCAGCGACCTCTTACAACGGCTTAAATCGAAAACGAGCATCAGATTAATTGAGCCTGATTCAGTCGATAGTGATTGGTTACCCAGCACTTTAGCAACCACCGAACAGGTGATTGTCAGCTCAGACAGTGTCTCAATGGTCTACGAAGCTTTAACCGCTGGGTGCACTGTTTCGCTGATACGTTTAGAATCTACGACTAATTCAAGAACGCAACAGGGCATCGACTCATTGGTTGAGCAAGGTTTAGTGGGTGCTACAGCCGATCAAAAACCGGCCAATCCAGTGTCGAATTTTCGAGAAGCAACCCGCTGCGCAGAGATTATTTTGGAGAGAGCATGGCTGTAAAACTGCCAAACTATGATGAAGCAAAAATAGCCATTATTGGGCTTGGCTATGTTGGTTTGCCGTTAGCTGTTGAGTTTGGAAAGAGTCGTTCGGTTGTTGGGTTCGATATTAACCAAGCACGTATTGATGAGTTGTCCAGTGGCAAAGATTCAACGCTTGAGGTTAGCCCAGAAGAACTGAGTGAAGCGCAGAGCCTAAGCTTTACTGCTGAAGAGTCAGAACTTAAAGATTGTTCAATCTTTGTAGTGACTGTACCAACCCCTATTAATGGTCATAAACAGCCAGACCTTACGCCATTGATTAAAGCGTCTGAACTGCTTGGTCGTGTCATCACCCCAGGCTCGATTGTTATTTATGAGTCGACGGTATACCCAGGTGCTACAGAGGAAGATTGTATCCCTGTGATTGAGGCTGGCTCAGGTTTGGTTTTCAACGAAGACTTTTATGCGGGCTACAGTCCTGAACGAATTAACCCAGGCGATAAAACTCATCGACTGGTCAACATTATGAAAGTGACCTCTGGCTCCACACCTGAGGTCGCAGACTTTGTGGATCAACTCTACTCCTCTGTCATTGATGCAGGTACTTTTAAGGCCAGCAGTATCCGTGTAGCAGAAGCTGCAAAGGTTATTGAGAACACCCAACGAGACCTTAATATTGCCTTGATTAATGAGCTAGCGATTATCTTTAATCGCTTGGGTATTGATACCGAAGAGGTTCTCAAAGCGGCAGGCACCAAGTGGAATTTCTTACCATTCCGTCCAGGGCTTGTAGGTGGACACTGTATTGGAGTGGACCCCTACTACCTGACCTATAAAGCTCAATCTGCTGGTTATATACCTGATGTCATTCTAGCAGGTCGTCGTATCAATGATGGTATGGGGGCGTTTGTTGCAGACGAGTTGGTTAAAGCGATGCTGAAGCGTCGTATTCATGTTAATGAGAGTCGCATTCTCGTTATGGGATTGGCGTTTAAAGAGAACTGCCCAGACCTTCGAAATACTCGAGTGCTCGATATTGTCTCGGTTCTAGAAACCTACGGTGTCACTGTTGATATTCATGATCCTTGGGTCGATGCTGAAGAGGCCAAACAGGAGTATGGTGTCGAGTTAGTGTCACAACCTCAGTCAGATCAATATGACGCCATCATAATCGCTGTCGCACATAATCAGTTTAAAGAGTATGGACTAGATACCCTCAGATCTTGGGGACGTGATACTCATGTCCTTTACGATCTAAAGTACCTCTTTGAGCAGTCAGAAACGGACCTTCGTCTCTAAATGAAAGTCGTTCAAGTCTTGCCTGCTCTGAATGGTGGCGGGGTCGAAAAAGGTACTTTGGAAGTTGCTAAGTACCTTGTCGATCACGGGCATGAATCAATCGTTGTTTCGGCTGGTGGCGGCATGGTTCAGCAGTTAGAAGGTGAAGGCAGTCGACACATTCAGTGGGATTTAGGTAAAAAGTCCTTACTAACTTTTCGACATATCTGGGCATTTCGAAAATTCTTGAGAGAAGAGCAGCCCGACATTCTGCATCTTCGATCTCGGATGCCCGCTTGGGTCGCATGGTTTGCGTGGAACGGCCTGCCAATAACTACTAGACCTAAATTAGTGACTACAGTTCACGGACTTTATTCGGTTAGTAAGTATTCACAAATCATGTGCCGAGGAGAGGCGGTCATAGCCGTTTCTGAGACCGTTCGCGACTACATATTAAAGAATTACCCTGAGACACCTGAAAGCAATATTCATCTAATTTATCGCGGTGTTGAACCCGCAGAGTGGCCTTATGGCTATCAAGCTACCCCAGAGTGGAAACAGGCTTTTTTTACTGAGTTTCCGCAATTAGAAGGAAAGCGCCTGCTCTGCCTACCTGGGCGACTAACCCGTTTGAAAGGGCATAATGATTTCTTAGATCTAATCAGCTCTCTTGCCTCAGAATATGAAGATGTTCACGCGATCATCGTCGGCGGTGAGGACCCAAAAAGAAAAGAGTACGCCCAAGAGCTTTACCAGAGAGTCGAAGACCTTGGCCTAGAGCAGCGAGTTACCTTTACCGGAGCGAGAAGAGATATTCGCGAAATTTTTTCGATCAGCGAAATTGTTTATTCACTCTCAACTAAACCGGAATCCTTTGGTAGAACTGTTTTGGAAGCACTCTCCCTAGGTAAGCCTGTATTGGGTTATGACCATGGTGGAGTGGGTGAGATTCTTAGTGAAATTTTTCCTTCAGGAAAAGTTACTTTGGGCTCGTTATCGGAATTGAGTGAAAAGTCACAAGTAGTATTAACCAAATCACCAGCTCCCGACTTTCTTGAAACCTTTACAAAGCAAAAAATGCTGTCATCAACGCTGGATGTATATTCGGATCTTTAGCTTTTATGACGGCCTTTTAGGTTAGCTTCATAGAGCTTGGCTTCTTTGAGAAAAGCATAGAATGCATTAATCATGCTGCCGATAAAACCTCTTACTCCGTTTAAAAAATTACGTTTCAGAACATAAGATTTGATAAATGCTACAGGCATAATCAATATAAGTTTTAGTACAGAGTAGCTCTTACCTTTCTCGAATTTATCGATCGCCTTTCCTGAAGAGTAGAGGTTAACTTTGCTGACTTTTACCTCTATTGAAATCTCCCCGTAGTGACGTATTCCACCTTTAAGATCGATAATATTCCCTTCAACCGTTGGTGTTTCGTGAAAACGCTCATGACCATAGGCACCTTTGTCCCTTTTAAACAAACGAACGTGAGTATTCTTTTTGGTTTTTCCATGAATTGGGTAACCGAGAAAATACTCTTCGATAGGAATATTGGCGCCTGCGATATCTGTACGTTTTATAACATCTAGAATTTCAGATTTTAACTCGGGGCTTACTTCTTCATCAGCATCAAGATTGAGCACCCACTCATTTGCACAAAGGTTTTTAGCATGCTCTTTCTGTTGAGCCATGCCCTGCCAGTCATTATGGCTGACCTTTGCTCCGCACTTTCTAGCTAGCTCAACAGTTTTATCGGTACTGCCACTGTCTACAACGACAACTTCACCAAGGCCGTTAACACTTGAAATGGCTCGCTCGATATTGTGCTCTTCGTTTTTTGTGACTATATAAACGCTAATCATACTCTATAGCGACCTCTTGAAAGGGCAATTCGAAATTGCACAATATTTGTTGAACGAAGCACTGAAATTCGCATTATTCTAAAAGGATCAATGATCTCAGAGATTCCTTTTTTAACGGTTACTGCAGAGGTGAATCCCGTTTCTTTTACAATTGCTGCTACATCATTATTAAAGCGTCCAAATGGATACGCGAAGGCTTCACAATTCATACCCGTTAGTTCTTCGACTTTCTCTTTAGATCCTTTGATCTCAATGTTAGCTGTTTCAAGATCGCTTTTTTCAAGATTGCAGTGGCTTAGTGTATGCGCACCAAACTCTATGAGGCCTGAGCTAACCATCTCTTGGATCATGGCTGTTGAAAGCTTTTCAATGCCGTTAATGTCAGGTGCTAAATAGATCGTAGCTTTTGCACTATATTTTTTAAGTAGAGGAAAGGCGATCTCATAGTTGTCTTTAAAGCCATCATCGAAGGTAATAGCAACTCGGGGAGCTTGGTTAGTTTTAGAATTAAGCAGTTCTGAAATGGTTAAAAACTTATAGTTTTTGCTTTGTAGAAGCTTTAGTTGCTTCTCAAATGCTTCAGGAGTTACAACAAGCTCTGAATGAGTATCCCCAGGGTCTTTTCTAATGCTGTGATACATCAATATGCGAGGTAGACTCACAGGGCGTTTTGGTCGCCAAAAGTTATAGTGTGCTGCGAAAAACAGAGCTCCCAAGAGAGATAGCACGCAGATAACTAATAAAATGGTCATTCTATATTACCTAGGGGTTTTACAATTGAAGTCAAACATTTAGACATGGCAGTGGTTACGATATGACTTACAAGTTCTTTATCAAATCGCTCCTTAGCGGCCTTTCCATACTCTGATAATAATTGTCGATCCCTGTATGCGGCATTTATAGCATCTAAAATTTTGTTCGAATCTTCGCCGTCAACGCACCAACCGGTTACACCATCTAAAACGGCTTCAGAGGCGCCCCCTGCAGTCCCGCCAATTGAGGGCAAACCACATTGAGACGCCTCGATATATGTAATACCAAAGCCTTCAAGAGATAGTCCATTTTGATAGCTTGGCATTAGAAAGATGTCATGTGTTAGATAGAGCTGCTTTTTCTCTTCATCATCTACACGCCCCAAAAATTTAACGAACGATAAGTCGTTACACTCCTGTTTAAGCTCCTCCAAATCTGGCCCACTACCAGCAATGCTCCACTCAATTTCTAAGCCTCGCTTATGGAGTTCTCGAAGCGCTGCGGCGCTCTGAAATAGACCTTTTCGCTTTTCGATTCGGCTTAAAGAGAGAATTTTAAGAGGTGCAGTAAAATTGGAGTTAGGTTCAACTTGAGTATCTTCATAGAGTCCATAGGTAGGATAGATACATATGGCTTTATATCGATAATCTTGGTTGTATTGACAGAAGAGTTCAATGGTTGCTTTAGAAGAAGATACAATTTGAATCGCTCTATCAAGGGCATGCTTTATACGGCCCCTTTTTTTTGTATCTAAATATTCTTGGCCATGGGCCAATACAACAATTGGCACGCCATTGTTGGGTATAGCCTCAACACTTTTCCAGCTATCACAAAGGTAGAGATCAGGATTTGTTTGTAAGTTTAAATAGAGCTTTTTAGCGATATTACGAACAAATTTAGGCATCGCAACTGCAGTATGAGAAAAGGCATATTCTCCAACTAATGGTTTGTCTGCTACTACGCTTACATTCCAATCAGCATTTGCTAAGTTTTTGGCAAGCGAGAACATGACGCTCTCCATGCCACCCGTTCTCGGAGGAAAGGTCTGAGTCACAATAGTTAGCCTCTTCATGACTCACTCCTATACATAAACCCTTTCCCATTTGGGTGGGTCTTAAATCGACGATGCATCCACATATATTGTGTTGGATCGTACAGAATTCCTTTTTCAATCTCTTGGTTTATGCGGGTAGCTGACTCACGATCACCTTCTAAAGGGAATGGTTCAACTGGCGGATGGAGTCGAAGAGTGTAGGTGTTATCGCTGTTGCGATGGTGCGATAGCATTACGATCGGCGATTTACTTAGCTTTGCTAGTCTAGCTGTTGCTGTAACAGTGGCGGCTTCTACATCAAAAAAAGGGGCATAGACTGAGTTAGTGGGGCCAAAATCTTGGTCAGGTGCGTACCATACAATTTCATTGCTCTTTAATGCGCGAATCACACCCCTAAAATCATGCCGATCTATAAGAGAACTAATAAATCGCTTTCTTCCGCGGTCAATTATCGATTCCATCAGTGGATTATTATGCGGTCGATACATGGTGTGAAGATTATAAAATCGACTGAATAAGAGGCCACCTAAGTCTAGAGTTGAGTAATGTGCCCCTAAAAGGATCACCCCTTTACCTTGCAGTAGAGCTTCGTCTAGATACTGACGCCCTTCGATTTTAGTCTTGCTGTCAAAGCTACTCAGTGGTGCCCACCATGCACAAGCGGTTTCAATTAATCCTATGCCACTGTTTTTGAAGACATCTTTAGTCATTTGTTTGCGATTTGAATCGCTATGTTCTGGAAAGCAAAGGGCCAAATTAGTTTCAGTAATTTGCCTTCTCTTTGTCGCTGTCAGGTAGATTAGATTCCCTAATAGAGCTCCAATTCTAATTTGTAGATTGAATGGAAAAAGTCTGATTAATCGAAGCAGGGATAGACCGGCCCAGGTTGCCCAGAATTTTGGCATTAAAAATTGTGTGTTGAATTTGGATTTCATAAGAGCCGGATCACTATTGATATCTGAAGTTTAAAAGCCAAACAAAGTTGTGGCAACACGAGAGCCACTCTAAGGTATACTGATGCAGCGCATATTGGTTATACGGTTCTAATTTTTGAAAAATAAAACACACCAGAATAGTAGCTGGTCACTCTATAAACGCCTTCTGTCGTATGTTGGCGGCTATTGGTATGGCTTTCTAATTAGCTTTCTTGGATTTGCTATCTTTGGTGCATCCCAGGCTGCTTCTGCAAAGTGGTTGGAAATGGTGGTTGATGCGGTTGAGCAAGGTGATTTAAATCAGCGCTTTTTCTTAGGCCTTTTTATTGTTGGTGTATTTGCTCTACGAGGTTTAGGCACTTTCATCGGCACATACTCTCTTGCCTATATAGCTCGTCAAGTTATTCATGGTATTCGAGTTGATCTATTTGAGAAGCTTCAACAATTACCCGCCTCTTTTTTTAAGAGCAGCTCTTCGGGTCAGCTTCTTGCCAAGCTCACATATAATGTAGAGCAGGTAACAGAAGCTGTTACCGAAGCGGTTAAAATTGGGCTTAGAGAGGGGATGACGGTTCTTGGTTTATTTGGGTATATGCTCTATCTAAACTGGAAACTGACTCTGGTTTTTTTCGCGACAGCTCCCTTAATAGGTTTGGTTGTTCTGTTTGCGGCAAAACGAATGCGCCGCCAAGCGAGGGGTATTCAAGAGTCTGTTGGAGATGTTGCGGACTCGGCATCAGAAGCTATTCGTGGCTATGAAGTTGTTCGTATCTTTGGTGGCACTGAATTTGAAAATAAGCGCTTTAGGTCTGCTAGTGATCAGAACCGTAAGCAGTTCATGAAGTTAACAGTGACTCAAGAACTAAACAGTCCCATTGTGCAGGTTTTGGTGGCCATAGCCTTAGCCGTACTCTTATTTGTAGCGATGCATCCCACTGTTCTAGCCGGTATGAGTACCGGTGGCTTCGTAGCCTTTCTTACCGCTGCAGGCCTAATTACTAAGCCTCTTCGATTGCTCACCGATGTGAATACTAAGATTCAACGCGGTATTGCTGCTTCTGAAGGTGTCTTTAAGGTGATGGATGAACCGGTTGAGGTCGATACTGGGTCGATTGAGCTAGGTCGAGCGGTTGGTGATCTTAAATTCTCAGACTTAAGCTTTGCTTATCCCGGGACTCAGGATGATGCGCTGAAGCAGATTAATTTGGATATTCCTGCAGGAACGACCGTTGCGTTGGTAGGTAAGTCAGGCTCGGGTAAATCGACGCTGGTCAGCCTTTTACCTCGCTTTAATGATGGTTGGCGTGGTGAGTTGTTATTGGATGGCCAAGCGATTGAGTCCTGTACGCTAGAGTCGCTACGTGAGCAAATTGCGTTAGTTAACCAGCAAGTTGTGCTTTTTAACGGCACGATCGCTGACAATATTGCATATGGTGCGCTTGCATCATCGAATCCAGAACAGATTAAAGTGGCAGCAGAGGCTGCGCATGTCATGGAGTTTGTTGAGCGACTGCCCAAAGGTCTTGAAACTGAGATTGGCGAGGGTGGCGTGCTTCTCTCAGGTGGTCAGCGTCAGCGTATTGCGATCGCTCGCGCTATTTTGAAAAATGCACCTATCCTGATTCTTGATGAGGCAACCTCGGCACTGGATACAGAGTCGGAACGACACATCCAGGAAGCACTCGATGAGGTCGTAAAGGGGAGGACAACGCTTATCATTGCCCATCGCCTCTCCACCATTGAGAAAGCTGATCTGATCGTTGTAATGGATCAGGGGCAAATAGTGGAGCGCGGTACTCATGCAGAGCTATTGGCTTTGGATGGGGCGTATGCTCAACTTCATCGCATGCAATTTAGTGAGCAGCGAAATGGCTAGGCTGCTCTATTCCGCGCTTTATACTCTTCTGCTGCCTCTGTTCGTTTTTCGCCTGTTAGTTCGTAGCTTAAAAGCCCCCGCTTATCGACAGCGTTTGATTGAACGTTTTGGTATTCAGCAGAAAACACTAGGCAGACCGATCTGGATTCATGCCGTATCAGTTGGTGAAACCATTGCGATTAGCCCGCTTGTTGAGAGGCTCTTGGATCAGGGTGAGTCGGTCCTTTTCACAACGACCACACCAACGGGAGCGGCACAGGTAAAACAGCGTTTTGGAGGGCAAGTCGAGCACCGTTACCTGCCATGGGATCTACCGATCTTCTTTACACTGTTTTTCGGAGCTCACTCTCCAAAATTACTGCTCATTGTTGAGACTGAGATTTGGCCGAATCTTTTGACTGCCACATCCAAACGAAATATTCCTATCTTACTGGCAAATGCTCGTCTATCTGAGAAGTCATTCAAGGGATATAAGCGTTTTTCAGGGTTAACTCAGCAAGCGCTGAGTTCGATAAGACTTTTGCTAGCCCAACATGAAGCGGATGCTGAAAGGTTTAAGAGCTTGGGTATGTCGGAGGATCGAATGCTCGTTTCAGGCAGTATCAAATTCGATATCGACCTTCCTGAAGAGCAGACTCAAATAGGCAGAACTTGGAAAGCTGCTTTTGCCCGCAAAGTGCTAGTGGCTGCCAGTACCCATCAGGGTGAGGATAAGATTTTGTTGGATGCTTGGCGTGTCATTCCACAAGATCAGCGTCCGGTACTCATTCTCGTACCCCGCCATCCAGAGCGTTTTGACTCTGTTTATCAGTTGGCTAAAGACTATTCCGATCATGTAAGTAAGCGATCACTATCTACGGCCGATAGCAATATAGATATATGGATAGGCGACTCGTTGGGTGAAATGTTCTCTTACTACGCTGCTGCGGATCTAACCTTCGTCGGTGGAAGCTTCTCTGGTACAGGAGGGCACAACCCGCTAGAGCCGGCCGCTCTTGGTTTGCCAATTGTCATGGGGCCAAGTGATTATAACTTCCACTCGATTATCTCGACGCTGAAAAGTGAAGGTGCATTGGTACAGGTTCAAGGTGAATCAGAACTGGCTGAGCAGATTGAGCGCTTGCTAAGCCAAGATAACCAGGCAATGTCTCAAGCCGGCATGCAGGTGGTAGAAAAAAATAGAGGCGCTCTGGAGCGCCTCTATGAGCAAGTTCAAAGTCTAATTACGAATTAGCCATAGTAGGACTTAAACCAGGCTATAAACTGCTCCACACCCTTTTCAATCGGTGTATTGGGCTGGTATCCAGTGTCGCGCATCAGAGCGGCTACATCTGCATAGGTATGCTCAACATCGCCAGGTTGTAGAGGCAGTAACTCTTTCTCTGTTGTTTTTCCTAACGCCTTCTCAATGCACTCAATGTAGTAGAGCAGCTCTACAGGCTGGCTATTGCCGATGTTGTAGATGCGCCAAGGCGCTTTTGATGTTGCTGGATCAGGATCTAAGCCAGACCATTCTGGATTGGATTGAGCTACATTATCCAGTGTGCGCACTACGCCTTGTACGATGTCATCAATGTAGGTGAAGTCGCGGCGGTGCTTGCCGTAGTTAAACACCTTCAGTGGTTTGTCTTCTGTTATCGCTTTTGCGAAAAGAATTGGCGACATATCTGGACGGCCCCAAGGTCCGTAGACAGTAAAGAAGCGCAGGCCAGTAGTTGGCAAGTTGTAGAGTTGACTGTAACTATGAGCCATCGCTTCGTTAGCCTTTTTGGAGGCAGCATACAGCGAAACTGGGTGGTCGACATTATTATTTTCGCTGAACGGAATAGTCTCGTTTGCACCGTATACTGAGCTTGATGATGCGTAAACCAAGTGCTCGACTTGATTGTGGCGACAACCTTCAAGAATATTCAGAAATCCAACAAGGTTGGAATCTGCATAAGCATGCGGGTTCTCAATGGAGTAACGAACACCCGCTTGCGCCGCTAAATGAACAACACGATCAAACTTCTCTTCTGCAAATAAATTAGACAGTTCATTTCGATCGGCAATGTCGAGCTTGATAAAGCGGAAGTTCGATAGGGGTTCCAGTTGAGAGAGACGCGCCTCTTTCAAACTCACTTCGTAATAGTCATTAAGGTTATCGATACCAACAACCTCATCACCACGGTTGCATAGCCACTGGCTGACATGAAAACCAATAAAGCCGGCTGCACCTGTAACAAGAATTTTCATTAATTAGATCTCAGATAGGTCGAGTTGTTCGTCGGTTTGATCGGCGAATGCAGCCATTAGATGAGTTCGTAGCAGCGAGCCATCCGAGTCTAAAACCCAAGCTTGTTGAGCTTCATCGTAATCAAAATGCAGACCTTGTGTGCGGGTTGCTAGCCAAAGCTGCTTCACTGGAGGCTGGCGCGTTAGGATAATTTGGCTTCGGTCAGGGCACTTAATCGTCATCATCGCGCCGTTATTGTCATAGTCCAAATCGGATTCCGCATCGTCTAATAACTCTTCGAGTGCGTTGAGGGTCTCTTCAACACGCTCTAAATAGATCGCATCACTCATTGTCTAACCTCCTGTAAACATTGATTTCATTATACTGATTTCCGCAGCTTTGTCCGTGCTAAATAGGCCTTTCGTGGTCGCCTACAGGCCTATTATCAGGGTATACTCAGGCTTTAATTTTATTGACCAAAACCCGACACCAAAAGGGTTGGTCTTAATTGGAGTGGATTATGCGAATGTTCTTTGCACTGGTGTTCTGTTGTGCGCTCGTTGGATGCGGTCAGAAGGGCCCATTGTCGATGCCGGGTGCTGAAGCTTCGCAGCAATCAAACTCTTAAGAGAGAAAAAATGGAAAGTTTTGAATACCGCGACGGTCAACTGTTCGCGGAAGATGTCTCTGTTGCAGAGATCGCTAATGCGGTTGGCACGCCCGCTTATGTTTACTCGCGTGATGCCCTTGAGCGAGGCTATTTGGCTTATGCTGACGCGTTAGCAGGGCGCGATGCATTAGTCTGCTTTGCGGTTAAATCTAACTCTAACCTGGCTGTGTTAAATGTATTGGCTAAGTTGGGAGCAGGCTTTGATATTGTCTCTCAGGGTGAATTAGAGCGCGTACTTTTGGCGGGTGCGGATCCTTCCAAAGTGGTCTTTTCTGGTGTTGGCAAGCAAGCTGCAGAGATCGCTCGTGCGCTAGAGGTTGGCATCCACTGTTTCAATATCGAGTCTGAATCGGAGCTGCAACGTGTTAATGCGGTCGCTGCTGAGTTAGGCAAGGTGGCCGATGTCTCATTCCGTGTGAATCCAGATGTCGATGCCGGCACTCACCCTTACATCTCAACGGGTCTTAAAGATAACAAGTTTGGCATTGCCATTGATTCTGCGCTTGAGGTTTATCAGCGAGCGGCTCAGCTTTCAAACGTTAAAGTGGTTGGCGTTGATTGCCACATCGGTTCGCAGTTGACTGAAATCGATCCCTTCCTCGATGCGCTCGATCGCCTATTAGCATTGATCGATCGATTGGCGGAAGCGGGTATCCTGATCGAACACCTCGACCTTGGCGGTGGCTTAGGGGTTTGTTACACCGACGAGACACCACCAGAGCCCAAAGATTACATCGATGCCATCATTGATCGTTTGGGTGATCGTCAGCTTAAGTTAGTGTTTGAGCCGGGCCGTTCGATCTCTGCGAACGCGGGAATTCTACTCACCAAGGTTGAGTTCCTTAAGCGTAATGAAGAGAAGAACTTTGCCATTATCGATGCGGCAATGAACGATCTGATTCGCCCGTCGCTATACAGCGCTTACCAAGAGATTATTCCAGCTCAGCTAGAGTCATCCGCGGAAGAGGCCGTTTGGGATCTTGTCGGCCCGATTTGTGAAACCGGCGACTTCCTTGGCAAAGATCGTAAGTTGGCACTGACTCCAGGTGATCTATTAGCAGTCTGCTCGGCAGGCGCATACGGCTTTGTCATGGCTTCTAACTACAACACCCGTGGCCGTGCCGCTGAGGTGATGGTGGATGATGCGCGCTTCCAAGTGGTTCGTGAGCGTGAGCAGTTTGCTGATCTTGTGCGCGGTGAATCATTGCTGTCAGAGGAAGGCTGATGCTACTGCGATTCACTAAGATGCATGGCTTGGGCAATGACTTTATGGTCATTGACGCCATCTCACAACGCGTCCGTGTCAACGCGGACCTTGTGCGTCAACTTTCGGATCGTAATTTTGGTGTCGGTTTTGATCAGATGTTGTTGGTCGAACCGCCATCCGATCCGGATATGGATTTTCGTTACCGTATCTTTAATGCTGATGGCAGTGAAGTCGAGCACTGTGGCAACGGCGCTCGCTGCTTTGCGCGATTTGTTCGCGATAAAGGGTTGGTGTTGCGAGATACCATTAAGGTGCAAACAGCACGTGGTCGTGCGGTGTTGAACATTGTGGGTCGCGATCTGGTTGAAGTTGATATGGGTGCTCCAGAGTTGGATCCGGTCGAAGTGCCTACCACCTTCACAGAGAAGAGCACGACTTACTCTACCCAACTGGCTTCAGGTCAAACTGTTGAGTTTGGTGCTGTCTCCATGGGTAATCCTCATGCTGTCTTGGTCGTTGATTCCATTGACAGCGCGCCGGTTGAGAGCTGGGGGCCAGAGCTGGAATCTCATGCTGTCTTCCCTAGTCGTGCCAATATCGGATTTATGGAAGTCATCTCCAAAAATGAGGTGAATCTTCGTGTCTATGAGCGCGGTGCAGGTGAAACTCAAGCGTGTGGTACTGGGGCTTGTGCTGCCGTCGTGTCAGGTCGTTTGCGTGGCCTTCTCGATAGCAAAGTTACCGTTCACTTACCTGGTGGTGATCTTGAGATTGAGTGGTTAGGTGAAGGGCACTCCGTCAATATGACTGGTCCCGTATGTTCGGTTTACGAAGGGCAGATCTACTTATGAGCCAACCGCTAGATGAAAACCAAGTCGCAGAGTGGCTTGCACAGAATCCCAGTTTTTTTGAGAACCATACCTGGTTACTTGAAAAGCTGACGGTACCTCATCAGAGAGGTTCGGCGGTCTCCTTGGTTGAACGTCAAACCAGCATGCTGCGAGAAAAAGCCAATACACTCGAAATCCACCTGTCGGATATGATCGAAGCAGCGCGTCATAACGACGGGCAATTCGGTAAGACCAAGCGGATGGTTCTGTCACTGCTAGAGGCAGACAGCTTTGATGAAGTCAGTATTGCACTTGAAGAGAGCTTGTGTGGCGACTTCAGTGGCGATGAGGTGGAGCTAATCCTCTTCTCGGATACGGAGCTCGACGTTAACTCACTAAGAGTGTTGCCGCGCAGTCAAACGTCAATTGTTCAGCCGTTGATCGACTCATCAAGCCCGGTCTGCGGACAGTTGTCGGATCAGATGACCCGATTCTTATTCCGAAACCCTCAAAAGCCCGTTGGATCTTGCGCTGTGGTACCTCTAGTGAAGGGCGAATCTTTAGGTCTTCTGGTTATTGGCTCATACGACGCCAACTACTTCCAGTCTACGCAAGGAACGCTATTTTTGGCGTATATCGGCGAAGTTCTAAGCAGAATCCTTGCGCGTTTGATGAATATTCGAGGCTAGCATGGGTTGCTCGGATAGCGATTTAGAATTTCGCTTTACCGAGCACCTCCGTGTCGAGCGTCAGCTATCCGATAAAACAGTCTTCAACTATCAGCGCGATCTTCAGCGCTTTCGAGAGACGCTACAACTGATTGAATTCACAGGCTGGCTTGAGCTCTCTGAGCGCCCTCTGCGTTACGCGGTGGCCGAGCTGCACTCAGAGGGTCTGTCGGGCCGATCGTTGCAACGAATGCTGTCTGCACTTCGTAGCTTTTATCGATATCTGAATCAGCAATCGATCTGCGAACATAATCCCGCTCTGGCCATTAAAGCGCCGAAAGCCCCTCGCCGTCTTCCACAAACACTGAGTTCTGAGACCTTGAATGAGGTGTTAGACACGCCACAAGATGATCCCTTAAAGATTCGTGATCTAGCCATGATGGAGCTGCTCTATTCCAGTGGGCTGCGCGTATCAGAATTGGTTGGTATTAATCTAAGCGATATCGATTTAGGTTCAGGCTCCGTCATCGTTGAGGGTAAGGGTCGCAAAATGCGCCAAGTTCCAGTGGGCGGTGCGGCTCTGCAGGCCATTAAGCTTTGGCTAAAGGAGCGCTTGGCATTAGCCGACTACAATGAAGAAGCTCTGTTTGTCGGGAAGCTGGGCAAGCGTCTCTCATCCCGCAGCGTCGAGAAACGTTTGAAAGAGCTTGGTGAACAGTCGGGTGTCGCAGGCAATTTATACCCACACCGGCTGCGTCATAGTTTCGCGACTGAAATGCTCGCCGGCTCTGGTGACCTTCGTGCCGTGCAAGAGCTATTAGGTCACGCCGATATCAGTACGACTCAGATATATACGCACCTAGACTTCAAGCAACTTAAATCGATCTATCAAAACTCACACCCAAGGGCTAAACGACGTGAAAAAAATTAAGTGTGTCACCTTTGATCTCGACGATACCTTATGGGCCGTCCACCCGGTTGTGATTAAAGCGAACGATCTATTGTGGGAGTGGCTAGAACGCGAGGTTCCAGCTTACACAGAGCGATATTCACTCAGTGATCTTGCCGAAGGGTCAGCACTGCGTCGCTCTCTACTTGAGCGTTATCCAGAAATTGCACACAGCATGACAGAAACGCGTATACGTCTGCTTGAGGAGGGGATGGTCTCGGTGGGGCTTACCCAAAAAGAGGCGCAATCTAAAGCGGCCGCGGCTTTTGATCTCTTTTTGCATCATCGCCATGCGGTCGCGCCCTACGACCAGGTAATCGAAATGTTGCAGCAACTAAAAGATCAAGGGTTGCTGATTGGTGCACTGAGTAACGGTAATGCTGAGGTGGCTAAAACACCCTTAGCTCAGTGGTTCGACTTTCAATTTAATGCCGACGGGGTGGGTACTGCGAAGCCCCATCCTTTGATGTTTGAAAAGGCTTTGGAATTTGCCTCGGTCAACGCGGATGAGGTGGTCCATGTGGGTGATCACCCGATTAATGATATTCGGGCGGCAAAAGAGATGGGAATGCATACCATCTGGGTCAACCCCGAAGGTCTGGAGTGGGCCATTGAGGTGGAGGCTGACTGGCACGCTGAGACGATCAGTGAGATACCTAAGATCGTCGCCAACCTCAATCGATAAACATCTCCAACAGATCATTCAGAAACAGCTGCCCCTCTTGGGTTGGAGCAATCCGGGCAGGGTCTTCAATTAACATGCCACGTTGACGAGCTTTTGATAGCAGAGGTTCTATACGTTCAATCGAACATCCAGTGCTCTGCTCAAACAGCTCTGTGGCAACGCCCGATTTCAGGCGCAAGGCATTGAGCATAAACTCAAAGGGCAGAGCCTCGGATTCTATGATCTCTCTACCTGCAACTGGGTCGATGGCATTTATGTAAGCCTTGGGTTGGCGCTGTTTATGAATACGTTCAATCAGCAGCTGACCTTGCTCCCAGCGGGAAATCTTAGCGTGTGCGCCGGCTCCAATACCTAAGTAGTCGCCGAACTGCCAGTAGTTGAGGTTGTGTTTTGATTCACCGCCTGGTCGTGCGAAGGCCGAAATCTCATACTGCTCATAGCCATGACGTTTTAGCAGTTCACTGCCCTGCTCCTGAATAGTCCATAAGGACTCCTCGATCGGTAGAGAGGGCGGTTTGGCTGCAAACTCTGTGTTAGGTTCAATCGTCAGTTGATACCAAGAGATTTGATCGGGTTCGAATGCGATAGCCTGCTCAAGATCATTCAACGCAGCGTCCGGGGTTTGACCGGGTAGTCCGTGCATCAGATCGATATTAGTCCGTTGAAACAGTTTTGTTGCTGATTGAATGGCTTTAATGGCTTCGCCGCCTGTATGAATTCGGCCAAGAGCTCTCAGTCGATCATCATCAAAGCTCTGCACGCCAATCGACAACCGATTGATGCCCGCATCTGCAAACCCTTCAAACTTCTCTTGTTCAAAAGTCCCAGGGTTTGCTTCCATAGTAATTTCAGCGTCTGGTTCTAGGCTGTAGTTTGATTTAACAGCCTCAAGTAATCTGGCGTAGCTTTCCGGTTTTAGAAGGCTAGGTGTCCCGCCACCGATGAAGATCGAATGTATGGGTCGACCAGACGTTAGGTGTTGCTCGTTTTTAAGTTCTGAAATGAGTCGGTCCAAATAGAGCGATTCAGGTATCTCATCTCTCACTTGGTGCGAATTGAAGTCACAATATGGACACTTTCGAATGCACCAAGGCACGTGCACATAGAGTGACAGCGGTGGTAGCTTGGCATCCATTTAGGCGAGGAAAGCAGCCAGCTGTTCTGTCAGCTGTGCAACGGCTTTGCCGCGATGGCTGACGGCTTTTTTCTGCTCTGGGGTGAGTTGTGCTGCTGCGCAGTCATACTCAGGTGACCAGAATATAGGATCGTAACCAAAGCCATTCTCCCCTTCAGGTGCACCAAGAATCTTACCTTCCCAGCTGCCCACAGCGATCAGTGGAGTAGGATCATTCTGGTGGCGCATACAGACCAGAACACAGCGAAATCGTGCAGAGCGCTGCTCCGCTTCTAGCTCACCAAGCTCTTGAAGAAGCTTATCTATATTCTGTTGGTCCGAGGCGCTTGGGCCTGCAAAACGAGCAGAGTAGATGCCAGGGGCTCCAGAGAGAGCATCCACCACAAGGCCTGAGTCATCAGCAATGGCAGGTAGGCCGGTTGCAGCGCATGCGTTGCGGGCTTTGATGATCGCGTTCTCGACAAAGCTTAAACCGGTCTCTTCAGCATCTTCAACACCCAAGTCTCCCTGGGAGACGATCTCTAGATCCAGAGGAGCCAATATCTGTGAGAACTCCTTGAGTTTTCCCTGGTTACCGCTGGCTAAAACAATGCGCTGGCTCATGCTTACTCCGTGTAGAAGGTTTGGTTGAAGCTAACCTTGATCGGAGCTTGGTTAGGGTCCGGTGTGACCTCGAGTTCGATCGTCATGCGCTCCTCTTCGCTGAAGCGGAACCCGCCAATGTAGTAGATTGCATCGCCCTCAATGATCGGTTTGAACTCGATGGTCTGTATCTGTTGAAGCAAATTACTCGCTTCGCCTTTTATATTGGCACGTACAGCGGTTTTGTCACCGTTCTGCTCAAGTTTAAAAACTGCCACATTGACCAGGGCTCTCACTTTACTGCGCAGGATGCTATTTGCAGCGGCGACTTCAGGGGTAACGAAGCTAGAGTTGAAGGCGTTATAGTGCACTTCATAACCACGCTCAATCTGTTTCTGTTCCGCATGAACGGACAGAGTAAATAGCGAAGTGAGTAATAGAACCATTAAAGAACGCATCATTAACCTCTATCGTGTGATTCGGTAGATCGCAATTTCACCCATCATATTGGGCCAGAGCTTATGCCACCAACGCTGGCGGTGCTCATTATCGACTACGGTGCGTTCAATGATTCGGATGTTTCTCTCGATGCAGAGCGCTTCAAAATCTTTAAAGGTACAGAAGTGAATGTTTGGCGTGTCATACCAGCTGTAAGAGAGAAACTTGGAGACCGGCATCTTGCCGCGAAATGCTAAGTAGAAACGCGCACGCCAGTGGGCAAAGTTAGGGAAGGTGACGATCCCTTCATTACCGATACGCAGCATCTCCTCTACGATCAAGTCAGGACGATGCATGACCTGCAGCGCTTGCGTCATGACCACGCTATCAAAACTTGAGTCGTCTATGCTGGCAAGACCCTCGTCCAAGTTTTTTTCGATGACGTTCACACCCCGAGCAATACAGTGAGTGATGTTGTCATGATCGATCTCTAAACCTAAGCCATCAACCTGCTTTTGCTGGGAGAGAAAATCGAGCAGTTCACCGTCGCCACAACCCATATCCAGGACGCGCGCCTCGGGTTGAATCCAGTCTGCAATGATCTCTAAATCAGCTCTCATGGGTGACTCCTAGATTGAGTTCATTGGCTACACGGTTCATGTAGGCTCTAAAAACAGCCATGTAACGAGGGCTATCGATTAAGAAGGCGTCGTGTCCGTGATCAGAGTCGATTTCTGCGTAGCTGACATCTTTATCGGCTGCGACCAGTGCATCGGTAATCTCACGCGAGCGCTCGGGAGAGAAGCGCCAGTCTGTTGTAAACGAGACGACGAGAAATTTACAGCTAGCCTGGCTTAATGCCTTTGAAAGATCATCGCCATACTCTGATGCGGGATCAAAGTAATCCAGCGCTTTTGTCATTAACAGGTAGGTATTTGCATCGAACGCCGTCGAAAACTTCTCACCTTGGTATCGAAGGTAACTTTCGACTTGGAATTGAGTATTTAAGTCGAAACTCAGCTCACCCGTGCGCATCTCACGACCAAACTTCTCGGCCATGCCATCATCAGATAGATAGGTGATGTGGCCAATCATACGAGCCAGTGAGAGCCCTGTTTTGGGAAGGGTTTCGTGATCGTAATAGCGTCCCTCGTGGAACTGAGGGTCTTTCGAAATAGCCTGTCTAGCCACCTCATTGAACGCGATATTCTGTGCCGTTAACTTTGGTGAAGAGGCGATGATTAATGCGTGGCCCAGTCTTTCAGGGTAGTCGATTGACCACTGCATCGCCTGCATACCGCCCAAGCTGCCACCCACAATCGCTGCCCAACGTTGGATACCGAAGTGGTCTGCAAGTCGAACCTGACTGTTGACCCAGTCTCGAACGGTTACAAAAGGAAAGTCTGGTCCGTAAGGTTTTCCTGTGTTTGGATCGATGGAAGTCGGCCCTGTTGAGCCGTGACAGCCACCAAGGTTATTCAACGACACAACAAAAAAGCGATTCGTGTCGATCGGCTTACCTGGACCAATAGCACTGTCCCACCAGCCAGGGTATTTATCACTCTCTGAATGATATCCCGCCGCATGGTGGTGACCCGATAGTGCATGGCAGATCAAAACCGCATTTGAGCAATCTGCATTGAGTTGCCCGTAGGTCTCAACCATTAGATCGTATTCAGGCAGCACTCGGCCGGAAGCCAAAGAGAGAGGCTCGGCAAAGTGAATCAATTCTGGTGTAACGATACCGACGGAATCCGTTGGCAAGCTAGCCGGCATTAGGCTATCTCCTGTGCAATGCTGTACGTGAAACAGTATTTAATTCTAGCAAACCACGGGTTCAGTTACATGACCAGACGAGTGATTTGAGATTGTAGAATTTGAATCACTAAAAAGATCAAAATCGGTGATAGATCCAGACCGCCGATAGGTGGAATGACTTTGCGCGCCAAAGAGAACACGGGCTCTGTGATCTGCATAATGAGCTGTGGACCCGGGTGGTAGCTGTTTGGGGCTACCCAGGAGAGGATCACTGACCCAATAACAGCCCAGAAATAGATGGTGAGAATGCCGTCAAGCACCCCGAATAGGCCAAACAGTGCCGCACCCAGCATGTTGGGGATGTTGCCCTGTGTAAAGAAGATAATCGCGACAACAACAGCCACTTTAACTGCGAAGGCCAATACCAACGGGGAGATGTCTAAACGCCCAATTCTTGGAACCAGTTTCTGCAGTGGAGCCAAAGGAACTTGGGTAAAGCGAACCACCGATTGAGAGATCGGATTGTAATAGTCAGCGCCACTCGCCTGCAGTAAAAAACGCAGAAGCAGAATAAATGCAAAAACTTCACCAATCGTTCGAATGATTAATGTCAGTGTATCGCCAGCCATGTTCAATCCTATAGTTCGCTTAATGATGACAAGTGTTTAAGAGTAGCTGTTTTGCAGCCATTAGTCTTTACCGAGTTGCTCACTCATCTCTGCTGCACGGTTCTTGCAGGCGGTCATTGCTCGTAACACAACCTCGCCCAGTTGATCCTGTTCGAAGCTGTTAATCGCTTGCTCAGTGGTACCGCCTGGGGAGGTGACATTTTTTCGCAACTGGGCCGGTTCAATCCCAGTTTGAGCGGCCATCTCTGCAGCCCCTTTGGCGGTTTGAATGGTTAGTTGACGCGCCGCTTCAGGACTCATGCCGAGCGCTTGTGCCGCTTCAATCATCTTCTCCATCATTAGGAAGAAGTAAGCAGGGCCTGACCCCGAAACGGCAGTTACCTGATCGATGCCCTCTTCAGTATCACACCAGGTAGCAATGCCGACCGCTTCTGCAATTGAAGAGGCTTGAGCTTTCTGCTCATCACTCACTCTAGGGTTGGCAAACAGGCCGCTGGCGCCTAATTTGAGTAGAGATGGCGTGTTCGGCATTGAACGAATCACGGCCAGTTCACCGCCGGCCCAACGCTCCAAAGAGTCGCAGCTAATGCCTGCTGCCACAGAGATTAACAGCGGTTTACGCTGTTGCAGTGTGGGTGCTAACTCAGTCAGTGTATCGCGCATCATCTGCGGCTTAACGGAGATTACAACAATTTCCGAAGCGTTAATCGCGAGATGGTTATCGGTCGTTGTGTGAACGCCACGCTCAGCAAAGCTTGCTAACTTATCGAGCTGGCGACGTGTGGCCCATAGCTTGTCGACGGGGTATCCCGTTGCAATTAAGCCCTCAAGGATTGCACCGGCCATGTTGCCTGTACCAATAAATGCGATAGATGGCTGTGCCACACTTTTCTCCTAAAAATTATTTGTTGTAGTTGCGTGGGCCGAATAGAGCCGTACCAATACGAACGATGGTTGCGCCCTCTTCAATGGCGGCATCCAGATCACCCGACATGCCCATTGATAGGGTATCCAGACTGGGTATCGTTTGTTTGATCTCTTCAAACAGAGTTCTCACCTGACAAAAACGCTCTTTTTGTAGTTCAACATCCTCAGTCGCTTCTGGTATAGCCATTAAACCACGCAAGTTTATTTTGGGGAGTTCGGCAATCTGTTTGGCGAGCTCGAGCGCTTCATCTGGAAAGCAGCCAGATTTGCTCTCTTCACAGCTAATATTAACCTGCAAGCAGATGTTTAAGTCCTCGGCATAGTAAGGCCGTTGTGCTGACAGACGTTGTGCGATTTTCAGTCTATCGACACTATGGACCCAGGCAAATTGCTCTGCGATTGGCTTCGTTTTGTTGGATTGAATGGGGCCAATAAAGTGCCATTCGAGATTAAGGGGCTCAAGAGCGGATATTTTATCCAGCGCCTCTTGCAGATAATTTTCACCGAAAGCACGTTGCCCTAAGCGAGCCAGTTCGACGACCTCATCCACACTGCGGGTCTTACTGACGGCTAGTAGGCATACCTCTTTTTCAGAACGGTTTGACTCAGCGCAGGCTTTTTCTATCTCGGATCTCACCTTTTTCAGGCTCTCTGCTATGCTAGTCATATGTGTCACTACTCATGAGGTTGATGCGGTCGTTTCCGCTAGGGTGAACTCAATTATGGATATTACCGAACTTTTAGCCTTTGCTGTACAGCAAGGAGCATCCGATCTGCACATTACGGCGGGTATGCCGCCGTTGATCCGTGTCGACGGTGATGTGCGTCGCATCAAACTGCCATCGATGGATCATAAACAGGTCCATGGGTTGCTGTATGACATTATGAATGACAAGCAGCGTAAAGAGTACGAAGAGAAGTTAGAAGTCGATTTCTCCTTTGAAGTACCTCAGCTGGCGCGTTTTCGTGTTAATGGTTTTGTTCAAAACCGCGGAGCGGCAGCGGTATTTCGTACCATCCCCAGTAAAGTGCTTACTATGGACGATCTTGGTATGGGTAAGGTCTTCCAGCAGCTCTCCGACCAGCCAAAAGGGCTGGTTCTAGTGACAGGACCAACCGGTTCCGGTAAGTCGACCACGCTGGCAGCGATGATCGATTACATCAATGACTCTCGATCTGAGCATATATTGACGATTGAGGATCCCATCGAATTTGTACACGAGAGTAAAAAGTGTCTGATTAACCAGCGTGAGGTGCATCGAGATACCCTTGGATTTGATGCGGCACTGCGTTCGGCGCTGCGTGAAGACCCCGATGTCATCCTAGTGGGTGAGATGCGTGACCTAGAGACCATTCGTCTTGCGTTGACTGCAGCAGAGACTGGACACTTAGTTTTCGGCACTCTTCATACCACCTCGGCAGCGAAAACCATTGACCGTATCATCGATGTCTTTCCAGCCGCAGAGAAAGATATGGTCCGTTCAATGCTCTCTGAATCGCTGCAGGGCGTTATCTCTCAAGCCCTTTTGAAGAAGACAGGCGGCGGTCGAGTCGCAGCTCACGAGATCATGATCGGGACATCTGCCATACGTAACCTGATTCGGGAAGATAAAGTGGCTCAGATGTATTCAGCCATTCAGACGGGTTCCCAGGTGGGTATGAAGACCTTGGATCAGGCCCTTTTAGAGCTGGTTCAAAAAGGCTTTATCACGCCAGAGCAAGCGGCTGCTCGCGCTAAAGACCCTTCGATATTTTAAGTGAGGTAACCCGTGGATTTTACACAGCTATTAAAAGTAATGACTGAACGCGGTGGTTCAGATCTGTTCATCACTGCGGGTGCACCCCCTTCTATCAAGGTGGACGGCACGATCAAGCCACTGACACGTGAGTCGCTCAACTCATCACAATCACGTGCACTGGTTTACAGTACGATGAGTGACAAGCAGCTGGCCGAATTTGAAGCAACCAATGAGTGTAACTTTGCACTGAGTGTGAACGGTATCGGTCGTTTTCGTGTTAGCGCCTATGTGCAACGAAACACGCCGGGAATGGTGCTGCGTTCTATAGCTAACCACATACCGACTATGGAGGAGCTCAAACTTCCTGAGGTGCTTAAAGATCTCTCGATGACTAAGCGTGGTTTGATCCTATTTGTCGGTGGTACCTCTACCGGTAAATCGACCTCTCTGGCATCAATGATTGATTACCGTAATGAGCATGCTGCGGGGCATATCATTACGGTTGAAGACCCCATTGAGTACATTCACCATCATAAAAAGTCGATCGTGACTCAACGTGAAGTGGGGCTTGATACTGAGTCGTTTGAAGTAGCACTGAAAAACACCTTACGTCAGGCACCAGATGTCATCTTGATGGGTGAAATCCGCTCGGCTGAAACCATGGCGTACGCTCTGGCATTCGCTGAGACCGGCCACCTCTGTTTGGCAACGCTTCATGCTAACAATGCGAACCAAGCCCTTGACCGTATCATCTCGTTCTTTGGCCCTGAGCATCATAATCAGATCTGGATGGATCTATCACTTAACTTGAAAGCGATTGTCGCGCAGCAACTGCTGCCCACTGCGGATGGTAAGGGGCGAAGAGCGGCCATTGAAGTGCTAATCAACACGCCGCTGATTCAGGATCTGATTCGCAAAGGTGAGGTGCACGAGATTAAAGATGTCATCAAGAAATCGAGCAATCTTGGCATGCAGACCTTCGATCAGGCACTGTTTGCGCTCTACAAAGAGGGTGTCATCACTTACGAAGTGGCACTGTCCTTTGCTGACTCGTCAAATGATCTGCGTTTGATGATCAAACTTAGTGATGAGGGGGGTAAGCAAGAAGGTGAGGATCTACCGTCATTTACTCTTCAAGATTCAGACGATACTCTGAATCACTGATTGGTCCATAAATAGGCAAAAAAAGACCCAGCATCGGCTGGGTCTTTTCGTTTTCAGACTATTAACTTAAGCGATGTACTGGCTGACCATTGAGTAGAGTCAGTGTCACACGGCCTTTCAGTTCAGTGTTGATGAACGGGGTATTCTTACCACGAGATTTGAGCGTTTCACTGTTGACCGTCCAGGTCGCTTCTGGATCAAAGACACACACATCTGCATCAGCCCCGACTTCGAGAGAGCCGGCTTCGATGCCTAGCACTTTCGCAGGACCCGCTGTCAATTTTTCAATCAGCTGAGGCAGGGCGATCAACTGCTGCTCTACCAACATTAGGCTCAGCGGTAATAGTGTTTCAAGTCCACTAATGCCTGGTTCAGTCGCCGCGAAAGGTGCTTCTTTTGAAATAGCATCCTGAGGCTGATGATCGGAACAGATGGCATCCAGTGTGTCGGTGACTAAGCCTTGACGCAGTCCCGCACGATCCAGCTGCGAACGCAGCGGTGGGATGACATGGAATAGGCTGTTAAAACCATTAACCTCCTCATCTGTCAGAAGCAGGTTGTGAATCGCCACATCAGCGGTCACATTGAGACCTCGTTCACGGGCACTCTGAATTAATAGAACTGACTGAGCACAGGAAAGCTGGCCGAAGTGAGCCCTTACACCGGTCTCTTCAATCAGAATCAAGCAGCGTGATACCTCTATGGTTTCAGCAGCGGAAGGAATGCCGTTCAAGCCAAGACGAGTGGCGGTGGTGCCTTCGTGCATACAACCCTCGGCAGCCAGTGCTCGATCTTCCGCTTGAAACACTACCAACAGGTCATGTGTGGCCGCGTATTCAAGCGCTCTTAGCATTACACGCGAGCTATCGATCGGGTGACGACCGTTAGTGAAACCGATACAGCCTGAGCTCGCCAGTGCATGCAGTGGCGCAAGCTGCTCGCCTTGCATTGACTGTGTCAGCGCTCCTAGCGGTAGCACTCGTGCCATACCGGCATCGGTTGCACGATCTTGTACCAGTTCAGCAACCGCTGTGCTGTCTACGACCGGTTTGGTGTTAGGTGAGGCTACCAGTGTGGTAATGCCGCCAGCAGCGGCAGCGGCAGTCTCGGATGCGATAGTCCCTTTTTGCGTTAAACCTGGTTCACGCAGATGGGTACATAGATCGATGAGACCGGGGCAGACGATCTGTCCTTCAGCATCAAACTCTTCGTCAGCAGAGAAGCCCTCTGGCGCCTCTCCTATGGCGGCGATGCGTCCTTTGACAATGTAGAGGTCATCAATTCGATCTATATTTTGTGCAGGGTCGATAATGCGCCCGCCGGCAATTTTAATCTGCACTGTTTACTCTCCTGCCTCTAATTTTTTTGCTCTCTCCGCAACCTGGCCACTCATCGCCATCGACATAACGGCCATCCTAACGGCAATGCCGTTGGTGACCTGATTCAGTATCACCGATTTAGGTCCGTCAGCTACGGAGGACGCGATTTCAACGCCTCGGTTAATCGGCCCTGGGTGCATAACGATCGCCTCAGGGTGTGCAAAGGCGAGCTTCTCCTCTGATAGGCCATAGAGTTTGAAGAACTCAGACTCGCTCGGTAACAGAGCGGAGGTCATACGCTCTTTTTGCAGACGAAGCATGATGACGACATCGGCATCACGAAGACCCTGTGCCATGTCGGTAAAAACTTTGACCCCAAGCATCTCGACATTACGCGGTAGCAGTGTACGAGGTGCGATCAGACGAATCTCGGGTACACCGAGAATCCTTAAGGCATGAATCTGTGAGCGAGCTACACGCGAATGAAGTATATCGCCGACGATCGCGACTTTTAGATGCTTAAAGCCACCTTTATGGCGACGAATAGTCATCATATCCAGCATCGCTTGGGTCGGGTGTGCGTGACGACCGTCACCGGCATTGATGATGGCGACGTTGGGTGTGACCTGGCTGGCAATGAAGTGAGCCGCACCGCTATCCGAGTGGCGAACGACAAACATATCCGAATGCATCGCTTCCAAGGTCATCAAGGTGTCTTTTAGCGTCTCCCCTTTTTTTGTGGAGCTGGTGCTGATGTTTAAATTCAGAACGTCAGCCGATAGGCGCTTAGCGGCTAGCTCAAAGGTCGACAATGTACGTGTACTGTTCTCAAAAAAGAGGTTGGCCACGGTTTTACCCCGAAGAAGCGGCACCTTTTTAACCTGCTGCTCACTCATATCCACAAAAGAGTCAGCCGTATCTAGCAGCTCTAATAGCAGTGACTCTGGCAGCCCCTCGATATCTAAAAAGTGCTTTAGCTGGCCATCTTCGGTTAGCTGCGCTTGAGTTGGGTCAGGAAAGTTAAACATGTTCGCTTCCTATTATTTGCTACGCTGACTGATGGTCAGTTCAAGGGGAGATGGGCCTGTTAGCTTTACCTGTTGATCGCTTGATAACGTCAGGGTTCCACCGATGACATCAGCTTGAATCGGCAGTTCGCGGCGTTGTAGGTCAATCAGGGTGACCAGTGTCACAGAGGCTGGACGACCAAAATCGAACAGTTCATTGAGCGCGGCTCTAGCTGTGCGACCACTCATTAACACGTCGTCAACCAAGATAATGTTGCGATCTTCGGTTGCGCTTGGCAGCTTTGAAACCCCTACTTTAGGGTTCAATCCAACGCGAGTGAAATCGTCACGATAGAAGGAGATGTCCAGCACCCCCATCTCATCCTGAATCCCCAGGTGTTGGTGAAGACGTTCAGCCAACCAAACACCGCCACTATGAATGCCAATGATGTACGGGTTATCTAAGCCGCGTGTCTCGATTAACTGCTGTGTGCTGTCACACATTCTTGTTAGGAGCTGTTCAGCGTCCAAAGTTTTACTGGTCATAATAGTCCTCAAGCCTTGCATGGCTTGGTATGCGCTGTTCTTGAAGAAACCAACCTTCTAACATCAATTGAGCGGCGATACCGTCGACAGATTCTGCACCGAAATCGGCTGATCCGCCATTCTCAAGATGAATCGATTTAGCCTCTTGAGATGTTAATCGTTCATCAAAAAGAAAGCAGGGTATTTTAGATCGTTCATGCAGGCGGTTGGCGAATTTTCTCGCTCGTCGCGCCATATCACTGATAGTGCCATCCATGTTCAATGGCAGTCCCACAACGATCGTCTTTGGCTGCCATTCAGCAATAATTTTATCGACTAAACTCCAATCGGGGATGCCATCTTTTGCAGCAATTGGATTTAGAGGTTGGGCGGTGGCTGTTAATGACTGACCAAAGGCAACACCAATTCTGCGTAAGCCAAAATCGAATCCCAGTGCGCTCTCAGTTAACTCAGTCATTGGACCTTAATTATGCGTGCCCCGCCTGTGCGGAGATTAGGTTTAGGTCGACACCCAGAGTAGACGCTGCGGATGAGAGTCTAAATTCGGGTTCAACATCGAACAGTATATCTAAATTTGCGGGTGAGCTTAACCATAGGTTCTGACACATCTCTTCATCGAGCTGCCCCGGTCCCCAGCCCGCATAACCTAAAGCGAACAGATAGTCTTCAGGCCCCTCGCCACGCGAAATGGCCTCTAGAACATCAAGGGATGTGGTTAACGTCAGTTGCTCGGGTAGGTGTAGTGAGGATTTCCAAGCTTGCTCGCCCTGTCTGTGCAGAATAAACCCATGCTCTTCAGAGACCGGTCCGCCTTGGTAAACAGGCTGATAGTTCAAGGGAGAGTTTTCAGGGAGATCGAGCTGATCAAGGATCTCATCCATAGGAATCTCATGCGGCTTATTGACCACAATCCCCATGGCACCCTCTTCATTGTGCTCACAAAGATAGATGAGGCTGTTGCTAAAGTAGTCACTCTCCAGACTGGGCATAGACATCAAGAAGTGGTGCTTGAGTAGGTTGGCATTACTCATCTCTTTCTCCTTTAACAACGTCGAATCTTTTTACACCCTCAGTGTAAGCTGAAAATGTTTCGATATCAGTACACTTGGGTATTTTTCTCAAATTTCCAAGTGCGAATGATCTCCAGTCGGTCCAGCCGCTGGCGCATCTCATTAGGGAAGGGCTCGAAGGGTGAAGCGCTCCTAACTGTCCGAACGGCGGCATCATCCAGTATTGAGTAGCCAGAACTTTTGAGGATCTCTAACTGCTTGACGCTCCCATCAGCGGCTAAAGTGACTAGCATCTGCAGACTGCCTTCAATGCCCTTGCGTCGCGCTTCGATAGGGTAGTTGAGATTACCTATCGTTTCGATTTTCTGACGCCAGCGCTCTAGATAGAGTGCATCAGCTTTGGCCAAGGTCGAAAGCGAAGTGACACGCCCCGTGCGTGAGCGACTCTCTAATTTTCGCTGCTCATCTTTTAAGCGCGCTTCCAAAGAGGCGATCTCCTCTGACGCTTTAAACAGAGCCGTTGAGTCGCCTGCTAAGGGATTCGAGGCGGTGGTCTGAATGGAATCAGTCTGTTGATTGGCTTTAAGCAGCGCTTGGGTGTTGGCTGCTAACAGCTCATTCGTCCCCGATTTCGCCTGTAGAGTACTATCGTTGACGCCCTCATCATTCGAAGGAGCTAAGCCCGTTCCGGATTGTGCACTGATCTGTGCCGAGAGTTGGTTGATCTTGTCAGACCTGAACAGCGCAGGCTCAACAACACTCGCCTCTTGGTTCGTTTGTGAATCGCCCTGACCTAATTGATGATGCTGGGCTAAATAGGCTGGATCGATAGGGGCCTGTGGATCCTGATTTATCGCAAAGGTGATCTCAAGTGTTTTAGATGATTGCTCTGTTTTCAGTGCATCAAATCCGACCAAAAGTATGATCAGTGCGTGCAGAGCCAGTGCCAATACCAGCATAAAGCGCAGACGCTCATCGGCATCTGCACACCATGCAGCTGATCGATTGACCGGTTTTGGCGAGGCAGCTAAGTTCATTGCTGAGCGAGTTGCTCCTCTATGCAATCCATTAACTGCATGCCGATGTCCAAACCGAACTGATCATTGAGTTCACGAATACAGGTCGGGCTGGTGACATTGATCTCTGTTAGGTAGTCACCAATCACATCCAAGCCGACAAATAGAAGCCCTGCTTCGCGCAGTTTTGGCCCCACCTGTGCAGCAATCCAACGATCACGTTCGCTCAGTGGGCGGCCTTCGCCTCGCCCCCCTGCGGCTAGATTACCGCGAGTCTCTCCCTGACTGGGAATGCGTGCCAGTGCATAGTCGATAGGCTCGCCATTGATCATCAATATGCGTTTATCACCCTCGACAATCTCAGGGATGTAGCGCTGCGCCATAATGGTCTCTTGGCCAAATTTTGTCAGCGTCTCTATCACCACCCCTAGGTTCAAACCATCCTCTTTGATGCGGTAGATAGAGCTGCCACCCATACCATCTAAAGGTTTAAAGATGACGTCCTTATGCTCAGCATGAAAGGCTTTTAATCGCTCCTCTGAACGACTGACCAGTACCGGCGGGCAGCATTGCGGGAAGTGCGTAGCAAATAGCTTTTCGTTGAAATCGCGCAGGCTCTGAGTGCGGTTTACGATAAGTACACCGGCAGCTTCAGCAACCGCCAAAAGATGGGTGGTGTAGATGAATTCGTTGTCGAAAGGTGGGTCTTTTCGCATCAATATGACATCGAGCTCTGTTAGCGATAGATCTTGGTAGGCTTCACGTTCGAACCACTTGTTCGGGTTCATATCGACGCTAATCGGTGCCATACGAGCACGAACATCCCCATCTCTTGAGTAGAGATCGGACTGCTCCATATAGAACAGCTCCCACCCTTTCTGCTGCGCTGCCCAAAGCATCGCCAAAGAGCTGTCTTTTTTGTAGTTGATGTCGTCAATAGGGTCCATGACGATGCCCAGTTTAATGCTCATCTCTCGTTCCTTTTATGAGAAGTCGCCCCAGAGGTAATTTAGTACCGATGCCGCTGCGACGGGGGCGGTCTCTGTGCGTAATATTCGACTGCCCAGTAACCAGGGCTTAAATCCTTTTTGCAGTGCCAACTCGACTTCGCTCTCTTCTAAACCACCTTCCGGTCCAATCAGCAGTGCCACGCTGGAGGGTCTTGGCTCACTGTTCAGCGATGTGAGCTCAAGGTGTGGGTGAAGAATCAGTTTTAATTCGGCATCACACTGTTCGATCCACTCTGTCAGTGACATTGGAGCGCTAACGCTCATCGGCTTAGCCCGAAAACTCTGTTCGCTGGCGCTGATCGCGATCTGCTGCCAGTGAGCGGATCGCTTCTCTTGGCGATCGGCTGTTAGTTTGACCTCGGAACGATCCGTGAAAAGGGGGGTCAGGCTTTGTACTCCCAACTCTGTCGCTTTTTGCACGGCATAGTCCATGCGTTCACCGCGCGAAAGTCCCTGCCCAATATGAATGTCGATCGGGGATTCGCGATCATTCGGGTCGGCCGCAATGATCCGCACACTGGATTCACGCTTTGCCACGCTCGATAGCTCGGCCTGATAGTCAAAACCATCACCATTGAATAGTACGAGTTTGAACCCTTGCTTCATACGCAACACTTTCACTAGGTGATTGTGAGCGGCTTCTGGCAGTTCAATTTCTGTTCCGGTGCTCAGTGGTAGGTCTAGGTAGACACGGGGTATTCGCATACTGATTCTCTGGTTACTCTGCCACTGATTATGCCATGACAATTAGGGTGCGTCAGGCTGGATTTAGACACAAAAAAGGGCAGGCTTTCGCCTACCCTTAGCCACTATTAGTTGGCGATTAGACGCCTGCAGCTGATTTTAACGCGTCTGCTTTATCGGTCTTCTCCCATGGGAAGGCCGTGAAGGTGTCATCACCAACGGTCATCTCAAATGGATCACGACCAAAGTGACCGTATGCCGCTGTCTGGCGGTACATAGGGTGCAGTAGATCTAGCATGTTTGTGATTGCGTACGGGCGCAGATCAAAGGTCTCGCGAACCAACTCGATGATCTTCTCATCCGAGATCTTGCCAGTGCCGAAGGTGTTGATTGAAACTGAGGTCGGTTCTGCAACACCAATCGCGTAAGAGACTTGAATCTCACAACGATCTGCAAGGCCTGCAGCGACGATATTCTTAGCCACATAGCGACCTGCATACGCCGCCGAACGGTCCACTTTTGATGGATCCTTGCCAGAGAACGCCCCACCACCGTGACGTGCCATGCCGCCGTAGGTATCTACAATGATCTTACGACCCGTCAGACCACAGTCACCGACGGGACCACCGATAACAAATTTACCGGTTGGGTTGATGTGCAGCTTAGTGCCAGCATGCAGTAGATCAGCTGGCAGAACATGCTTGATGATCAGCTCCTGAACCGCTTCCTGAAGATCTTTCTGGGTGACATCTGGATTGTGTTGCGTCGAAAGAACAACAGCATCAATCGCGACCGGCTTACCGTTTTCGTAACGACAAGTCACCTGAGATTTCGCGTCTGGACGCAACCAAGGCAGCAAGCCTGATTTGCGGGCTTCTGCTTGGCGCTCTACAAGACGATGGGCAAAGGTAATTGGAGCAGGCATTAGAACATCGGTTTCGTTCGACGCGTAGCCGAACATCAAACCCTGGTCACCGGCGCCTTGATCTTCAGGTTTTGCACGATCGACGCCCTGAGCGATATCCACAGACTGTTTACCGATGATGTTGATCACACCACAGGTATCACCATCGTAACCCACATCTGAAGAGGTGTAGCCGATGTCATTAATCACGTCACGAACAAGATCTTCAAGATCAATCCAAGAGGTGGTGCTGATCTCACCAGAGACAATCGCAACCCCGGTTTTCACCATGGTCTCACACGCCACTCGTGCGTACTTGTCCTCTTTTAAAATCGCGTCTAAAACTGCATCAGAGATCTGATCGGCAATCTTATCTGGGTGCCCTTCTGAAACTGATTCAGAGGTGAAAATCGAATATTCGCTCATGAGTAAATCCTATGGGTTAGGTCGAGCCGCACATGCACAGCTCTCAAAATGTGGCAGCCATTGTAACCGGTTAAGAGTCGAGTTCTAAGTAAAAAGAGCTCTACTTCGATGAAACCTTTGATCATTACCCATGAAATTGAGTCATTTTAGCTAATGTCATTTGAATCTAAGCCCCGTCTGCGAGAGAATTTACCCCTCAATTTTTAATACCCCCCGCAGGAGTAGATTAATGTCATCTCGCCGTGAGTTAGCCAATGCGATCCGCGCATTGAGCATGGATGCTGTTCAAAAAGCCAAATCTGGTCACCCAGGTGCCCCAATGGGTATGGCGGATATTGCCGAAGTACTCTGGAATGAGTTCATGAAGCATAACCCAAGCAACCCTCACTGGTTTGATCGCGACCGTTTCGTACTGTCAAACGGCCACGGTTCGATGCTGATCTATTCCTTGTTGCACCTAACCGGTTACGACGTCAGTGCAGAAGATCTGGCTAACTTCCGCCAACTGCATGCTAAGACGGCGGGTCACCCAGAGTATGGTTACTGCCCAGGCGTAGAGACGACGACCGGTCCATTGGGTCAAGGTATCACTAACGCCGTTGGTATGGCTGTCGCTGAGAAGACACTAGCGGCTCAATTCAACCGCCCGGGTCATGAGATCATCGATCACCACACCTACGTGTTCATGGGTGATGGCTGCCTGATGGAAGGTATCTCACACGAAGCTTGTTCACTCGCGGGTACTCTGGGTCTTGGCAAACTGATCGCATTTTGGGATGACAACGGCATCTCGATTGACGGTGAGGTTGAAGGTTGGTTCAGCGATGACACCCCTGCACGTTTTGAAGCTTACGGCTGGCAGGTGATTCGTGGCGTTGATGGTCACGATGCGGAACAGATCATTGCCGCTGTTGAAGCAGCTCAGGCGAATGAAGATCAGCCAACGTTGATCTGCTGTAAAACAATCATCGGCTTTGGTTCGCCAAACAAACAGGGCAAAGAGGATTGTCACGGTGCACCTTTAGGTGACGACGAGATCGCGTTGGCTCGCCAAGAGTTAAACTGGCCATACGCGCCATTTGAGATCCCAGAAGAGATCGCAGAGGGTTGGGATGCACGTGAAGCGGGCAGTGTTCTTGAGAACGAGTGGAACGAACGCCTTGCTGAGTACTCTGAAGCCTTCCCAGAGCTTGCTGCGGAACTGATGCGTCGCCTATCGGGCGAGTTGCCTGCCGATTTCTCTGAAAGAGCGGATGCTTGGATTGCAGAAGTGGCAGAAAAGGGTGAGACCATCGCGTCTCGTAAGGCTTCTCAAAACGCTCTAAATTCACTAGGACCTATTCTGCCAGAGTTCTTGGGTGGTTCTGCCGACCTAGCAGGTTCTAATCTGACGCTGTGGTCTGGCTCTAAAGCGATTAGCGCTGAAGATGCGAGCGGTAACTACCTGCACTACGGTGTGCGTGAGTTCGGTATGAGTGCGATCATGAACGGCATCGCACTGCACGGTGGTTTCATCCCATACGGTGCAACCTTCCTAATCTTTATGGAGTACGCTCGTAATGCGGTGCGTATGGCGGCTCTGATGAAGCAACGCGCTATCTTCGTTTACACTCACGACTCTATCGGTCTGGGTGAAGATGGCCCTACTCACCAACCCGTTGAGCAAGTAGCCAGCCTGCGTATGACGCCTAACATGGAGACATGGCGCCCCTGTGATGCGGTTGAATCAGCCGTGGCTTGGCGTAATGCGGTTGAGCGTGCCGATGGTCCAAGTTCATTGATCTTCTCGCGTCAGAATTTGCCACACCAATCTCGCAGTGGTGACCAGATTGCGGCGATCTCTAAGGGTGGTTACATCTTGCAAGATTGTGCCGGCACCCCAGATCTAATCCTAATCGCAACAGGTTCTGAAGTTGAGTTGGCTATGGCATCAGCCGAAGCACTGACAGCAGAAGGCAAAGCGGTTCGCGTAGTCTCTATGCCATCTACTGAGCGATTTGATGCTCAGACTGCCGAATATAAAGAGTCTGTTCTACCGGTTGCGGTTACCGCTCGTGTAGCGATTGAGGCGGGTATTGCAGACTTCTGGTACAAGTACGTTGGCTTTGGTGGCTCAATTGTTGGTATGGAATCCTTTGGTGAATCTGCACCGGCTGGCGAGCTCTTCAAGCACTTCGGCTTCACGGTAGAGAATGTTAAACAGAAGGCGCTAGCCCTCGTTTAAGTTGATCACGCCGGTTTTTAACCGGCGTTTTACTCTCTGAGAGGTAAGATGAGCTACCGTATAGCGATTAACGGATATGGTCGAATTGGGCAGTGTCTGCTCAGGGCTCTGTTTGAGCGTGGCCTTGAGACTAAGTTTCAACCCATTGCGATAAATGAGTTGGCTGAGCCTGAGACGGTCTCCTATTTGACACGATATGACACGACGCATGGCCGCTTCCCGGCACCGGTGTCGCTGAAAGATGAGCAGCTAGTTATTCGTGATCACGCCATCCAAATCTTAAATACCCCCAAGCCCGACGAACTCCCTTGGCGTGAAATGGATATTGACCTGCTGATGGAGTGCTCTGGCTCGTTCAGTGATCGTCAAACGGCCGAGCTGCATTTGAAGCAGGGTGCCAAGCGCCTACTCTTCTCACAGCCCGCCACGGCTGAGGTAGACGCTACCGTTGTGTTTGGCTTAAACCAAGATTCAATAAACGTGAATCATAAAGTGGTCTCAGCCGCCTCCTGTACGACCAATTGTGTGATACCTATATTAGATCAGCTCGATAAGCATTTTGGCATTGAGCACGGCGTGACCACGACGATTCACTCGGCGATGAATGATCAGCCAGTCATCGATGCGTATCATCACACCGATTTGCGACTCACGCGCAGTGCTCTGCAGTCGATTATTCCGGTTGATACAGGGTTGGCGAAAGGGATAGATCGCTTATTACCAACGTTGGAAGGTAAATTTAAGTGCCTCCATTTGCGTGTGCCAACCCTTAATGTCTCACTGATGGATATGTCGATCAGCTTAGAGCGCGATACCACTGAAGAGGAGATCAACCAACTCTTCAAATCGCTCTCTGAAGGGCCGTTAAAAGGGCTATTGGGATACACAGAGGAGCCTCACGCATCGACCGATTTTAACCATGACAGTCGCTCAGTCATTGTTGATGGCACCCAGACACGATTGTCCGGCAAGCGTTTACTGAAGTTGGTCTGCTGGTTTGATAATGAGTGGGGCTTTGCCAACCGTATGTTGGATATTGCTGAGCATTGGCTCGCCCTGGAACAGAATTAATTTAATGATTGGAGAATAACAATGAACGTAAAACTGATGAAAGATTTGGATCTTGCAGGGAAACGCGTATTGATTCGTGAAGATCTGAACGTTCCTGTTAAAGATGGCAAAGTGACTTCCGATGCTCGTATTCGTGCGTCACTACCGACTATTCAGCTAGCGCTAGAAAAGGGTGCGACAGTGATGTTGATGTCACACCTTGGTCGTCCAACCGAAGGCGAATATGAAGAGCAGTATTCACTAGCACCCGTTGCGACCCACTTAGCAGGTCTGTTGGGTCGAGATGTTCCACTGATCAAGGATTGGGTTGATGGTGGCTTTTCAGTAGAGCCAGGTCAGGTCGTTCTTCTGGAGAACGTGCGTTTTAACGCGGGCGAGAAGAAAGATAACGAAGAGCTATCTAAGAAGATGGCCGCGCTTTGTGATGTCTACGTCATGGATGCTTTTGGTACCGCGCACCGCGCACAAGCATCAACTCACGGTGTGGCACGTTTTGCACCTATCGCCTGTGCAGGCCCACTGCTAGCGAATGAGCTTGAAGCTTTGGGTAAAGCGCTTGATAACCCAGCACGTCCATTGGTGGCGATCGTGGGTGGTTCAAAAGTATCTACTAAGCTTGAAGTACTTAACTCACTCTCTGAGAAGTGTGATCAGCTCATCGTTGGTGGCGGTATCGCCAACACCTTCTTGGCTGCAGCGGGCAAACCCGTTGGTACGTCACTGCATGAAGCCGATCTTATTGATACTGCGAAAGCGTTAATGGCTCGCTGTGAAATTCCAATTCCATCGGATGTCGTGACAGCGACTGAGTTTGCAGAGAGTGCGGAAGCGATTACGAAGTCAGCAGACGACGTCGCCGACAATGAAATGATCTTGGATATTGGTCCAGAGACTGCGGGACAGTTGGCACAAGTATTGCAGAATGCCGGTACCATCATCTGGAACGGTCCAGTAGGCGTGTTTGAATTTGATCAGTTTGGTAACGGTACGGAAGCGTTATCAAGAGCGATTGCTCAAAGTAACGGCTTCTCGATTGCAGGTGGCGGTGATACTTTAGCGGCAGTAGATAAATATTCTATTGCAGATGATGTATCCTACATCTCAACAGGCGGTGGTGCTTTCCTAGAGTTTGTTGAAGGTAAAGTGCTGCCTGCAGTCGCAGTGCTTGAAGCACGCGCTAACGGTTAACAGCAAACGATTAATAGCAAATAGGTAAAAAATGGCTCTTATTTCAATGCGACAGCTGCTCGATCATGCAGCAGAATATGGCTACGGCATTCCAGCGTTCAACGTGAATAACCTGGAGCAGATGCGTGCCATTATGGAAGCAGCTGATCGTGCCGATGCCCCTGTCATCGTGCAAGCTTCTGCCGGTGCGCGTAAGTACGCGGGTTCTAACTTCCTTCGCCACATGATCTTGGCAGCGATTGAGGAGTTTCCACACATTCCAGTGTGTATGCACCAGGACCATGGTACTAGCCCAGCAGTATGTCAGCGTTCCATTCAGCTAGGATTCTCATCAGTCATGATGGACGGCTCGCTGGGTGAAGATGGTAAAACGCCAACTAACTTTGAGTACAACGTAGATGTGACTCGTCGTACTGTAGAGATGGCACACGCTTGTGGTGTCTCTGTAGAGGGCGAATTGGGTTGCCTAGGCTCACTCGAGACTGGTGAAGCAGGTGAAGAGGATGGCATTGGTGCAGTGGGTAAACTGAGCCACGATCAGATGCTAACTGACCCTGAAGAAGCAGCGCAGTTTGTTCAAGCGACAAACGTCGATGCGCTTGCCATTGCAGTGGGTACTTCACACGGTGCTTACAAGTTCACTCGTCCACCAACGGGTGACATTCTTGCCGTTGACCGTATTCGTGCAATCCACGAACGTATCCCAGGTACCCACCTAGTAATGCACGGTTCATCATCAGTGCCTCAGGAGTGGTTGGCTGTGATTAACCAGTTCGGTGGTGAGATCCCAGAAACATACGGTGTGCCAGTTGAGCAGTTAGTTGAAGGTATCAAACACGGTGTTCGTAAAGTGAATATCGATACCGACCTACGTCTCGCTTCGACAGGTTCTATTCGTAAGTTCTTGGCAGAGAACACCGCTGAATTTGACCCACGTAAGTACCTGGCGAAAACGATCACAGCAATGTCTGATATCGCTTATGCACGTTACGATGCATTTGGTGCTGCAGGTCATGCAAGCAAGATCAAACCAATCGCACTAGAAGCGATGGCTGACCTTTACACTTCCGGATCATTGGATGCGAAAGTAAACTAATCCTATGCTGATTAGTCGAAAGGGTAGCTCAGGCTACCCTTTTTTGTATGCGATAATTTATCGAAATTCAGGATGAATTTCAGTATCAAGATAGCCTTGCTCGAATAAAACTAATTTATGATGTTGACTGGTTGATGAAAATATTTTGTACGTTTATAGTCTCGGAAATAGATCTTATATGTTTGATTTCATAGCAAGCTAGGTCTGTAAATTTTTCAAAACCAAACTTAACTAAAAGGAACATATAAGTGTTTGTCAAAAAACTATTGGCAGTTGCTGTAACTGCATCATCTTTAGTATTGGTAGGTTGTGGTGGTGATTCATCTACATCTGCCACTTCAACTTCAACTAGTGTTGCCGGTACTGCTTCTAAAGGTATCATGTCAAATGCCAAGGTTGAGGTATTTCGTGTCGATACCGATGAGAGTCTTGGTGAAACACGGACTAATGCTGGTGGTGGATATACATTAGATATCGGATCTTATTCAGGTCCTGTGTATGTAGAAGTGACCGCGGATGCAAACACCTCTATCGTATGTGACTTTGTAGATACTACTAAGTGTGTCGGTACTATAGATGATGACCTTGACGGTGATACTGTAATTGATTTTGGTGATTCATTTGTACCTACAAATAGCTTCTCTCTGAGGTCTATAAACCCAGCACCTTCGTCGCAGCCAACCACAAACGTTACACCGTTAACCACGGTGGTTTCTGGAATGGTTTTGGCTTCAGGGGTTTCATCAAGCGAAATTGAGTCTTACACGAAACTCGCTTCAGCGAACGTTGCAAACTCTATGGGTCTAGATGTAGGAGAATATGTAACTGACCTAGCAGCAATGCCGGTTATAGACATCACTAAAGAAATTGATCCTACTGATAGTGATGTTATAGCAGCGATCGCAGCAGTAACAATGGTGGAACAAGCCCTCGCTAACGGTAGCGCTGATATTGTCAATGCTATTACAAATCTTGAATCTGCAGCTGAAGCAACTGATCCCTACGATACTTCAAGCAGTTTTATGAAGCAGGCTGAAGCTATTGTGCCGTCATTGCCTATCAATACTTTCAATACAACAATCAAAGTGCCTGCTGGTGTGGTTGCGAATATCACAGCCCCTACGATTGTAAAAACCACTGAAATTGATTCTTCAACTTACACTACCGATAACATCACTAAAGTTGAGAATTTCGTAGCTGAGCTCGATGCTCTAGTTGATGTTGCCGAAACCACTGATGGCAAACTTGCATTGTTCCAAGATGAAATTGACGCAATCATGCCAACTGCTGCAAACGGTAATGTAGATACTGCACTGCAGAATCTAATGGATGTCTCACAGGCTATTGCGGATTCAGTAGATCTTGATTTTGCTTCTGGTTCAGAAGTTGTAGGTGATTTTACTGTTGAATCTGCTGATGGTGAGACTTTCAAAGTCGATGCCACTGATCCAGAGACGGGTGCGGCAGTTTATGTTGAAGCTAAACTTGTAGATTCGTCTCCTGAACCAACCGCTACTAGTGAAACCATTAAGGCTAAGCTAACAGTGGTTAAGGCTACATCATCATACAACGATGTTAAGGTTGTCGTAGATGCTGGTTCATACATTGATGTTTCAGCAAAAGATGAAACTGTTAGCGATTCGACGCTCAAAGGGACTGTTGATTACGCGAAGTTAAATTTAGGCGTGACTATTTCGGTAGTTGATGATTCAGATGTTACTTTGGCTGATTTCGTTGGTAAGCTAACAGCTAATCTTGATGATTGGGTAGAAACTGAAGTTAATGTGGTAGTTGGTACAGATTCGTTAGAAACGAAAGTAGCCACTGCTGATGTTAATCTTACAGGTGATTTTACTGTCTACAATTCTACTGATGGTGACTCAACCGTTGGTGCATCATTAGATTTGCTTTTAACTAACTTGTGGGAGAAAGATACCTACGAACCATCTGGTAACTGGACTGTCTTCTCTAACACAGATAACTTAGTCTCTTCTGATGACAACGGTTTTGCAAAAATCGACGCGACGATCAAATTCACTTCTGATATGGGCGGTCTATCTGCAGACCCAATGGATGTGACTTTGAATCTTGATCGCAATGTCGCAGACAGTGGTACGCTTGCAGTTACTATCGACTACACGGTTGATAGTACTAAGAAAGCTCTGACTGCGAAGTTCCCACTGGTATTCGACGCTGACACTGATTCAGTTGAATCTGTTGGTTACGCGAACATTGAGATCTCTGATAAATCGGGCGTTCTAATGTCACTAAAAGAGACAGGTGATGGCTCAATTACCATTGCTGGTGTTCGTTATGCAGCATTGACTGAAGTATCAGGCGGTATTGAGGTTGCTTACGTTAAAGCTTTGGCTGAGACTGCTGATACAGAAAAAGGCATAGCGGTTGGTGATATTGTAGCTGCGGGCTCATATGGTTCAACGGCGACAACAACAGTAATTAGCACTCTGTAATGAGTTGGCTCTAAGCTAAAGGGGGGCGTTAGCCTCCCTTTTTTATTGTGAATATGAAAAACAGATTACTTTTCTTAATGGCCTCATTAATTTCCACTGTTACGCATGCAGACGTTAATGCAGATGCTAGTGTGAAATTTGATATGTACAGTCAGGCTGTGCCGCTTTCGCAGTTAATGGACAATTTTCAGGGTGATAGAGTCTCAGAAGGTGAAGCGGCGTTTTCTCGATTCAAGGCAGAAATAGAACTTGAAGAGAAGGGCGTAAGATTTTCTATTTTTGCTCGTGAAGACCATTTGTACGAATTCTCAAACTCGACTGTTGATTTAATCCAAATGATTGAGAACGAGATTGCACCACAAAACAATAGTGAATATAACCTTTACCTTAAAAATAGCACTTTCAAAAGTGATGGTGTTGGTATTGGCTATGACTGGGCTTTATCTGAACATTTTACCCTTAAGGGCATGGCGAACTACTTTTTAGCATCGCAAGGGAGGTTTGGTGATATATCCGGCTATGCAGCTAAATCAACATCTGATTATTCTTTAGAGCTCAATGGGCAGTACTATGATAGTGAAAAGGTTATAGATACTTACCCAGTCAACACTCCTGATGCAGAGGGATATGGTGTCGATCTTGGTTTTAGTTATAACCCGATGGATCAGCTTGCTATTGATTTTAAAGCGAGTGACCTTTTCTCCGAAATAAATTGGTCGGGTATCAATCAAATTGAACTGAATAGGTCTTCAACTAAGCTCTTAAATCCGGACGGAACTATTGTTCGTAACAATGGGGAGACCAACTCAACGAATCAGACATATGTCGACAGAATACAGACACTGCCCATAACCTATGAGTTAGAGGTTAAGTATCACCCGATTGAAGAAGTTTTACTTGCGGTAAATTGGATGCGATATGGTACTGAAGAGTTGTCTGAACTAGCTTACACTCGTTATTTTGGGCCGCTATCAATTGGTTTTTCATATGAAATTGAGAGTGAAGCGGTTGGAATTAAGTACTCAAATGGCTGGTTTGATTTAGAGTTAATGACTGATTCTTTTTCTCTAGAAGATACTAATCGTCTGGGCTTATATAGTAGTCTCTCATATAAGTTTTAATAATTAGAATACGTAATAGGGAAATTTGAAATTTAGATGACTACTTACCAATATTCTAAACGTTTCAGTGCTTGTAGAAGAGGAACGACTCTCCTAGTCACGAGGGATACAGATTATTCAGTTTTACAAGAATTACTGAGAAGTGGCGTTGTAATTGATTCACTCGAGTATTTAAGCACAGCAGATTATCATGCCTATTTAGAAAATGCGTTTTCGAATGAGGCAATTTCAGATCAATCTTTACGTGATTTTAATGAGGCACTTGAGTCTGAATTAGCATTAGTTTCACAACGAATAGACCTATTAGAAAATGACGAAACACCTGTTATTCGTCTGTTCAACTCTCTTTTGTTAGATGCAATAAAGCGCAGCGCATCAGATATTCATATTGAGCCCTTTGAAACAACTGCGTCCATAAGATTTAGAAAGGACGGTGTGCTGGTTGAGGTTGCAGCTCCACCAGTGGCGATTGCAAAAAAATTGACCTCAAGAATTAAAGTGCTGGCAAAGCTAGATATAGCGGAGCAGCGTTTACCGCAGGACGGCCGTATTACTGTGCGACTTGGCAGTCGCGATGTTGATTTACGTGTATCGACACTTCCAGCTATGCATGGCGAGCGCGTTGTAATGCGTGTTCTGCAGAAGCAGAATCAGCATTTGGATATTGATGCGCTTGGCCTGTCTGCAATTCAGGTTAAAGAACTTACCCAGCTTTTAGCTAAACCTAATGGCATTGTCTTGGTCACAGGGCCGACAGGCTCAGGTAAGACAACAACCCTATACTCTGCACTCAGGGCTATAGCTTCGCGTGATCGCAACATCATGACCGTTGAAGATCCTATCGAATATGACTTGCCTGGGATTAGTCAAACTCAGGTTTCGTCAAAAACGGGCTTAACTTTTGCAAAAGGGCTGCGAGCAATTTTGCGACAAGATCCAGATGTTGTGTTGCTAGGAGAGATTCGTGATGCCGAAACCGCCTCTATTGCGGTACAAGCGAGTCTGACAGGTCACCTAGTGCTAAGCACTCTGCACACCAATTCCGCAGTCGGCGCTATTGCGCGTATGCAGGACCTTGAAGTGGAGCCATTCTTGCTTTCATCATCTTTGCGTGGTGTTTTGGCGCAGCGCTTGGTACGTGAGTTGTGCCCTTCATGTAAACTAGCCTACACGCCTGATGTTGAAGAGTTAAAGAGTTTGGCCGACCTTGGTGTGTCTAATGTTAAATCACTTTTCAAACCTATGGGTTGTTCAGAATGTAACAACTCAGGCTATTCCGGTCGCCAAGGAATCTATGAATTTGTAGTGATTGATGCTGAACTGCGCCAAATGATACACGACGATGCCAGTGAGATAGATTTAGAAAAAGTTGTTCGCTCTAAATCACCTTCGTTACTCACTTCAGGCGCCCAGCTTGTTGCTGAAGGCCGCACTACGCTTGGTGAAATCCTGCGGGTCGCAGCTGATTAAACATGGCGAGTTTTAAATATACAGTCCTTGATGAATTAGGCCGCCAGCACAAAGGTGTTATGACGGCAGAGTCACTTGCTGGATGTCGTACTGCCCTCAGGGAGCAGTACTCAGTTATTCTTGATACGGAAGAGCTCTCTCAAAAGCAAAATGTAGAGTCTGCTCAGAGTTTAATTAAACGACTCTCGCAGAAGCAGTTGAAAGGTCTTGAACTGGCAATGATATTACGCCAGTTGGCAACACTGTTAGATGCTGGGATGCCAATAGATCAAGCGCTGAAAACCATGGTGGCGAATGCTGAAACAGCTAAACAGCAAGTGCTTATACAAAGCTGGTTGGATGGCCTCTTAGAGGGCTTGTCGTTAGCTAAAGCAATGAATTTGGGTGCTTCTTTACCGCCACAGGACGTTCTAGCTGCTGTCGAAGTTGCTGAGCAGACGGGACATCTCGCTAAAGTGCTTGAGCGAATGGCGGATGAACAAGAGCTGGCTCTAGATAATCAGCGAACACTCAAAGGTGCTTTAGCCTACCCTATACTTTTGTTAGTTGTAGCTAGTGCGGTTCTTATATTCATAGTGACCAATATAGTGCCTAAAATCACTTCTGTTTTTGCAAAACAGAAGGCGGAACTTCCTTTTGTTACGGAGCTTGTAATTGGCGTTAGTGATTTTTTTGTAAATTATGGGCTCTATTTGGGAGTGTTTTTAGGCCTGGCCTGTTTAGCGTTTATTGTAGCCATGCAAAGAGAGTCTTTTAGTTACTCTTTAGATGCTCTTGTACTCAAGATACCTAAGTTAGGGTATTGGATAGTGTTGGCTAACTTTGCTAACTGGTGTCGCAACTTGGCTCTGTTGTTGGAGAGCGGTGTCCCCGTGACTGATGCTATGCGAATAGCAAACGAGACTCTGGGCAATAAATTTTTGAAGTCTAACTTGGATTTGGTTGCCAGAGACGTTGCTCAAGGTGAAACTTTACGAGATTCGCTCTCTAGGCAGCCGTATACGCCAGGCTTTATGCTCCACCTTATCAGTAGCGGCGAACAGAGTAGCCGTTTGTCCGATATGTTGAGTAAGGTGGCCGCCTATTACTCAAAGCTTTTGGCCTCTAGTACAGACACGCTTCTAAAACTATTAAACCCCCTTCTTTTAATTTTAATTGCAGGGGTCGTTATGGTGATTATCCTTGGTGTAATCACTCCAATAATGCAAATGAATAGCATGGTTTAATTTGAAATGAAAAAGTTACACAAAACTAAAGCAGCTGGTTTTACCCTTATTGAAATCATGGTTGTGATTGTGATTTTGGGCATGCTGGCCACGCTGGTTATCCAGGCAGTGGGCGATCGTCCAGATCAGGCGCGAGGCGTTAAGGTTAAAAATGATATCTTAGCGCTCGAGGGCGCTTTAAAAATGTATCGTTTAGATACATACCGTTTCCCAACAACAGAGCAAGGTCTTGATGCGCTGGTTAAAGAACCAAAATTAGCCAAAAATTGGAGTGGTCCATACATAGAGCGTTTGCCGCAGGATCCTTGGGGTACCGATTATCTTTACAGAACGCCAAGCGAACATGGTATGAAATTTGATATCTATTCACTCGGAGCTGATGGAGCCGTTGGAGGAGAGGGTATGGATGCAGATATCGGTAACTGGAATATCGAGTGATACGTAGCTCTAAAATCCAGCAGGGCTTTACCCTTATTGAGTTGATGATTGGCGTTGTTATTCTGGCGCTTTTGATTAGTCTCGTGTCCTTTGGATTAGGGCGAATTGTTAATCAGGATTTGAAAAACACTCAAGCTGAATTGAAGGTCTGGCTAGCGGAGTTAGGCCAGGCGGCCGTTATTCTTAATCAGTCTTACAAGGTTAATGTGAATCAGGACCTTTTATCTGCATCGCATCTGGCCGAGGGGCTTTGGAAAAATGATGTGTCGCAGCTTCCATTTAAAATTCCCTCTGATGTAACGATTCAGTTGCGATCTGATGCCTTAAACGGTAATTCAAACAGCTACTTTATTATCGATAATACTGGAGTGATGCCTAACCAGATGAGCCTCATAATTGCTAGAGATGACGAACGGCTTGTAATTGAGGGTGGTCTTCTTGACTAGAGATAAGGGCTTTACGTTGATCGAAGTGCTGGTGGCGTTAGTTATTGTCGCTTTAGTTGGCTTGAGTACTCAGACTTTACTTTCGCAGCTAGCTGAGCAGCGATTTAATATTCAACAGCGCACCATAGGTGATGCGCTCGTTTGGAATTCTGCAGTCCAAGCGTTTGTGATGAGTGCACAAGAAAATCCACCTCAGGATTTGTATCAGCGTAAGAGGTTAAACAGCCAAGATCAGTCGTGGGATCTCTCATATAAAATTGAGGCAACACTGCTGGGTGATCTTGAACGTGTCGAGGTGATGGTGAAAGATAAATCTGGAGAGCAAATTGCCCGTCAATTGGTTTTCTTCAAGTAATCCTAATAGTAGGTATAAATCCCAGGGCTTTACGTTGATTGAGCTTATGGTGGCTTTGCTGTTGTTCGGAATTTTATTTAGCGCAACCTTTCAGATTTTTAATCAGGTGGCAGATGCCGAATCTCGGAGCCGAGAATCTTATGCCCAGAGACTTGATCTTGAGAAAGCCATCAATCTACTCAAACAAGATCTTTTGGCTATGGTGCGAAGGCCTTTTAAAGATCAATATGGCGATTCTGTTCCAGCTTTTTCATTAAATAATGGGCAGCGATTTGAATTTGTTCGAAACCATGTGCCTGCGCTGGGTAGTGAAAACGTAAGTGACCTTGGGCATATAGAATACCTGTTTAATAAAGGTCGTTTGATTCGTAAGCATTGGATGCATCTCGATTTAGACTCTGCATCCCCTTTTGATGAACAGATACTGTTAGAGGGTTTGGTAACCTTTGAGATACAAGTTGTTGATGAGCAGAAGCGAGAACATATTGAGTGGCCTTCTGGTAAAGGCGTGAACTTAAAAAGCATGCCAGAGATGTTTTTAGTGAAGTTTCAAACCAGTGATGGGCGAGAATTTAACCTAGCGATTCCAGGGTTGGGCGAGTGATTAAGCAACAGAGGGGCGCTGCACTAATTGCCGTGTTATTGGTGATGGCGCTTATTGCATCGCTATTAGCTGGTTATGCCTACAGAGAGAGCCAGGTTTTAGACAGATTTCAGATGCAAAAGGGCACCGATCGTTTAGTCCTTTTAGGTATGAGTGCAGAGCGATGGGTGCTATCTCAGCTTCGTAAGGATGCGTCTCAGAATCGGTATGACAGCTTTTTAGACGATTGGGCTAGAGATGTACCGGAGTTGCCGGTTGAGGGCGGTCTTCTTAGTGGTAGTTTGGTCGACCTGGAACGGTATATTAATATTAATAGATTTACCCATCTATCTGCGGATGAATTTGAAGCTGAAATAAAAAAAGAGGTTTCTGATATAACGCTATTGCACCGTATTGCATCAATTGCCGGTCAAGAGTTATCTGACGACCAAATGTATTCGCTAATTGATTGGCAAGATGCCGATGACCAGTCAACACGGGGTGGTTTTGAGTCCCCAGAATATCAGCTGCTTGAGGTACCCTATCGTGCAGCTAATAGTAGTTTGGTTGACATATCAGAGTTGCGTCTGATTAACGGTTTTTCAGCAGCGCAAGTAGCTGCGTTAAGCACATATTTAGCGGCATTCCCTGATGATCATACACAGATTAATGTGAATACAACTTCTAAAGAGGTGCTGATGTCCCTTTGGGATGCGATTGATATAGATGTTGCTGAGCAATTGCTTGCAATGCGAGAACAATCGCCTTGGCAAACGGTTGATGCATTCGTCATCGATTTGGCATCTGTTTTGGAGGTTGATCCTAGTGATGTGTCTGCTGTGTTAGAGAGAAAAGCCTATTCTCCACTTGCAGTTGAAAGCCATTACTTTAGACTTTCAATCAAATTCGATCTTGATGGCTTGAGGATGTTTTATCGGGCTATCTTGAAAAGAAGTAGAGTTGATAATGAAGTTCGTGTGGGTGTTGAGTCACGCAGTATCCAATTTGAGAAAATATAAGATTAGTAATAAGCACAAATGCAGTATGTTCATTTAAATCAACTCGCTCCCCTCTCTGACACTGGTATTCGCAGAGAGCTAACCTCAGCCGTATTATTTGTTCCTAGTCGATGTGTTAGTTCTTTTGAGATTGATTGTTCAAAGATCCCTTCAAGGCACTTGGCAAAAGCGATACCAAACCTTGTTGAAGAGTTTCTCGCTGAACCGCTTAGCAATGTTGAAATCGTTTATAAACTGGATGCTGATAAAAGCGCACATATCTTCGTGTGTTCAAAAGCTAGAATTGCAGATTGGCTAGAATTAGCGGCATCTAATGGCTTTGCAATTCAAGCTATATATCCAGACTTCTATTTACTGCCTTGCAGCACCTCAACTGCCAATATGCACTGTGAAGGCGACTACTGCATTGCCCGAATAAATTTTTATTCTGGTTTCAGTGGGCCTAAGTCGCTGACAGAGCAGGTTCTGTCGCATAGTGGTTTTGAAGTTGAGATTCTTCAAACAGAGCTATTCGATAATGGCATGTTGCTAAAGACACAAGACTGGCAAGATCTGTTGAGCGGTGCTATCTCCCTGGTGCAAACGGTCAAAAGTTCATCCGTTATGTTGGCTAGAGTATTTAAGCCTCTTTCTTGGGGATTGGTAGCTTACCTTGTTTTACTTTTTGTGTTGTTGGGGTGGGGTAACTACTACTCAAAACTTGGTGATTCAATTAAACCTAGGGTAGTTAATGCATACGTAAAACTTACTGGCATGAGAGTGCAAACACCAGAGAAGCTTGAGCAGCTTAAACAGCGGTTGGCGTCAAAAATAGATTCTGAAGAAGAATTTGATGTCATCGCACTGCTACGTTTCATTGAAGAGTTCGATAAAACTCAAGCAGTGGAGCTAACAGAGTTGAATTTGAGCGGGAATAAGCTGTCGCTTAGTTATGATAAAGAACCTTCAATTGACGTGCTGAAGTCACCCCCAATGGTTGAAAAAATTGACTCCAGTAAAGTTGTGGATAAATACATTTTAACCATGACTCTTTCAGAGGAGGTGCGATGAAACTCTCAACAAGAGACATTCGAGCCCTTCTGTTAGGCCTTACTATCATCATATTCATTTTTGCTGGCTGGAGTCTATGGGCAGTCACAGATTATCTCTTCACTCAGAAACGTAACTACCATCAGCTAAATGAACACTACGCTTGGTTGAATGAAAATCGCAGTGAATTGTCGCATTTGGCCACCGTCTCAATAAGTAGAGATGAACCAAAGAAAATCGTGTCTCGTTTAGCTCGCGTATTGAAACTAAAAGGTAGTTTTGAAGGCGATACTTACGTTATTAGAAGTAGTGATCCATCTAAGTTGTTTCTCTGGTTAGAAAAAGCTGTTGCAGCCGGTATTGAGTTAGATGAATTAGATTTAGTGAGATCTGAAGCTAAAGATGTAGTCACCATGCGCGTAAGGTTTTATTTGAAATGAGAACTTTTATCCAAGGCTGTAGGATTTTTGCTGTATTGCTCATAGCCTGCTTTTTTTATTTGGGAGTTGCGGGCTCGAACTTGCTCTCCTCTAAGCATCCGTCTGCAGTTATCGTGCATAAAGCAGGCGGCATTTTCTCTGGTGATTTAATCATTGAGTCAAACTATGCCAGACAGAAACTCTTAACACACGTTGATTGGAGCTGGTGCCCAAGCAATGGTCTAAATGTATGGTGTGTCACTCTGTCTAATGATTGGCTTCAGGGCCAGTTTAGAGCTGGTTTATCACCGTTTGCGATCTCAGCAAGTGATATGTTTGTAGATTTGGAGATAGAGCGCCCATCGCCACTGGGCGTTGAGATATTCGGTGCAGTGTCGATCAAAGAGATGCATTACTCTTTTGAGCAGAGCTTACCAGAGACTCTTCAGTTAAATGGTGAGATAGATTCTCTTCAAATCATGGGCAGCTCTCTAGGCTCTTTTAATGTTTCAGCTTCTGCAGAAAAATCTGGGCTAAAGGGGAAATTATCTAGTCAAAACCTACTGGCTGAAGTCGCTTTGAACAAATCCGCTCAGGTCTCTGGTAAAGTCGAATATTTTAAGACTATTCCAGAGGCAAAAAACATTCTTGGATTGATTGGGCTATACCAGCCAGGCGATGTTTTGAAATTTAGTGAAAACCTTAATGCACTGATTGCCAACTCAACAGGATCAAGCTTATGAGTTTAAAGTCACTTTTTGTATTACCTATAGTCCTAGTAAGATTTGTTGCCCTAAGTCTAGTGATACTTGCTGCTGTGAGCGTTGCTGTATTTTTATATGGCACTGGATCATCTAAGCTGCCAGCGATTGAATTTAATTCAAAAACTGAAACAGTTGCAGAAAAAACCTGGTCGTTATTTAAGTTACAAGATGCCAAGGTGGTTCAGGAAAAAACGGTAGTTCGGAAGCTGCCCCCCAGTCGTTTAAACGTCGATCTTATTGGCGTAGTGGGTGGCCCGTTAAAACGAATTGCCGTGATCAATAAGGGGCGATCTGTTGTTTCATTGAAGGTTGGCCAGGTACTGATTGATAACTGGGAAGCAGAAGAGATTAACGTCGATTCAGTAGTATTGAAAAAGGGTGTTGAGCGTCAACTACTCTCTCTCAAGCGGTTTGATCCCAAGAACGCAAAAATTGAAGTGAGTAGTCGAAATAAACAGTCTAAAGGGATTACTCCTGCATCAATAGGTATGAGTATTGTCAGGTCCGAGAGTGGTGAGCCCGCAATAGCCGTTTCAGGTGTTGAACCGGATTTGATTGCGAGTTTAGGATTGAAGTCTGATGATTTGATCATGAGCGTAGCGACAGTAAAAGCAGTTGATTTATATGAGGATCCGGATGCATATCGCTCATTGCTTGCGCAAACAGAGTGGAGTGTTGTCATCGAACGAGATGGCAAACAAGAGAATATCGTAATTCAGCTATCGTCACTATTGGCGATAGTAGGAAAACTTAAATAGGTTTTAGTAGGTCCTTAATGTTTAAGAAATTTGGCAGATTAGTACTGGCGGCTGCACTAGCTTCATTGATGGGAGTGAATGTAAGTTTCGCAGAAGAGGCGACTATCAATTTTAGAGATGTTGAGATCAACTCTGCTATTGAGAGCATGTCAGCTTTAACCGGAAAGACTTTCATTGTAGACCCTCGTGTTCGCGGAAAAATATCAATTCTCTCTACTGAAGCTATTAACAGTGATGCTGTATACGATATTTTTCTTTCCGCCTTAATGGTGCAGGGATACCAAGCAATTAACGATGGTAATGCAGTAAGAATCATACCTGCTGCAAAAGCTGCAAACGTATCGAATACTCCAGGCAGCGGAGAGTTTATTACCGAAGTCATTGTTGTTGATAGCGCTAAAGGTGATGAGTATCTTGCTGTTCTTAAACCACTAGTTGGTCCTGGCGCTATGATTAGTTATCACAAAGCGAGTAATGCGCTGATTGTATCTGATACTGAAGCTCAAATCGCTCGATTTAAATCATTACTAGCAAATTTAGAAAAAAGTTCGCGTAAGGACTTTGAGGTAATCGATCTAGAAGTGGGGAGTGCATCAGACCTTGTGGCTATTGCTAGTCAGACAGGTTTATTGGATGAGCGCACCACTATTCTTGGCGATAAATCTACTAATCGAATCATTGTTAGTGGCCCTTATGAAACGCGATTCAAAATAAAACAGCTAATTAAAAAGCTAGATGTGCCTAAACAAGAATCCAAGAATCAGTCCGGTGTGGATGTCATATTTTTAGAGCATGCAGATGCAATTGAGGTGCAGCCAGTTCTTGAGTCCCTTTTGCAATCAATGGCCTTTAAAGAGGTGGTAAGTGACACAGGCGAAGATTCGAAACGCCAGAACTATACGGTACAAGCTGATAAGGCGAATAATGCTCTTATCGTTGCCGCATCTTCACAAGTCACTTCAGTGATTCGTGGGATTGTAGAGAAATTAGATAAACCTCGTTCACAAGTACTGATTGAAGCTGTTATTGCCGAAGTATCAGAAGACTTCTTTAAAGATTTGAGTGTCAACTTGGCTTCAGTTGGAACGAGTGGGGTTTTCCTAACAGATTTTGGTGGGACCCTAAGTTCTATTGCTGGTGCGATGGTATCAGGCAGCGCGACAGATCAAGCTTCGGCGGTTACTAATTTGCAAGGTACTGCGGTGCTTGGTGCAACCAATATGAATGCCAGTGGGAGAGGTTTAACGGGTTTGGTTCAAGCTATCAGAACAGATACCAAAAATACCCTTCTATCAACGCCATCTATTCTGACGTTAGATAATGAAGAGGCGACTATCTCGATTGGTCAGGAAGTCCCATTTGTTACAGGCAGTTATACAACAGGCACAAATGGTGCCACCAATCCATTCCAAACTGTAGAGCGAAAAGAGGTCGGTACTATCCTTAAAGTACGCCCACAAATTAGTGCGGGTGGTGTTGTGCGTTTGGCAATTGAGCAGGAAGTCAGCAACATCAATTTGGATTTAGGTAACAGCACGACGGATAAAAAGGTAATCCAAACCAATGTCGCTGTTGGGCAAAATCAAACCTTGGTGCTTGGTGGCCTAATTGACCGAAAATTCTCAACTAAAGAGACCAAAGTTCCTTTGCTTGGTGACGTTCCACTGTTTGGAGCCCTATTCAGAGGAAAGCAGAAAATTCAAAGCTCTACCGTTTTAATGGTGTTTATTCGTCCTTCCATTCTGCTTGATGATTCGAAAATAGGCACTCTAACAGATAGTAAGTATCAAGTACTTTACGGGAAATATAAGGATTTTGTACTTCGAAACGATTTGGGAAATGATCTAAAACCATTGCCAAGTACCCTTAATAATGAGGAATCGTTTAAAGCGCTGTTAAAATAGCAATTTTGCTTCATTTTTCATGTGCGGTTTTAATGTACAAATTCTGTATGCAACTTGCTCCAGGGCTCGGTGATGTCATACCAGATGACGGCACTGAAATACTCCATCTGTCCCGCTTCTAGCTGCTCATAGTTCACTTCAAAACTGTGAAGCGTCTGTAGGCCCTGTTGGTGGGTATGATGATCGACGATCTGAAGGGATTGCCACTCTCGCTGCAGTCCCATTCTGCGAAGATGCTCACCCAGTAACTCCAGCAGATCAGAGTTGCCATTAATCGTTGAAGAGTGGACAACAAAAGGGGTCTCTGGCCAGCCTGTCCCTTCGGTTATGTTGAGCTGATAATCGGTTGTTCTGCGCATGATCTGATCCTTAATTGAATATAGTTACGTTTCATCACACTGAATCGATTGGCGAAATGTTAGAATACCGTCATAAACGAGCGATGGAGCCATACAATGGACAGCAAAACCCCTTTCTACTCAATGACGCCTGATCGTGTCATCGATGCGGTTGAGTCTCAGGGGTGGCTGAGTGATTTCCGTATCCTTGAGTTAAACAGTTACGAAAACCGCGTCTATCAAGTGGGTATCGATCAAGCTGAACCCTTGATTACAAAGTTCTACCGCCCGAACCGATGGAGTGATGCGCAGATCCAAGAGGAGCATGATTTCTGTTTTGAGTTGGCTGATGCCGATATCTCTGTCGTTGCACCCCTTAAAAACAGCGAAGGGGAGAGTCTGCTCAACTTTGATCAGTTTCGTTTCACCCTCTTTCCTCGACGAGGAGGAAGGGCACCTGAACTGGATGATCCTGAACATCTTTATCAGCTGGGTGTTGCCCTCGGTCAAATACACGCTGTTGGCGCAGCTAAGCCGTTTGTAGAGAGACCCTCTTTAGAGGTCGATAGCTACGGTTGGCAGAGTCGGGAGTTGCTGCTGTTGGAACACATACCAGAGACTCTCCGTGCAGCTTATGAGTCGATCTCACAAGAGGTACTCGATAGGGTAGAGCAGCGTTTTTCAGACTACTCAGACCTTCAATCCATTCGCGTGCACGGGGATTGTCACAGTGGCAATGTGCTTTGGCGTGATGATCGACCGCACTTCGTAGACTTTGATGACGCGCGTATGGCTCCTGCGATTCAAGATATCTGGATGCTTTTGACAGGCGAGCGCCATCAGATGGAGATACAGCTGAGTGAGGTGATTGCCGGCTATGAAGAGTTCTTTGAGTTCAATCCTCGCGAGCTAAACCTTGTTGAGCCACTAAGAACACTCAGAATGATGAACCATGCCGCTTGGATCGCAAAACGTTGGGACGACCCCGCCTTCCCCAAAGCCTTCCCATGGTTTAACACAGAGCGCTACTGGGGAGAGCATTTGCTCGATCTTAAAGTGCAGCTCTCTGCACTCGATGAACCGGTGCTGAAACTGCTTTAGATCTTACGAGCTCTTGCTGGCTTCCCTTTAAGAGGGCGCTGGCGCAGGATCTCAACAGCACGATCAGCCAGTGTTCTTGGCACGGCTACGTAGCTATTAAAGTCTTGTACGCTAATGTTGCCGATCTGATCGCCTTTGATCTCTTTTGTCGCAGTGAGCGCACCGACAATGTCTCCCGGGCGAATCTTATTCTTGCGGCCCATTGAGATCGCAATGGTGCGCAGGTTCGATTGCAGTTTAATCACATTGTTAATCTGCGGGCGAGGCATCGGCTTCGCTTCCAGTGACAAGCCAGCCGCTGCATTGATCTTCTCTAAACGGAATCCATCTTTCGCACCAACCAGAGAGATGGCTTGGCCCTTACGACCGGCACGGCCCGTTCGGCCACAGCGGTGAGTGTAGACAGCCGAATCGCCGGGCAGGCTAGCGTTTAGCACTAGATCAACCGAGTCGATATCCAAACCACGTGCGGCAACATCCGTGGCGATCAAGAATCTTAACGTGCCGTTACTAAAACGAATCAGTACCTGATCACGATCACGTTGTTCCATGTCGCCATGCAACACGCCCGCTTTTAGACCGTAAGAGCGTAGCTCTTGCCCTAACTGGTTACAGCTCTCTTTGGTGTTACAAAAGATGATGGCGGATTCCGGCATTACGGACGTCAGTACGGCCAATGTGCCCTGTCCCATTTGAGTCCGATCACACTGGTAGGCACGATGTTTAATCGTGCTGATATCGGGATCTTTGGCTGCAATGCGCACCTCTTTAGGGTTGCGCTGATACTCTTTACTCAGTGCTTGGATGTTTTCAGGGTAGGTAGCCGAAAACAGAAGTGTCTGGCGATCTTTAGGCATTTGGCCAAGGATACGATCTAGATCATCTTGGAAGCCCATATCGAGCATACGATCCGCTTCATCAAACACCAGTGTCGAGACTCGCGATAGATCGAGAGTGCGTTTGCGCAGGTGATCAACGATGCGCCCTGGTGTACCGACGATAATGTGTGCACCGTGCTCAAGTGAACCAATCTGCGGGCCGATAGGTTGGCCACCGCAGAGCGATAAGATCTTGATATTACCAGGGTGGCGCGCAAGTTTACGAAGCTCATCGGCGACCTGGCCGGCCAATTCGCGTGTTGGGCACAGCACTAACGCCTGAATGCAGAAACGTTTGGGCTCTAGGCGCTCCACCAATGGCAGACCAAACGCTAACGTCTTACCGCTGCCGGTAGCCGCTTGTGCAAGCAGATCAGTACCCTCAAGGCTGTAAGGAAGGCTTTCAGCTTGGATCTCGGTCATCGACTCGTAGCCGATCGAAGCCAAATTGTTTAACTGGCCTTCAGAAAGAGGGAGGGATTTGAACGATTTAGATTTGCTCACGGGTATGCCTTCAACTTGATAGTGCGCGAAGTATACCAGAGCTGATATCAACTAGCGCCAATCTATTCCAAGCAGGTTAGCAACCTCTTCAAGGGTGTGATTAATCTCAGCATCGATCTTGAGGTCTAGCATCTCATCGGCACGAGTCACCCCTTGCGTCAGTGCCGCTTGTGGAATCTGTTGTTGCTGTGCATGACGGTTAAAGCGAAATCCGGAGAACACCTGAAGCGAAGTGCCGATACAGAGCAGTGCATCTGAATCCTCCAAAGCATCAATCGCACTGAAGACAGTCTCCTTGGGAACGTTGTCGCCAAAATAGACCACACGCGCCTTCATAACACCACCACAGTCAGGGCAGTCCGGCACATTGAAGTGACTAAAATCGGCTTCAAAGTCCGCATCCCCATCGGGTCTTGGCGATGAGAGTGGCGCGTTAAACTCTGGGTTTTCACGTCGACACCACTGGTGCATCTCATCTCGGGTAATTTCATAATCACACTCAATGCAGGCCACGATGTCAGCACGGCCATGCAGATCGACCACCTTTTGGCTGCCTGCCTTTTGATGCAGACGATCAACGTTCTGGGTCACCAGCAGTGCAACGCGGTTCTGTTTCTCAAGGGCGGCCAATATTTTATGTGCGTTACTCGGTTGAGCATCACGCATGGTATGCCAACCGGCTAAGCTTCTTCCCCAGTAGCGTTGACGTACCGCTAATTGACTGATGAATTGACCATGCTGCACCGGTGGAGGCGATTTCCAGTTACCCTCTGCATCGCGATAAGCCGGAATGCCTGAGCCAGTACTGATTCCCGCTCCCGTCAAAATAAACAGTTTTGGGTGTCGCTCAATAAAGTCGGCCAGCTGTTGGCTCTGAGTGTTTAATTCAGTCATCAATTGCACTCTTAATGCTTGCTTATTCCCTGATTTAGGCATGAAATGCAGATCTTATCCTTTTGAGTTCATCCCTATGTCTCCTGCTCAACCCCTTACCGAACTGCAAGTCTATACAGATGAAGAGGTTCTATTTGAACAGATCGCAAATAACCTGCAAAGCCAAGGCTATGCGATCTGCCCAGCGTCACTGCCGATTGAGCTTGGGCAGGAGATCTGTGAACAGTTATACGGGCTAGATGAAACTGAGTTCACTGCCGCGGGTATCGGTCGTCAAGATCAGCGCATGCACAATGAATTTGTGCGAACGGATCGTATCTGTTGGTTTACTGGCGAGACTCCGACGGGCGCTCGCTGGTTAGCTTGGGCAAATCGATTGCAAGGCTATTTGAACCGTCGTCTATTCCTGGGTTTGTTCTCATTTGAAAGCCATTTGGCTCACTACAGCGCCGGTGACTTCTACAAGCGCCACTATGATGCGTTCCGAGATCAGCGTAACCGAGTGCTGTCGATGGTGGTCTACCTCAACCCAAATTGGGGAGCGGATGATGGTGGGGAACTGGTGCTTTACCAAAATGATGCAGATACCGAAGGACTTAAAGTCACTCCATTAATGGGTACGGTGGTTCTGTTTTTGAGTGAGGAGTTTCCTCACGAAGTGTTACCCGCACAACGAGATCGCTACTCCATTGCGGGCTGGTACCGGGTCAATGGTTCAACACCAGATCGTGTCGATCCACCTAGATAATAAAACGGGCCTTAGAGGCCCGTTTTTTGATCGTGCGTTGTTATCTATTAACGAGCTGCTTTTAGCTCTAGACGACGCGCGTGCAGTGCTGGTTCTGTGTAGCCGTTTGGCTGTTTGCAGCCATCGATGACTAAGTCGCACGCTGCTTTGAACGCGATATTGTTATCGATGTCGTCACACAGTGGCGTGTAGGTTGGGTCGTTCGCATTCTGGCGATCAACAACAGCTGCCATGCGTTTTAGAGTCTCCATTGCCTGCTCTTCTGAACAGATGCCGTGGCGAATCCAGTTCGCAATGTGCTGGCTAGAGATACGCAGTGTTGCGCGGTCTTCCATTAGGCCGACATCATTGATGTCTGGCACCTTAGAACAACCGATACCTGAATCAACCCAACGAACAACATAGCCAAGGATACCCTGTGCGTTGTTATCCAGCTCCGCTTGGATCTCTTCTGCACTCCACTGTGGGTTGCGCTCTACAGGGATGGTTAGGATATCGTCTAGTGAAGCGCGCTCACGCTTAGCCAACTCTTCCTGACGGCCAAACACATCCACCTTATGGTAGTGAAGCGCGTGCAGTGTTGCACCGGTTGGTGATGGAACCCATGCAGTGTTTGCACCAGACATTGGGTGGCCAATCTTCTGATCCAGCATGTTCGCCATCTGATCCGGCATCGCCCACATACCCTTACCGATCTGCGCTTTGCCGCTTAGGCCACAGGCGAGACCGATATCCACGTTCCAGTTTTCGTAAGCAGCAATCCAAGAGGCTGCTTTCATATCACCTTTGCGAATCATTGGACCTGCTTCCATCGAGGTGTGGATCTCGTCGCCGGTGCGATCTAGGAAGCCAGTGTTGATGAAGACAACGCGCGAGCTTGCGGCACGGATACACTCTTTCAAGTTGATCGTCGTACGACGCTCTTCGTCCATGATGCCCACTTTAATGGTGTTCTCGGCTAGGCCTAGTGCCTGTTCAACGCGACCCATAAGCTCGTTGGTGAAGGCCACCTCTTCAGGGCCGTGCATCTTCGGCTTAACGATGTAGATAGAGCCTGTGACGGTGTTGTTGAATTTGCCATTGTGCTTCACGTCGTGGATAGAGATCGTTGACGTGATCATGCCATCCATGATGCCTTCTGGAACTTCGTTACCCTCTTTGTCGATGATCGCGTTGTTGGTCATTAGGTGGCCAACGTTACGAACGAACATCAAAGAGCGGCCCTTCAGTGCCATAGGCTGACCATCTTTACCGGTGTATTCACGATCACCGTTGATGGTACGAGTGAATGATTTACCCCCTTTTTCGATGGTCTCGCTGAGGGTGCCTTTGATCAGACCCAACCAGTTACGGTACACCAGCGTCTTATCTTCAGCATCAACCGCAGCAACAGAGTCTTCACAGTCCATGATGGTTGTTAACGCCGATTCCATCACAATGTCTTTAACGCCGGCTTTGTCTTCTGAACCGATCTGGCTTGATGCGTCGATCTGAATTTCAAAGTGCAGACCGTTGTTGATCAGAAGAATCGATTCTGGTGCTGATGCATCGCCTTTGTAGCCAACGCACTGATCAGGGTTAGCCAGAGCAACGGCTTGACCATCAATGGTTGCAACCAGTGAACTATCTGCAACGGTGTAGGCGGTTACATCAGCGTGTGAACCTGAGGCAAGTGGTGCGGATTCGTTTAGGAAGTCGCGACCGAATGCGATCACTTTCGCACCACGTGCTGGGTTGTACTCTTTAGTGATCTCGGCACCGCCATCGGTAGAGATCGCATCAGTACCGTAGAGTGCGTCGTATAGGCTGCCCCAACGAGCGTTAGCCGCGTTCAACGCAAAACGTGCATTCATGACTGGCACCACCAGCTGTGGACCGGCCATGGTCGCCATCTCAGGATCGACATTAGAGGTGGTGATCTTAAAGTCAGGACCCTCCTCAACCAGGTAGCCAATCTCTTTTAGGAAGGCTTTGTACTCAGCAAAGTCGTAACCATCTTGATGCGCGCGGTACCACTCATCCATCTGCTCTTGGATCTGATCACGTTTAGCCAGCAGTTCGCGGTTGCGAGGTGCTAGATCGTGAATAATCGATGCGAATGAGCTCCAAAATGCATCGGTGCTGACGCCTGTGCCTGGAAGTACTTCGTCGTTAACGAAGGTGTAGAGTTCAGTAGCGACCTGTAGGCCATTAACTTCGGTACGTTGAATCATAATTACTCCTGAGTTTCGCGTAGGCCGGCATCATTTCGCCGATGGGGTCGCGGTTTCAAATTGTGCCATGCAACATTAAACGACTGTTGACTATATGTAACCCACCTTTAGTCTCAAGTGTGAAATGTTCTATTTCATACTGTGGAAAATGGGTCTTTATTTCGTAGTATGGAATTAGAAATGAAAAAGCCCAGCATCGCTGGGCTTTGATCTCTCTAAAATCGACTTAAAAGAGTCGGCGACAACGAATCGTGCCATCAATTTCAGACAGTTTTTCAATAGCGATTTTTGAGCTGTCAGCGTCGACATCGATCACAACATAGCCCACCTTTTCATTGGTCTGAAGGTACTGTCCGACGATGTTGATGTCATTTTCCGAGAAGATGTTATTGATTTTCGAAAGGACACCCGGCACGTTTTTGTGTACGTGCAGAAGACGGTGTGCATTATTGTGGCCAGGAAGAGCCACCTCTGGGAAGTTAACCGAGGTGATTGACGAACCGTTGTCAGAGTATTTAACCAGCTTCTCTGCAACTTCATAGCCGATGTTCATCTGCGCCTCCATTGTAGAGCCGCCTACGTGTGGAGTCAGGATGACGTTGTCGAACTTGCGTAGTGGGCTAATGAACTCGTCGTCGTTTGAGCGTGGCTCAACGGGGAATACGTCGATTGCTGCGCCCAGTAGTTTGCCGCTCTCTAGCGTTTCACAGAGTGCGTCGATATCAACCACGGTTCCGCGAGCCGCGTTGATAAGGATCGAGCCCTGCTTCATCGCTTCAAACTGGATAGGCCCCATCATGTTCTGTGTTGCAGCAGTCTCTGGAACGTGAAGTGAGACAACATCACACATGCCCAGTAGCTCGTGTAGAGTGCCGACCTGTTTAGCATTGCCCAGTGGCAGTTTAGTAATGACGTCGTAGAAGTAGACCTCCATACCCAGGCCTTCAGCCATTACACTTAGCTGAGAACCGATGCTGCCGTATCCGATAATACCCAGCTTTTTACCGCGCACTTCGTAGCTATTCTTAGCCGTTTTTTGCCAGCCACCTCGGTGTGCAACCGCGTTTTTCTCAGGTACACCGCGCATCAGCATGATGGTCTCAGCAAGAACCAGTTCAGCCACAGAGCGAGTGTTTGAATAAGGTGCGTTGAAGACCGCTACACCACGCTCAGTCGCTGCTTGCAGATCAACCTGGTTGGTGCCGATACAGAAACAGCCAACTGCGACCAGTTTTTCGGCCGCATCAAATACTTTTTCAGTCAGCTGAGTGCGCGAGCGAATGCCAACGAAATGAGCATCAGCGATGCGCTCTAGTAGCTCCTCTTCTGGAAGCGAGCCGGTGTGGAACTCAATGTTGGTGTAGCCTTGCGCGTTCAATGTATCAACGGCTGACTGGTGCACACCTTCCAATAGAAGAATTTTAATTTTGCCTTTTTCTAGAGACGTCTCTTTGCTCATTTTTGCCACTCGATTCTGAGGTTTAACCACTAGGGCTTAAAAATTTAGGGGCGCGATTATAGCACAAACGGGCGATTGGTCGGCTTTTATACAATCGTAGTGGGCGAAATATTCTCAGGTTAAGCTGAAGAATTTTGATTTAACAGGCGCCATTTTGTTCTGAACGAATCTTTTGTCCCGTCCTAAAATACGTTGACGGTTTTTGATTGAAGCGACGACCTTAGGTCGTCGCTTTTTTATGCACCTCTTCTGGCGTTTTCATGCCAAGGCTAAGATGCGGCCTCATTTGATTATATATTT
>NZ_WBYR01000012.1:0-67934 GCF_013283315.1 Marinobacterium sp. xm-g-59 | reverse complement strand
CAGTCGTGAAACGCGTCATCGCCGATGGTAGTGTGGGGTTTCCCCATGTGAGAGTAGGTCATTGCCAGGCACCTAATAAACAAAGAACCCCAGTACCGAAAGGTCCTGGGGTTTTTTGTTTTTTGGTCGCAAGGAGACTTCTGAGCGAATGCCCATGTGACCACAGATGCACCGAAGGTGCGCAGGGGAGGCGCCAACGGCGTCGCGAAGCGATGACGAGCAACGCTCGGCACCTATTGTAGGTCATTCACTCGAACACCGTTCGTAACCTATTGTAGGTCATTGAGAGCTTCGTAAGAGGCCCTCTGCCAATCCCATCGCGGCCTTTACAAGACCGCACCAACGGCTTAACAGAATCTCTGCCGACGTCTATAGCGGATGACAGGCTGAAGGCCAGTCACCGTAGCTTCGTAGTGAGTTAAGCACACCAGTGACAGGCTGAAGACCTGTCACCGTAGTTCCGTAGCGAGTTAAGCACACCAGTGACAGGCTTTAGCCTGTCACCTGCTCTCCAATCACGCTCCCAACCTTCGCAGCCTTTGCAAGACCGCTCCAACGTCTCAACTTTCTCCCCATACCATGCCTATTTAATGCTATATTTACTCTCATCTAATCAACGCGTTTTGGAGTGGTATAGCGTGTATTCTGAAGAAGACATCCGTCGTCTTACTTGGCAGTCTCGTCGTGGTATGTGGGAGTTGGATCTGCTGTTTGTCCCATTTATGGAGAATCACTTTCGTGATCAATCGGTTGAGGATCAGGATCGCTTTGTGAAGCTTCTTGATTGTGAAGATCAAGAGCTCTTTCTCTGGTTCATGCAGCGTGAAAAGCCTGCTGACCCAGATATGGAGAGAGCGGTCACTGTGGTGTTGGATTGTGTTCGCGCCAGTAAGGTTTGATCTTATCGAATCTAAAGCCAAACGTCTGTTTACGTTTGGCTTTTTTGTTTTAGTCGGTTTAACCCCTTTACTCACCGATGCATCGACTGCGGTGTATCTTCTGTTACTTACCTTCTCACTATGGGTCTATCGTGCTTTGGCTCCATTTGAGCGCTTCACCGGCTTTGTTTGGAATGCCGATAAATATAGGTTTTGCCTGTTTATAGATGAGAAGATGTTAGAGACAGCTCCACCTGTTCAAATTTTAAACTTAAGGTTAGTTCTCTTTATTAAAGTGCAACCATTAGAGCGTGCATTACCTGTTTGGATTTGTGTCTGGTTTGACCAAATACCAGAGTGTGAGTGGCGGCGCTTATCGGTTATTTCTCAATACGCGCCTATTGGTGCTAAGCGTTAACGCCCCAGAAGTAGTTTTCCGGTACCAGAACGGTGTCATAAAGATCAGGTGACTGTTCTGGGTAGTCGAGCGTGTAGTGAAGGCCACGTGATTCAGTGCGTTTCATAGCACAGCGGATAATCAATTCTGAGACGGTCACTAGATTACGAAGCTCGATCAGATACTTACTCACTTTATAATTGCTGTAGTACTCATTGATCTCATCGTTCAATAGATCGATACGGTGCTGTGCTCGCTGTAGGCGTTTATCAGTACGTACAATACCCACGTAGTCCCACATAAAACGGCGCAGTTCATCCCAGTTGTGCGAGATGATGACATCTTCGTCTGAGTTAACTACCTGTGAATCATCCCAGTTAGGGACCTCTGGGAAGGCCTCTCCACTCTTTTGTAGTAGTGATGCCACCTGTTCAGCCGCGGATTTACCATACACGACACACTCAAGTAGCGAGTTTGATGCTAATCGGTTTGCGCCATGAAGGCCTGTAAATGCGGTCTCACCAATGGCAAAGAGTCCTTTGATATCGGTCTGGCCATTTATGTCGGTCATGACACCGCCACAGGTGTAGTGTGCAGCTGGTACTACGGGTATCGGTTCCTTAGTAATGTCGATCCCAAGTTCTAAACAGCGCTCATAAATGGTTGGGAAGTGCTCTTTAATGAAATCTGCGGGTTTGTGAGAAATATCCAAGTGAACATATTCACAACCAACACGTTTCATCTCAAAGTCGATGGCGCGGGCGACGATATCGCGTGGTGCCAGTTCGGCTCTCTCATCGAAACGGTGCATGAAACGGGTGCCGTTAGGTAGTTTCAGAATACCGCCTTCGCCACGGATCGCTTCGGTGACCAAAAAGCTCTGTGCCTTAGGGTGATAAAGGTAGGTAGGGTGAAACTGATTAAACTCTAGGTTTGCAACTCGGCAGCCTGCTCGCCAAGCCATTGCAATACCATCGCCGGATGCGACGCCGTTCGGGTTGGTGTTATAGAGGTAAGCCTTAGAGGCACCGCCAGTTGCTAATATGACGGTTCGAGCAAGAAACAGATCAACGCTCTCTGTCTCTTGGTTGTAGACATAGGCACCTACACACGCATCTTCACCTAAGCCTAATTTACGACGGGTGATCAGGTCGATCGCAATTCGATCTTCAAACAGCTCAATGTTGCTGGCCGACCTTGCTTGGCTGATTAGAGTTTGTTGAATCGCTTTGCCTGTTGCATCGGCCGAGTGAAGTACACGGCGATGTGAGTGGCCGCCTTCTCGTGTTAAATGATACTGCTCTTCCTGTCGTGTGAAAGGTACACCCTGATCAATTAGCCATTGAATGCCTTTGGGGCCATCTTTTACGGTGTGTTGAACAGAGTCTAAGTGTCCAAGGTTGGCACCAGCAACCAGGGTGTCGTTGATGTGGTTTTCGGTTTGATCTTTTGGATCAAAAACACCGGCAATTCCACCCTGTGCCCACCAGGTAGCACCATGCTCTAATTTACCCTTGCTCAAGACGTGTGCCTTCAGGTTAGACGGTAAATTTAGTGCGGCTGTTAAACCGGCTGCGCCACTGCCAATGATCAGTACATCTGCTTCAAATCGTGCCATCTGTTTTGACTTATTGAGACCGTAAAAAAGAGCTCTATTATGCGAGTGTGTTTAGCTCTTGGTAAGGGGTTTGTAAAAAAACTTCAATAATTGGGGAACTTTTCGACATTTTTTGAATCTTAGTCTGTGTAAGAGATTGATCGGCTTGATATTAGGTTGGTGTAACAATCATACTGTCATCCTCCGAAGCCCTTTGGCATTGACTAGGATAGAGAGTGAACGATACCAACCACAAGATAACCGATCAGATGCTTGTTGAGCGTGTACAGGCAGGTGATCAGCGTGCGTTTGATCTGCTCGTGAAGCGTTATCAGCATAAGATTATTGCACTGGTAGGGCGTTACATTCACGATCAATCAGAGTCGTTGGATGTTGCACAAGAGACGTTCATTAAGGCTTATAAGGCTCTTAAGAACTTTAGAGGTGAAAGTGCCTTTTACACTTGGCTGTATCGTATAGCCATTAACACTGCGAAGAACTATTTAGTCGCAAGAAGTAAAAGACCGCCTGATAGAGATTTAGATTTTCAAGATCTAGAGAGCGACACAGAGCTTAGAGATCTTGAAACACCAGAAAATAGTTTGCATCGAGATGAGATGTTCGAGGTGATGACCCGAACGCTCGAGCAACTTCCTGAAGAGCTTCGAGTGGCGTTAACACTGAGAGAGCTTGAAGGGATGAGCTACGATGAGATCTCCGAAGTAATGGGGTGTCCAATTGGCACCGTCAGATCAAGGATCCATCGAGCTCGTGAAGCGATTGATAATGAGTTGAAACCAATGCTCTCTAACTAGAGCAAATGAGGATCAAATATGTCGAGCAATAGAGAAAGTCTTTCTGCATTGATGGACTCGGAGGCAACTGAATTTGAGTTGCGTCGTGCTCTTAAACATTACGACGAGAACAGTGAAGACGCTCAAGTATGGCGTCGTTACCACCTCGCTCGAACCTTGATGCGTGAACAGAGCATCAACTCTACTGTTGATATCTCCTCTCAAGTCATGGCCTCTATTTCAGAAGAGCAATCAACTCAGGTTGAAGAGACAAAAACCTCTAGTTGGAGTGCGGTAGGTAGTATGGCTATTGCTGCATCCCTTACCCTAGCTGTCATGATTGGTTTGAACAGCGCTCAGCTGGGTGAGCCGAGCGCATTGGCATCCAGTGGCTACCTAGAGCGTAATCAAGGTTCTTCAGATCTTATGCGCACATCCCTTGCTTCAGGCGTTGAAGCGGTGCAAGAGAGTAAACCAACTCTCGAAGTGATTCGTCTATCTGAAGGTCTTCGCGGTCAGATCGATGAGCATATTGCACTGTTAAACAGCACTGGGACTGACTGGCAGGTTAACTGGCTACCCGATGGTTTTGCTGAAGTATCAGAACGAGTGACTGGTAACAGTCAATCTAAGCTCTACAAAAAGGGTGATCAGGTGCTAAGTGTGGTGATTAAACCGGCTGAAGCAGTCTCTGCATCGGAAGGCGCCTTAAGCGCACAAGGTTTGGTGGCTGTCGGTCGTTTAGTTGATGATCGTTTTGTCTCGGTAGTGGGTGATTTGTCACTGACGGATGCTGATAAAGTGGCTGCAAGCGTGGTGGTCGCTAGCAATTAATTCATGATCGAAGAGCGTGCGACGGTTCTCCGTTCTGAGGCCGATCAGGTTTGGGTAGAGGTGAGTCGCCAAAGTGCTTGTGCATCCTGTGCAAGCTCATCGACTTGTGGCCAGAAACGCCTCAGCGATTGGTTCCCAACCAAACGCGTTGAAGTTCTAATCGATAACCCCAGTCGACTTATTGTATCGCCAGGCCAAGAGGTTTGGGTTGGATTGGAAGAGGGTGCCTTGGTAGGTGCCTCTGTTACCGTCTACCTTATACCGCTGGTCGGTATGATCCTTCTGCCAATTTTGGCGAGATTTTTAAACTTTTCAGAATTTTTTCAGATAGTTGGCGCTATCCTTGGATTCATAGTCGGCTTGTTCATTGGCCGTAATATGGGTTTAAGAGGCGTAGCATCAGGGCAGTATCAGCCACGTTTGCTTCGCTAAGGTTTTTACCTAAGGAGTAAATATGACCTTTCTTCGATCAATTACCTTCGTAGCGGGTATCGCTATTTCATCCTTGGCGATGGCCAAGCAGTTACCCGATTTCACGGATTTAGTGAAATCGCTGTCGCCATCGGTCGTCAATATAAGCACGATTCAAGAACAGAAACAGAGTTCTCGTTCGGCTATGCCCCACAACTTCAACGACCAGGAAGTGCCAGAGATCTTCCGCGACTTCTTCAGGGGTTTTCAGCAGCCACCTGGGCAGCAGCCTCGTATGCATCCACAATCGCTGGGCTCGGGCTTTATTATTTCGGATGATGGCTACATTTTGACCAATCACCATGTGATCGATAAAGCTGAGAAAGTTCTGGTTAGACTGAATGATCGACGCGAAATTGAGGCAGAGATTATTGGTTCTGATCAACGTTCAGATGTGGCGCTACTCAAGGTCGATGCTAAAGATCTACCGGCACTGGAGATCGGTAGCTCTTCTGAGCTTGAAGTGGGTGAGTGGGTACTGGCTATTGGCAGTCCTTTTGGTTTTGACTCAACCGTCACTGCCGGTATTGTCAGCGCTAAGGAGAGAGCCCTTCCAGGTGACTCTTATGTTCCTTTTATTCAAACCGATGTGGCGATCAACCCAGGCAACTCCGGAGGCCCGCTATTCAATCTAGATGGCGAAGTGGTCGGTATCAACTCGCAGATATATACCCGCTCAGGTGGCTTCATGGGGGTCTCTTTCTCCATTCCCATCGATGTGGCTATGGAGGTTGCCAATCAGCTTAAAGAGAAGGGTAGCGTCTCTCGAGGTTGGTTGGGTGTGATTATTCAAGAGGTTACACGTGACCTTGCTGAATCATTCGGCTTAGATAAACCATCAGGTGCGCTGGTTGCACAGGTGTTAAGTGATAGTCCTGCTGAAGAGGCAGGGTTTGAAGCGGGTGATGTCATCGTTAAATTTAATGGCCGTGAGATCGGTTTGTCAGCCGAGCTACCTGCTCAGGTTGGTCGTATTGCACCGGGCGAAACAGCGGATGTCGAGGTGTTCCGTTCAGGTAGATCAGTCAACTTGAAAGTGACGATTGGTGAGCTTCCCTCAAATGAAGAGTTAGCCGCTAACCGAGCACAACCTGAGCCTAAAGAGAGAAAGTCTCTGGGCTTGGTGGTTCAAGATATGACGTCTGAAATCAAAGAGCGTACCGGTGTTGATGCAGGGGTCTATGTTGAATCAGTTGGACAAGGTCCTGCGGCCAATGCCGGCGTACGTCAGGGTGATGTGATCACTATGCTAGCCGGTCAGTCAATTAGCTCAGTGGAGCAACTGGCCGATATAGTGGCCGACTTGCCAGATGACAAAGCGGTGCCACTTCGAGTGATTCGTGGCGGTAATCCAGTCTTTTTAGCAATGCGTCTCGAGTGAACCTAGTGGATCGTTGAAAAGATCCTCTGCAGGGGCCTTAATGGCCCCTGTTTTCTATCTATAGGGCATGAATTCGAGTAGAATTGTGCGCTAAATTTTCTTTGTCGTTCCAAGAGTATAGGTTTTACACAGAGTGAGTGAACTAGATCACATTCGTAACTTCAGTATCATTGCACACATCGACCACGGTAAGTCGACGTTAGCCGATCGCATTATTCAAATTTGTGGCGGTCTGTCTGATCGTGAAATGGCTGAACAGGTCCTCGATTCAATGGATATCGAGCGCGAACGTGGCATCACCATCAAAGCTCAAAGTGTCACCTTGGACTACAAAGCGCGCAACGGTGAAACTTACCAGTTGAACTTCATCGATACGCCGGGACACGTCGACTTCTCTTATGAAGTTTCACGCTCACTCTATGCATGTGAAGGTGCACTTCTTGTTGTCGATGCCGCGCAAGGTGTTGAAGCGCAGTCGGTAGCCAACTGTTACACCGCGATAGAGCAGGGCCTTGAGGTTCTACCTGTCTTGAACAAAATGGATCTACCTCAGGCTGAACCCGAAGTGGTTCGTCAGGAGATTGAAGAGGTGATCGGTATCGACGCTTCAGCTGCGGTCCCTTGTTCAGCTAAAACGGGTATGGGCGTTGAAGATGTTCTAGAGGCGCTGATCGATGTAATCCCACCACCACAAGGTGACCGCGAAGCACCACTTCAAGCCCTAATTATCGACTCCTGGTTTGATAACTACCTAGGGGTCGTCTCACTGGTTCGTGTGACTCAAGGAACCTTGCGTCGTAAAGATCGCATCATGGTTAAATCGACTGGCATGAACTACCAGGCTGAGATGGTCGGTATCTTTACACCAAAACAGGTGAAAACTGACATCTTACAAGCAGGTGAAGTAGGCTTCGTTGTTGCCGGCATCAAAGATATTCACGGTGCACCGGTGGGTGATACCTTGACGCATCAAAAGACACCTGATGTTGATGCACTGCCAGGTTTCCAAAAAGTTCAACCACAGGTTTATGCCGGTCTATTCCCAACGAGTTCTGATGACTATGAAGACTTCCGTGAAGCGCTCGACAAGCTAACGCTTAATGATGCCTCTCTCTTCTTCGAGCCTGAAACATCGGATGCACTTGGCTTTGGTTTCCGTTGTGGCTTCTTGGGTATGCTTCACATGGAGATCATCCAAGAGCGTCTTGAGCGCGAATACGATCTCGATCTGATTACAACAGCCCCAACGGTTGTCTACGAAGTGGAGATGAACAACGGCGATATCATCTACATTGACAGCCCATCGAAACTGCCAGACCCAGGCGGCATTCGTGAGATGCGTGAGCCGATCGTGACAGCGAATATCCTTGTGCCTCAGGACTACCTTGGCCAAGTCATTGGCTTGTGTGTGGAGAAGCGCGGTATTCAGAAGAACATGCAGTTTGTTGGTAAGCAGGTTCAGTTAAGTTATGAACTGCCAATGGCCGAAGTGGTATTGGACTTCTTTGACCGTTTGAAATCGGTATCACGTGGATACGCTTCCCTTGAGTACAACTTTACCCGTTTCGAGGCCGCTAAGCTGGTTCGAATGGATATTCTCATTAACGGTGAGAAAGTGGATGCTTTGGCCGTTATCCTTCACCGCGATAACTCAATGTACCGCGGCCGTCTGCTCTGTGAAAAGATGAAAGACCTTATTCCACGTCAGATGTTCGATGTCGCTATTCAAGCGGCTCTGGGTGGTAAGATCATTGCTCGTACAACGGTTAAAGCTCTGCGCAAGAACGTTTTAGCAAAATGTTACGGTGGTGACGTGAGCCGTAAGAAGAAACTGCTCGCTAAGCAGAAAGAGGGTAAGAAGCGCATGAAGCAGGTGGGTCGAGTTGAGATCCCGCAAGATGCATTCCTAGCCGTACTGAAGGTAGACAGCTGAGGCTAATATGAACTTAGATTTTGCACTGATTCTGGTCGTAGTTACATTAGTTACAGGCCTGCTATGGTTATTGGATATCGCCTTTTTTGCGCCCTCTAGAAAACGCCAAGAGTCGCAAATGGTGGAAGAGGGTTTCGAAGAACCTAAGGTTAATAAACCCTACTGGGCTGAACTCTCTAGCTCTATCTTTCCGGTATTAGCGGCTGTTTTGATTCTTCGTTCATTTCTATACGAACCCTTTCAAATCCCTTCAGGTTCGATGCTGCCGACGCTGAAAGTTGGTGACTTCATTTTGGTGAATAAATACCACTACGGTCTTCGTACACCGGTTGGAAACATCAAGTTTGTTGATAATAACGAGCCGCAACGTGGCGACGTTATGGTATTTAAATACCCTCAAAACCCAAGCGTGTACTATATTAAACGTGTGATAGGTCTTCCGGGTGACGAGATTGTTTACAAAGATAAGATGCTCTTTGTGAACGGTGAGCCGCAGAATCAAACGTTGATTGCTCAAATACCAGCGATCAACCCCAAGCGTCTTCAAGTTGAAGAGCAGCTAGGCGATGTTGCGCACGAGATCTATCGCGATGTAAATGCACGTGTAATGAATGGTGGCTGGCGTGTGCCAGAGGGTCACTACTTTATGATGGGCGATAACCGCGATAACAGTAATGACAGCCGTTATTGGGGTTTTGTTCCTGATGAATTGATCGTCGGTAAAGCGGTGAGTGTTTGGATGCATTGGGCTCAACTATTGAGCATTCCAGATTTCACGGCGATGCGATCCATTCAGTAAATAATACTGAGGTTGAGTATGGATAAGCACATTCGACAAAAGGGCATCAGTACACTATCGATACTGTTACTGCTTATTGTTGGCTCAGTTGGCTTTAGCCTTGGGTTTAAACTGCTAGCGCCTTACTCAACCCATACAACCGTGGTCAGCATTATTGAAGATATTATTGCTGACCCGGCTGAACTCTCAAAAAGTCGCGCCGAGATTCGTCGTGATATCGAGCGTCGATTTACGATTAATCAAGTAGCTCTGCCTGGACGTGACGCTTTGCAGATCACTCAGGATACTGGTGAACTGATATTCACGCTGGACTATGAAGAGCGCGTCCCACTGTACGGCAACATTGATGCTGTCGTTGTTTTTAAAGATGAATTTAAAGCGATAAAACCTTGATACGACCTGTCTCAGAGTTGGCTAGAAAGCTTGGCCACACCTACCAAGATGAATCCCTGCTTGAATTGGCGTTAACGCACCGAAGCTGTGGTAAGCGCAACAATGAACGCCTGGAATTTTTGGGCGATTCAATCCTAAACTTTGTCATAGCTAATGCGCTGTTTGAGCAGTTTGAACAGGCTAAAGAGGGTGAAATGAGCCGTCTTAGAGCAAAGTTGGTGAAAGGTGAAACTCTTGCAGAGATCGGTCGTGAGCTAGGTTTGGGTGATTATCTTCGCCTTGGTTCGGGTGAGTTAAAGAGTGGTGGTTTCCGTCGCGACTCAATTTTGGCTGATGCGGTAGAGGCGATCATTGGTTCCATTCACTTGGACAGTGATTTTGAGACGTCTAAACAGTTCATCTTAGGGTTGTTCAAAGAGCGTTTAGCAGCGATCGATCTTAAAAAGTCAGTCAAAGACTCTAAAACGCGCCTTCAAGAGTTTATGCAGTCACGACGTAAGCCGCTACCTGATTACCAACTGGATAAAGTCGTTGGTGAGGCGCATGATCAGACCTTCTATATCTCTTGTCAGGTTCAACTGTTGGATCAAAGCTGCAAGGGTGTTGGATCCAGCCGCCGCCAGGCAGAACAAGAAGCCGCTCGTGCTGCACTGATTGCACTAGGGCAGGAGTAATCATGGAAGCGAATACACGCTGTGGCTATGTTGCTATTGTTGGCCGACCGAATGTGGGTAAGAGCACACTGCTCAACCATATCCTTGGTCAAAAGCTGAGCATCACCTCAAAAAAACCTCAAACGACTCGTCATCAGATTCTTGGTATTAAAACCGAAGAGGATCTGCAGGTTATCTACGTTGATACACCCGGGCTACACAACGACGCTACAGGTAAAGCACTGAACCGTTACATGAACAAAGCCGCCTCTGAGGCGCTGCGTCATGTCGATCTAGTCGTCTTTATTGTCGATCGTACCGCTTGGACCGAAGAGGATGAGATCGTACTCTCTAAGTTGGAGAAGCTTCGTTGCCCAGTCATATTGGCGGTTAATAAAGTGGATCTACTCAAGGATAAAGAGTCGCTTCTCCCTTGGATCGAAACGCTCAATAGCAAACGCCATTTTGATCAGATCGTGCCTATCTCTGCTCACAAAGGGCATAACGTCGATCAACTAGAGCGTGCCGTTGAATCCTACATGCCGGAAGGGATGCACTTCTACCCTGAAGATCAGATCACCGACCGTAGCTCCCGTTTTGTCGCGGCAGAGCTTGTGCGTGAAAAACTGATGCGTAATCTAGGGGATGAAGTCCCTTACGGAACCACGGTTGAGATCGAAGAGTTTACTCAAGATGAACGTGGTCTGTTGACCATCAGTGCACTGATTCTTGTTGAGCGAGAGGGGCAAAAACGTATTGTTATCGGTGATAAGGGTGAGCGAATTAAAGTGATCGGTCGTGACGCTCGCATCGATATGGAACGCATGTTTGATGCCAAGGTCATGCTGAACCTTTGGGTTAAAGTGAAACGCGGCTGGGCAGACAACGAACGTGCCCTAGCAAGCCTTGGATATCATCACGACTAAATGAACAGTCGCACTGAACAGGTCGCAGCGTTTGTTCTTCACTCGCGTCCCTATCGTGAAACCAGTGCACTTGTCGATCTATTTACACTCGAGTATGGCAAAGTATCAGTAGTTGCTCGAGGTGTGCGCAGGCCAGGCTCAAAGTTACGCCATACGCTTCAACCCTTTACAGTATTGGCCGTTCGATTTTCAGGCCAGTCAGAGCTTAAAACGCTTCATCAAGCCGAATTGGCAGAACTACTCCCCACTTTGACTGGCAAAGCGTTAATGTGTGGCTTGTACGCCAATGAACTACTGGAGCGTTTGCTTCAACCCTTAGAGGCGACACCTAAGTTATTCCTCAATTACAAAGTGCTGCTTAATGATCTGCTTCAATCTCAAGATCACGAGGTGAGTTTACGGCTATTTGAGCAGGCGCTACTGAAGGAGTTAGGGAGTTGGAGCGATCTGTCAGGCTGTCATCAGCCGTACTACCGTTATGATGTTGTGCAGGGGATAAGTGCGGTAGATGAGGTTGCCTCGGCGCATTTCACAGGTGATCAGCTTCGTTCCATTGAACAAGGTGAGTATACTGATCCCAGCGTTAAGAAAGCGGCAAAGTATTTAATGAGAGAGCTCTTAAAAGAGCAGTTAGGTGACAAGCCGTTGCGATCAAGAGAGTTGTTTCAACCGAGATCTAAAGAGAGAAAAGGAGAGAGTGAGTGATCCAGCCAAATCGTATTTTATTAGGTGTGAACATCGATCACATTGCGACTCTTCGTCAAGCTCGTGGTACTCAATACCCAGACCCTGTCTATGCAGCGTCTATTGCTGAGCACGCTGGCGCCGATGGTATTACGGTGCACCTTCGTGAGGACCGTCGCCACATTCAAGATCGTGACATTCGTCTATTGGCGCAAACGCTTCAGACTCGTATGAATTTTGAGATGGCGGTTACTGATGAAATGGTCAGTTTTGCTGAAGAGATCAAACCTGCACACGCCTGTTTAGTGCCAGAGAAACGCGAAGAGTTAACGACTGAAGGCGGTCTGGATGTACTTGGTCATGAAATTCACATTCAGTCGGCGTGTCAGCGCTTGGCGAGAGCCGGAGTCGAAGTCTCACTCTTTATCGATCCTGATCAGGCACAAATTGATGCGGCTAAACGTGTGGGAGCTCCAGTGATTGAACTGCATACTGGTGCTTACGCTGAGGCAGAAGGCCAAGAGCAGTTAGACGAGCTTGAACGACTTAAAGAGGCAGCAACCTATGCTCACTCAATAGGTCTGGTGGTCAACGCTGGTCATGGTCTGCACTACCATAACGTAGAGCCGATTGCAGAAATTCCAGAGTTCAATGAGCTAAACATTGGTCATGCGATCATCGCCCGTTCACTCTTTGTCGGCTTGGATCAAGCGGTTCGTGAAATGCGTGATCTGATGCTTAATGCCAGAGCGATGGCCAGTTAAATGCTTGTTGGAACCGGTGTCGATATTCTTGAAATCTCTAGAGTGGAGCGCGCACTTGAGCGAACTCCCGGTTTTGCTGAGAGAATATTGACCCCCACTGAGTTGGAAGCGTTCAACCAATCTAGCCAACCCGCGCGTTTTTTAGCTAAACGCTTTGCAGCGAAGGAAGCGGCCGTTAAAGCCTTGGGTACAGGTATCGCTAAAGGCGTTAGCTGGCAGCACCTCGAGGTGGTTAAGAACAGTGCAGGTCGCCCTGATCTGTTGGTGACTGACAAAGCTCTAGAACACGCCGAGGTGCTTGGCATTACCCGGTGGTTTTTAAGCTACAGTGATGAGCAGCACTATGTGGTTGCTCAAGTAATCGCTCAGGCTTAATTCACCATTTCGATGGTGGAATTCCCCTGATATAATCGAATAATAAAATCAATTCTTATAACGGATTAGAGATGAGCTCAACTCAATACCCTACTATCGCTGAGCTGGTTGGCAATACACCGCTAGTCAGACTGCAACGTATCGAAGCGCCAAATAACAACACCATTCTCTGTAAATTAGAGGGTAATAACCCTGCGGGCTCCGTTAAGGATCGTCCTGCCTTGAGTATGATCACTCTAGCCGAAGAGCGAGGCGAGATCGCACCAGGTGATACATTGATCGAGGCGACTTCTGGCAATACCGGTATCGCGTTGGCGATGGCCGCTGCAATCAAGGGGTATACGCTTAAACTGATCATGCCGAATAACATGAGCGAAGAGCGTAAATCGGCTATGAGTGCTTATGGTGCAGAGTTGATTGAGGTGACAAAAGAGGAGGGCATGGAAGGTGCTCGAGACTTGGCCGAGGCAATGCAAGCGCGTGGTGAAGGCAAGGTTCTAAATCAGTTTGGTAACTTAGATAATCCTGAAGCGCACTACCGCACAACAGGGCCTGAAATCTGGCAACAAACCTCAGGAACTATCACACACTTTGTCAGCTCTATGGGAACTACAGGTACCATCATGGGGACCTCGCGCTACCTTAAAGAGCAGAATCCAAGCGTTCAAATTGTTGGTCTTCAACCCTCTGAAGGGTCTCAAATCCCTGGCATACGTCGTTGGCCAAAAGAGTATCTACCAACGATATTCGAAGAGAGTCGTGTCGATCGTGTATTGGATGTTGATCAGGCGGATGCTGAAGTCATGATGCGTCGTTTAGCGACCGAAGAGGGTATTTTCTGTGGTGTTTCGTCAGGTGGTTCCGTTGCTGGCGCGCTAAGATTGGCTCAAGAGGTTGAAAATGCAGTAATCGTCGCCATTATTTGTGATAGAGGCGATCGTTATCTTTCGACAGGTGTCTTCTCTAAGTCATCCTAGGTTAAGCCCCGTCGTTCTAATATTGACGCCGTTTTTATGAGTTTGAGCTAGGGTATCAGCTCGCTACTCGCAATACAGGAGTAGCCTAAATTGGTTAAGGTTCGTGACGATCAACCGGTCCGTGAAGATGGATCCGTTGATCTGGATCGTTGGTTAGAGATTCTATCTAACCGTTATACATTCGAAGATGAAGCGCGTTTCCGTCAGGCATGCGAATTAGTTGAAGCCTCCTTGAATGAAGAGAGCTCAACTCATGATGTCTGGTCACTGGGGCAAAACGCCTATCTTACTGGTCTGGAGATGGTCCAGATCCTCGTTGACCTGCAGCAGACAGAAGAGGCTCTGGTAGCCGGTGTGCTTTACCGTGCAGTGCGAGAAGAGCGACTATCAATCGACCGGGTTAAAGCTAAATTCGGTGCTGAAATCGCTCGTCTTCTGCGCGGTGTCTTGCAGATGGCTGCAATTGGCAGTCGCAAAAATCCACGTGATGAAGAGGGCGTGTTAGGCACTGGCGGCAGTCAGGTCGACAACGTTCGTAAGATGCTGGTCGCCATGGTGGACGATGTTCGCGTTGCACTCATCAAACTGGCTGAGCGGACCTGCGCGATTCGTGCAGTAAAAGATGCGGATCGACGTAAACGTTACATCGTTGCACGTGAAGTGTTCGATATTTACGCCCCATTAGCGCATCGGTTGGGTATCGGCCACATCAAATGGGAATTAGAAGATCTCTCATTTCGATATCTAAAACCTAATGATTACAAACACATAGCAAAGCTACTTGCTGAAAAGCGTCTTGCGCGTCAAGAGTACATCGACAGTGTCATTAAGCTGCTCGAAGAGAAACTTGTAGAGGTAGGTATTGATGGTCAGGTTTCTGGCCGCGCTAAACACATCTACAGTATCTGGCGAAAGATGCAGCGTAAGAATATCGAATTCAATCAGGTTTACGATGTCCGTGCCCTGCGTATATTGGTGCCAGAAATTCGTGATTGTTACACCGTGCTGGGCATAGTTCATGGCGCATGGCGAAATATCCCGCACGAATTTGATGACTACATCGCATCACCAAAACCCAACGGTTATCGTTCACTGCATACCGCGGTATTCGGTCCTGAATCACAGGCAGTAGAGATTCAGATTCGCACCTTTGACATGCATGAAGAGGCTGAGCTAGGTGTCTGTGCTCACCACCTCTACAAAGGGACAGATACAGCGAGTCGCGCCGATGGCTATGAAGAGAAGATCTCTTGGTTACGCCAGGTTCTCGAGTGGCATGACGAACTGGGCGATACTGAATCATTGGGTGATATTCTCCACTCCGATGTGACCCAGGATCGTGTCTATGTATTCACGCCAGAAGGGCACGTCATTGATCTTCCTGCTGGCGCTACCCCAGTTGATTTTGCTTACCGTGTGCACACGGAAATCGGTCACCGCTGTCGAGGTGCACGTGTCTCGGGTCGTATTGTTCCGCTCAACCGCGCGCTGCAGACTGGTGATCAAGTTGAGATCATGACAGGCCCAGAAGAGCGCCCAAGTCGTGATTGGCTCAACACCAACCTAGGTTATGTAAAAACCTCTAAGGGTAGAGCTAAGATTGCTCATTGGTTTAAGACTCAGGCTCGTGATCAAAATGTGGATGCGGGTAAAGAGATGATTCAGCGTGAGTTTAAGCGATTGGCATTAGACGCCACTGAGGTAGACCTATCGGATATCGCACAACGTCTTAAGTTCCTTTCCAATGAGAACATGTTTGCGGCACTCGGTGCTGGCGATCTAAGAATCTCGCAAGTGATCTCAGCTGCACAAGCGCGTGAAGAGCAGGCCGAACGTGAATCACAATTGGATCTGGATGTTCCTGCTTCGTCACCAAAACAGAGTAGGTCGAGTGACTCTGGTGTCCATGTTGTTGGCGTCGGCAGCTTGATGACTCAATTTGCTAGTTGTTGTAAGCCGATTCACGGCGATGCCATTGCTGGATTCGTGACACAGGGCCGCGGCGTCTCGATCCACCGTGAAGATTGTAAAGAGCTACAACACCTGCGCGAGGTGGAGCCCAGTAAAATTGTTCAAGTGGCTTGGGAAGAGGAGGCTGAAGCCACCTACCCAGTCGATATTGTCATAGAGGCCTTTGACCGATCAGGACTGTTGCGCGATGTTATGACCATCTTAGCGAACGAGCGAATCAATATATTGTCGGCTAACACACTGACGGATAAGAGTAGCAACGAAGCGAATTTGGCGCTGACCCTAGAGATCGGTCGACTCGATAAGCTTGGCAAGGTGATGGATAAGATCAATCAAATTCCGAATGTCAGTGACGTTCGCCGTGAACGCTCAGGGGTTCATTAATGAGTGATCGCTATACCCTGGATGACCTCATCTACCTGATGGAGCGTTTGCGTGACCCAAAAGCCGGTTGTCCATGGGATCTGGAGCAGACCTTTGCTTCAATCGTGCCTCATACCCTCGAAGAGGCTTATGAAGTCGCTGATACCATCGAACGACAGGATTGGCCTCATCTAAAAGATGAGTTGGGCGATCTACTGTTTCAGGTCATCTTCTATTCGCAACTGGGTAAAGAACAATCCCTATTTGATCTTCATGAAGTGGTTGATCAACTCTGCAGTAAGCTGCTGCGTCGCCACCCTCACGTCTTTCCAACAGGTCAGTTACGTGACAGTGCAGAGTCGATCGAAATAGATCAGCAAACTGTGAATGCACAGTGGGAGCGGATCAAAGAGCAGGAGCGCGAAAGCAAAGATCGCGCCCGTGTTTTAGATGAGGTACCAACGACACTGCCGGCTATGAGTCGTGCCGTAAAGCTAACCAAGCGTGCCTCTAAGGTAGGGTTTGATTGGGATGATGCTACCGGCGTGCTGGATAAGATTGAAGAGGAGATCCAAGAGCTCCGCGAAGCGATGCAGCAAGGTGATTTGGATGCGGTTCGCGAAGAGTTAGGCGACCTACTATTTGTTAACGCCAACCTTGCACGAAAATTATCAGTCGATCCCGAGCAGGCTGTTCGTAATACCAACCTTAAATTTGAACGTCGCTTCAACCATGTCGAGGATAGGGTGCTAGCCAGTGGTAAGGATTGGAGAGAGTTTACGCTTGAAGAGCTAGACGCTTGGTGGGATGAAGCCAAAAAGATCGAGAAATCTAAAAAATAGGTTTGATAGAGTCTTTGGCACTATTCGCTTAAAGCCTAATAGTGATTCAGTTCTCAAGCTCTATACAGCCATGCTAATATGCGTGGCTTGCTCGGGATAAGTGATTCCCTTGAGCGCACTTTAAACAGCTTTATAAAGTGCTAAAGGTGACACCGCACGGCTATGGTCGAATTGTGTAATAGCCACACCTAAATTAATGTCAGCGGTAAGAATTTTAATGCTGCGCCCAGGCGCAGCGTATTTTTTTAAGGAGAAAATTAATGCGAATGATACTTCTCGGTGCACCAGGTGCCGGTAAGGGTACTCAGGCTCAGTACATCACTGAGAAATACGGTATCCCACAGATCTCTACTGGGGACATGCTACGTGCAGCCGTAAAAGCGGGTACGCCTCTAGGTGTTGAAGCCAAGAAGGTTATGGACGCAGGTGGTCTGGTATCAGACGACATCATCATCGGCCTAGTTAAAGAGCGCATTGCAGAATCAGATTGTGCTAACGGTTTCCTATTCGACGGCTTCCCGCGCACTATTCCTCAAGCAGATGCTCTGAAAGAAGCTGGCGTTGCTCTAGATGCAGTCGTTGAAATTGACGTCGCAGATGAAGAGATCATCAAGCGTATGTCGGGTCGTCGTGTACACCCTGGTTCAGGTCGTACTTATCACGTCGTATTTAACCCACCTAAAACAGAGGGTAAAGATGACGTAACAGGTGAAGACCTTGTACAGCGTGAAGATGACCAAGAAGAGACAGTTCGCGCTCGCCTAAACGTTTACCATGATCAGACTAAACCTCTGATCGGTTACTACCGCGGCTGGGCAGATGAAGATGCTGCAACTGCACCAAAATACGTATACGTAGAGGGTGTGGGTAGCGTTGACCAGATCCGTGATCGGGTATTCGAGGGCCTGGCTTGATATCAAAGCTAAGGTAAATTAAACCGCACTTACTTAGTGCGGTTTTTTATGCTCTTAAGGGTTTAAATACTGACACGGATTCAACTCGCTAGTGCAACGGGTTGATTGATTCTGCGATACTTATTAAGTTCAGTGGGGAGTTTGTGCCGTTAAGAGACAAAAAAGGAGAGCATTAAACTCTCCTTTTTTTATTTGCTAGCCTCTTCGACTTAGTTTCGAATCAGGTGATCAAAGGCGGATAGAGAGGCTGTAGCACCGGCACCCATCGAGATGATGATCTGTTTGTAAGGCACGGTGGTTGCATCACCCGCTGCGAATACGCCTGGTACATTGGTAGCACCGCGATCATCGATCTGGATCTCACCAAATTTGGTTAGCTCAACGGCACTCTCTTTTAACCACTCAGTATTTGGCACTAAGCCGATCTGAACAAATACACCTTCTAGCTCAACGCTGTGAGATTCGCCAGAGGTGCGGTCGGTATAGATCAAGCCGTTAACCTTACCATTCGCTCCAGTGATCTCTGTGGTTTGCGCGTTCTTGATAATGGTGACATTAGAGAGCGAGTTTGCTTTGTCTTGCAACACTTGGTCTGCACGAAGTGTGTCACCAAATTCTAAAACGGTTACTTCACTGACCACACCGGCAAGATCGATAGCTGCTTCGATGCCTGAGTTGCCGCCACCAATAACAGCTACGCGCTTACCTTTAAACAGTGGGCCATCACAGTGTGGACAGTAGGCAACGCCTTTGCCTTTGTATTCCGCTTCACCTGGGACACCCATCTCACGCCAGCGGGCGCCCGTCGCCATAATAATGGTTTTCGACTGTAGGTTTGCACCGCTCTCTAAGTTCAGTTGATGTAGGCCATCGGCTTCAGAGAGGCCCGCTGCGCGTTGCGCCGTGATGATATCTACGTTGTACTCTTTAACGTGCTGTTCCATGTTAGAGACCAGTTTTGGTCCCTCTGTGTAGGGAACTGAGATTAGGTTCTCAATGCCCATGGTGTCTTGAACCTGACCACCAAATCGCTCGGCGACTAAACCGGTGCGAATCCCTTTGCGAGCTGCATAGATAGCAGCGGCTGCACCTGCAGGACCGCCACCTACAACGAGTACATCGTATGGGTCGCGTTCCGATAGCGCTTCTGCTTCGCGCTCAGCACCGGCAGTATCAAGCTTCGCTAGAATCTCTTTGAGCTCAGTACGCCCTTGGGTAAATAGTTCACCGTTCAGGAATACAGCGGGTACGGCCATCACCTCACGCTCTTCTACTTCAGATTGGTAGAGTGCGCCATCGATCATCGTGCTGGTGATGTTTGGATTTAGGCGTGCCATCAGGTTTAGAGCTTGCACCAAATCCGGACAGTTTTGACAAGAGAGCGAGATGTAAGTTTCAAAATGGAACTCACCCTCAAGGCTCTTAATCTGACTCTGAACCTCTTCAGGCTCTTTGCTTGGGTGTCCACCGGCTTGAAGAAGAGCAAGAATCAGAGTTGTAAATTCGTGACCCATTGGAATACCGGAGAACACAACACGTGGTTCAGCATCGGCTTCACCAAGAATGGCCATGCTTGGCACTCGGTGATGATCCCAATCAGTTAGCGTAATTTTGTCGCTACGCTCAGCGAGCGTTGTCGCGAGCTCTCTAAGTTCGTTACCTTTTGCTGAGTCGTCAGCAGCTAACTTAAGCTCAATCGGTTGTTTGATGTAGCTAAGGTACTGGTCCAACTGTTGGACAATATTTGGCTCTAGCATGATGACCTCATGAATAAAAAATAACTAAGCTTTAGAGAGAAACGAGGCTGCGAGTGCAGCCTCGGGAAAGGACTTAGGTCCGATTAGATCTTACCAACAAGATCCAAAGATGGTGCTAGAGTCTCAGCGCCTTCTCTCCATTTAGCAGGACATACTTCGCCTGGGTGAGCAGCAACGTACTGTGCAGCTTTGATCTTGCGAAGAAGTTCTGATGCGTCACGGCCTACAGAACCAGAGTTGATCTCAACGATCTGAATTTTACCTTCTGGATCGATAACGAAAGTACCGCGCTCAGCAAGACCTGCTTCCTCGATCATTACGTCGAAGTTGCGAGAGATCTGGCCAGTTGGATCGCCGATCATTGGGTAAGTGATTTTACCGATCGTCTCAGAAGAGTCGTGCCATGCTTTGTGAGTGAAGTGAGTATCAGTTGATACTGCGTAGATCTCAACACCGATCTTCTGGAACTCAGCGTAGCTGTCTGCAAGGTCACCTAGCTCTGTTGGGCAGATGAACGTGAAATCTGCTGGGTAGAAGAAAACAACAGACCACTTACCTTTAAGGTCAGCTTCTGAAACTTCTACGAATTCGCCAGCGTGGAATGCTGTTGCGTTAAATGGTTTAACTTCCTGGTTAATGTAAGCAGACATTCTGTCTTCTCCTTGGTTGGTTAAATTGTCATGTTTCAAGAATGCGACGAATCTTAAAGTTCGCCGACAAAAAGGTAAAATTAATTGTAACTAATGATGTTATTAATAAATGCTATCAGGCAGTCTCTTTTTCAAGGGCTGATGCAGAAATTAATTCGCGGGTGTAATCCGTCGAAGGGGCATTAAAAATAGCCTCTGCAGTGCCAGATTCAACCACTTTGCCACCTTTCATCACCATAACGCGGTGACTTAACGCTTTTATGACAGCGAGATCGTGGCTAATAAAAAGATAGCTTAGTTTATATTGGCGTTGCAGGGATTGAAGTAGATCAATGACCTGTTTTTGAACCGTTCTGTCGAGGGCAGAGGTCGGCTCATCTAACACGATTAATTTAGGCTTTAATACCAGTGCTCGCGCGATGGCGATTCGTTGTCGCTGGCCACCTGAGAACTCATGCGGGTAGCGATGTCTAGATTCTGGATCTAGCTGCACATCCAGAAGGGCTTGAATGACAGCGGCTTCTCTCTGTTCAGGTGAGAAACTCTGTTGTACTTCCAGCCCCTCACTAATGATCTCTGCCACAGTCATTCTCGGGCTGAGGCTACCGAAGGGATCTTGGAAAACGATCTGGGCAACACGGCGATGAGGTCGCATCTCCTTTTGGTTGAGCGAATCAACACGTCTGCCATCTAGCCATATCTCACCTTCGCTTTTGGTCAGTTTCAGAAGGGCAAAGGCCAGGGTTGATTTACCTGACCCTGATTCACCGACAATACCCAATGTCTCGCCCTTTTTGATCTGCAGATCGATGCCGTCAACCGCTTTAATGTGATCATAAACGCGTTTTAGAAGGCCCTGAGTTTTAGGAAACCAGACTCGAATGTTTTTAGCTTCTAACAAGGTGTTAGCGTCTGCTTCAACAGCAGCGAGGTCGCGCACAGGTTCTGCATTGAGCAGTGTGTTTGTGTAGGGGTGGTTGGGTGCATTAAACAGTGTAAGAGTATCGCCCTGCTCAACGACCTTTCCCTGTTGCATGACGAGAATTCGATCGGCGTAACGCTGCACAACATTCAGATCGTGAGTGATGATCAGTATGGCCATTCCCAATTTTTGTTGCAGTGCCATCAGCAGATCTAATATCTGCTTCTGTATCGTGACATCCAACGCAGTGGTGGGTTCGTCGGCAATTAGAATCTCGGGTTCGTTGGCTAATGCCATCGCAATCATGACACGCTGGCGCTGACCGCCTGATAGCTCGTGGGGGTAACTTTTCAAACGGGATTCAGGTGATGGGATACCCACCAGCTCTAGAAGCTCTATCACTCGTGTACGGGCCTTAGAGCCCGATAATCCCTTATGCAGTTTAAGCGATTCAGCTATCTGTTTCTCGATGCTATGAAGCGGATTAAGAGAGGTCATCGGCTCCTGAAAAATGTAGCTGATTCGGTGGCCTCTTATTGATCGAAGTTCGGCTTCTGTTGCGTCCTGAAGATCTTTCCCCTGGAAAACGATCGAGTCTGCTTGTATCTCTGTCTGCTCAGGCAGCAGTTTCAATAGCGACAGGGCTGAGACCGATTTGCCTGAACCCGATTCGCCAACAATCGCCAGTGTTTCACCTGCGTGTAGAGAAAAACTTAGATTCTCTACAGCTGCTTCAGGCTGATCAGGAAATCGAATCGATAAATGTTTTACGTCTAGAATCGGTTTCATCGGCTCTGTTTCCTGGGATCAAACGCGTCACGAACACCTTCACCAATAAAGATCAGTAACGTCAGCATGATAGAGAGTGATAAGAAAGCGGTCACACCTAACCAAGGTGCATGAAGATTCTCTTTGCCCTGTGCCACAAGTTCACCTAAGGATGGCGAACCGGGTGGTAGGCCAAAGCCAAGAAAGTCGAGCGCGGTTAATGTCACCAGTGCACCATTAAAGATGAAGGGCATAAACGTCAGAGTCGCAACCATAGCATTGGGAAGGACATGCTTAAACATGATGACTGAGTTCGGTTGCCCTAGAGCCCTTGCTGCTCTGACATACTCTAGGTTGCGTGCACGCAAGAATTCAGCGCGCACCACATCCAGCAAATTCATCCATGAGAAGAGCAACATAATCCCTAGCAACCACCAGAAATTAGGCTCCACTAGGCTGGCTAGAATGATCAATAGGAAGAGAACCGGCAGACCGGACCAGATCTCAATGAAACGCTGCATCAATAGATCGACCTTGCCTCCGTAATACCCCTGTAAAGCACCCGCCACAACGCCAATAACTGAGCTGGCAAGGGTCAGGACCGTGGCAAACAGTATCGAGATACGAAAACCGTAGATCAATCTTGCCGCGACATCACGCCCCTGGTCATCAGTGCCTAACCAGTTGTCGGTAGTAGGCGGAGAGGGGGCCGGTTGGTCCAAGTTAAAATTGATTGTGTCGTAGCTGAACGGGATAACGGGCCACCATAGAGTGCCGTTTTGCTCCTCAATCAGTTCAGTAATATAGGGATCGCGGTAGTCGACCGGTGCATCAAAGTCACCGCCAAAATCGGTCTCTGTATAGTTTTCCATTAACGGATAGAACAGCCCTTGATCCGTTTTGATTAGGATCGGTTTGTCATTTGCGATCAATTCAGCAAAGAGCGACAGGGTAAACAGCAACATAAAGATCCAAAACGAGTAGTAGGCTCGTCGGTTGCTTTTAAACTGTGCAATGCGTCGCTGAGTAATGGGTGATGCCATCGTTTAACCCTCTCGACTCTCAAAATCGATACGAGGATCGACAAGGGTATAGGTGATGTCTGATACCAGCTTTAATAGAAGCCCCACTAGGGTGAAGATGTAGAGCGTACCGAAAATAACAGGGTAATCTCGGTTGATAACCGCCTCATAGCCAAGCAGCCCTAAACCATCCAGTGAGAAGATCACCTCAATCAACATCGATCCTGTGAAGAAAATACCAATCAATGCAGCAGGCATACCCGCTATGATCAGTAGCATGGCATTTCGGAATACATGGCCGTAAAGAACCTGATGCTCGGTTAAACCCTTAGCCCGAGCGGTCAGTGCATACTGCTTATGGATCTCATCAAGGAAGGTGTTTTTAGTCAGCATGGTCAGCGTTGCGAAGCTGGAAATAACGGACGCTAGGATTGGTAGAGCAAGGTGCCAGAAGTAATCCCCGATTTTTTCGATCAGAGTCATCTCTTCAAATCCGGGTGAAGTTAAGCCTCGCAACGGAAACCACTCAAAGTAGGTGCCGCCGGCAAATAGTACGATCAGTAAAATAGCAAACAAGAAGTTTGGGATCGCGTAGCCAACAATGATGATGCTGGAACTCCAGATATCAAAAGGGGAGCCATCTCGAACCGCTTTTCGAATGCCTAAAGGAATGGAGACTAGGTAGGTGATCAGTGTGGTCCATAGCCCAAGAGAGATCGAGACAGGCATCTTTTCGATAATCAGATCAACCACCGGTTTATCACTGAAAAAACTACGGCCAAAATCGAAGGTTAGATAGTCTGTCAGCATCTTAAAAAACCGCTCATGGGCCGGCTTGTCAAAGCCATAGAGTTGTTCGATCTCAGCAACCAGTGCGGGGTCCATGCCTTGGGCACCCCGATATTTTGAATCGCCGCCTTGTGCATCGGCGCTGATATCTGAACGCTCTCCTGAACCAATACGACTGGTCGCATCAACCGAAAAACCCTGTAGGTGAGCGAGAGCTTGTTCAACCGGTCCACCAGGCGCCAGTTGAATAATTAGGAAGTTCAACAGCAAGATACCGAACAGCGTCGGTATCATGAGCAGTAATCGTCGAACAATGTACGCTGCCATTATGGCTTAGCCCACCAGGTATCCAGTCCAATGGTGTAGGTGGGGCGAATCGCAGGTAACTCAAATTTATCCCAGTAGGCGACACGGTGTGAGTCGATGTGGAACTGAGGCACCACAAAATGGTTCCACTGCAATACTCGATCCAGTGCTCGAGCACGCAGCACAAGCTGCTCACGATCCGGAGCTTGAATCAGAAGCTCCACTAACTGATCAATCGCGGGATCTTTGATGCCGATTAGATTTCTGCTACCGGGTTGATCGGCGGCTTCCGATCCCCAAAATTCGCGCTGCTCATTGCCTGGTGAGCTGCTCTGTCCAAAGCTGCCGACGATCATGTCGAAGTCAGTTGAACGAAGACGATTAATATACTGGGATACATCAACGATGCGGATGCTGACCTGCATCCCCAGTTTCTCTAAATTTTGAATAAAGGGTGCAACGACGCGTTCAAAATCCTTTTGCACCAGTAGTATTTCGAAATTGAATGAATCTCCGGCATCATTAACCAATTTGCCATCTTTTAGTGTCCAGCCAGCCTCTTTTAAAAGTTTAAGTGCTGTGCGAAGTTGAGTTCGGTTGCGCCCATCCCCTTTGGTGGTTGGCGCTTGGTAAACGGTTGTAAACACCTCATCCGGAATCTGGCCTCTGAACGGCTCTAAAATGGCCAACTCTTTTTCACTGGGTAGTTCAGTGGCGGCCATCTCTGAATTAGAGAAGAAACTGTGACTGCGAGTGTATGCGCTGTAAAACAGGTTGGCATTGGTCCACTCAAAATCGAAGCCGTGTGCGATGGCTGATCGAACACGAGGATCACTGAACTTGTCGAGGCGCGTATTCATGATAAAGGCTTGCATACCAGCCGGGTTGGCATCAGCAATCAGCTCCTTCTTAATACGACCCTCATCAAATGCCGGGCCCGTATAGCTGGTCGCCCAGTTTTTAGAGGAGTTCTCCTCTCTAAAGTCATACTCTTCAGCTTTGAATGCCTCCAGTGCGACGGTGCTGTCACGGTAGTAATCAAACTGCATGGCATCAAAGTTGTAGCGACCGCGGTTAACCGGAAGGTCGGTTCCCCAATAATCTGGGTTGCGCTTGTAGGTAATGGTTCTACCCGCTTCAAAAGAGTCTACAACGTAGGGCCCTGAACCCAAGATAGGGTCCAGCGAAGGCTTGGTGAAGTCTCGTTCTTTCCAATAGTTCGCAGAGAGAATAGGGACCTCGCCAATGATCAATGGCAATTCGCGGTTCTCTTCACTGCCAAACTCAAAACGGACAGTATGGTCTGTAATAGCGGTGATTGAACGGATGTCGCGGTAGTAAGCTTTGTAGAAGGGTGAGCCCTGTTCACGCAATAGTCTGAAGGTCTCGATGACATCGATTGCTGTCACAGGGGTACCATCGCTGAAACGTGCCTGCTTACGAAGATCAAACTCAACCCAGGCTCTGGATTCAGGCATACGGACCGCTTCGGCTAGTAAGCCGTACTGAGTGAAGGGTTCGTCGTAAGAGCGAGCCATCAGGGTGTCAAAGGTTAATCCGGTACCATCCGCTGCTGTGCCTTTGATAATAAAAGGGTTAAAGCTATCAAAAGTGCCGTTGGCGGCCTGTTTAAAAACTCCGCCTTTAGGTGCTTCTGGGTTAACGTACTCAAAATGACTAAACCCTGCATCGTATTTCAGGTCGCCGTGCATCGCGATCCCGTGCGAAGACTCGACACTGGCATGAGCCGTCAGTGCAACGGCGAATGAGAGAATGGCGCCTATTTTTTTTATGGAATTTTTTTGAATAGAACCCAAAGCCACGGAAACCTCCAACGAAACAGTTTATAAAACTATACGTTAGAAATAGGGTGCTAGGGTTAAAAATTCAACTTATTTTGTTGAATTGAGTGACTCAGCAAGCTTTTCCAGTTGCTGATGACGTTCGCCACGAGGCGTCTCTTGGCTTTTAAGCTGCTGATCCAACTCCATCAGCTTAGTCAGCTTGATTTGATCGCCCATCGAGAGACTGCGAATGAGGTCTTGATCAACCCATTCGCGGATGCGTTTCATCACAACTACTTTGAAGACCACAGCTAGAACCACCGAGATGACGATGATTGCAATGCCTAAAGTATCCATTAGCCCTGCTCAGGTTGTTTAACGCGAAGGGGTTGGCCTGGCATCAATAGGGTATCGATGCTGATGTCGTTCCATTTAAGCAGTTGCTGAACACTGATGTTGTGGCGCTGCGCAATGACGCTGAGGTTATCACCCTTGCGGACCAAGTACTGTGCAGTTGAAGAGGCTTGAGCATCGGCTTTGAAAATCGCTAAACGCTCACCAATTTTAAGCGTCTTAGAGGTGCCAAAGTTGTTCCAGCGAGCGATCGACTTATGATCAACGCCGTAGATTTTCGCAATTTTCCAGAGCGAATCACCGGATTTAACCGTGTGAAGAATCTTTTTACTGCCTGCGGGTGCGCTCTTGCGGATACTGGCGGTGCGACGTTGCGTATCACTCAAGCGGTACTGGCTGGCATCAACCAGCGCTGATGGGATCAATAGAGATTGGCCAACGCGAATCAGAGAACTTTTCAAATCATTCGAGGTCTGAATGGTCGAAATGTTTGTGTTAAAGCGCTTAGCGATGACCGATAAGCTATCGCCAGGCTTAACTTCGTAACGAGCCCAGTTGATTCTGTCTGAAGGGGCGAGTGATGCTAGTTCGGTTTTAAAGCGCGCCGCGTTATCAACTGGAACCAATAGCTGGTGCGGGCCCTCTGGGTCCGTAGCCCATTGTGAAAATCCCGCGTTGAGCTTGTAGATCTCATCCAGTTCCACTCCGCTCAACTCAGCAGCGCGTGACAGATCGATCTGCCCCCCAGTATCGACGATTTCAAAATAGGGTTTGTCTGCAAGAGGCGCTAAAGCAAGACCATGCTTGTCTGGGTTTTTGAACACCTCAGAGATCGCTAGAATTTTAGGGACGTAGTGGCGAGTCTCACGCGGCAGTTTTAGATTCCAAAAATCGGTTGGCTTGCCGGCTTTTTTATTGCGTTTAACTGCACGACCTACGGTTCCCTCACCGGCGTTGTAAGCGGCCATGGCCAACAACCAATCCCCATCGAGGTAGTCGTGCAGATACTCTAGGTAGTCCAATGCCGCATGCGTTGATGCAACAATGTCGCGTCGACCGTCGTACCACCAGTTACGCTTAAGACCGAAATGATCGCCGGTTGCTGGCATGAACTGCCATGCTCCAGACGCTTTAGCCGGTGATTTGGCAAATGGGTCGTAAGAGGACTCTACTGCTGGTATTAGAGCGATCTCTGCCGGCATGCCACGTTTGATCACTTCATGCAGTACAAAGTGGTAGTAACGAGAGGCGCGGCCTGTTAAGCGGTTCAAATATTTGTCGTGCTCAACATACCAATCGATATGCTGTTGAACGACCTTTTTGTCCAGGTTGTGGTTGAGTCGCATGTTGTTGCGGGTTATTTCCCACAAGTCTGCTTTCTTTGGATCTTTCTCAAGTTCTAGAAGTACCGATTTAATCGGGGCTTCATCCCACTCTGGCTTCACTTTGGGTTCGGTACGCTGAACAAGAACAGGCTCGCTCTCAAGCACCTGGACAGGCTCGGTTGGACTCTGCTGTGCGCTCTGTTGTGTCGCGACGGTCTGACAGCCTGCGAGTGTGATCGCAAGGGCGCCAACCATCAGTGTCGATTTCAACTTTGCCATAGTGCCTTTCTGGACATTTATACCGAAAATTTAAAGCCGCAATTCTACCTGTGAGGGGCTATTGGGTCAATTTCATTAATTTTCTGTTAAGGAATAAAAAGTCCACTTCATAGATCACTATTTAGAAGCTGTTCTTCCATTCTCGCAGTGCCGCCAAGGTCTCGACTCCAGCACAGAGTGTTTGGTTGGAATAGTGGCTGGCGCTCTGAATTAATGCCGCTTCACGCGTTCGCATGTAGGGGTTTATCTGGCGTTCTAATCCGATGCTGCTTGGCAGTGTCGGTCTGTTATCGGATCTTAGCTGTTCGCATCGAGTGATCGCTTGGTCGATGTCACTATTTTCTGGGTCAGCGGCTTTGGCAAAGGCCAGGTTGGCTAGAGAGTACTCATGCGTACAGTAGACCTCGGTCGCATCCGGTAGGCTTGCAAAGTAGTCCATTGCTTGTTGCATCTGATCTGCACTTCCCTCAAACAGGCGACCGCAGCCAGCTAAAAACAGTGTATCGCCACAGAACATCTGTGGTGTATCGCCGTTAACTAAGTAGGCGATATGATCCAGAGTGTGTGCAGGGACAGCTTTGATAGATAGAGACGCCCCAAACAGCTCAATGGAGTCTCCGTCAGATAGAGGGTGTGTTACACCAGGAAACTTTGAGTCAGATGAGCCGTAAACAGGCACTGAGTATCGCGCATTCAAGGCGTCAACACCGCCAGTATGATCTCGGTGGTGATGGGTGACTAGGATAGCAGACAATGTTTTGTTGGATTGAGTCAGATGCTGTTCAACCACATCCGCATCACCTGGATCGACAACGGCAATGGATGAGTCATCAGGTGATTCGATGACCCAGATATAGTTATCGTCAAATGCGGGTAATGGGGTTAGCTTAAACATCCTGAACTCCGAGGCTGAAATTTCCCCTCAGGTTACCTAGAATAGAGATCAATGAGAACCTCATTTGAAGGTGAAAACGATGAGTAGTGTGACTGATTTGAACGCAGTCAGCGAACTGCAAGCCTGGTACGACTCAGAGTTGGGGCAGCAGTTTTTGGCACAAGAGCGCCAGATGATCGAGCGTGCATTGCTCTCCGTGCAGGGCAGTCGTCTATTACAGGTTACTTTGGACGGTCGTCAGTGGCTCTGTGATACAGCCAGAGCTCAGCACGCTGTATTGGTTGCTCCTAGAGTTGAGCTAGGGATGGAAGAACGAACCCTAATTGCAACGCCAGAAGAGCTGCCCGTGCAGTCGGCGGTCATTGATATTTTGGTATTGCACCATGCTCATGAGTTTTCTGCGGATCCACACCAAGTTATTCGTGAAGCGGCCCGTATCCTTCGCCCTGGTGGTCATCTGATTTTGTTGGGTTTTAATCCGACCTCCTGGTTAGGGTTGCACTCACAGTTTAAGAGAAATCAGGGCGCCCCTTGGCGTGCCCAATTTATCTCGCAACACCGTTTAGGCGATTGGTTTAAGTTGCTGCAGCTCTCATCCTTAGGTGGGGACTCTAAAGAGTTCAACTACCCTCTGGAGAGTAACCAGTGGCGGCAACGGATCAGGCCTGTGGCCAAGGTGATTAAGGCGTTGCCGTTTAAATCCGGCAATCTATTCACAATAACAGCAAGAAAAGATGTAGCGGGTCTCACACCACTGCAACCGCAGTGGAATCGTCGTCTACTTGGCAAGTTACAAGTGATAGAATCTAAAGCAACAAGTGCTGGTGTAAGGCGAAATAAGAGTTGAAAGTAGTCACGATATATACCGACGGGGCCTGTAAAGGTAATCCTGGGCCTGGTGGTTGGGGTGCGCTATTAAGTTATGGCGGTGCTGAGAAAGAGATGTGGGGTGGGGAGCATGAAACCACCAATAATCGCATGGAGATCATGGCGGCTATCGAATCGCTAGAGTGTTTAAAACGACCCTCTAAGGTAATTCTCTACACAGATTCGGAATACCTGCGCAAAGGGATCACAGAGTGGATCCACGGCTGGATGAAGCGAAATTGGAAAAACTCCCAGGGCAAGCCGGTTAAAAATGCCGAGCTTTGGCAGCGACTTCATCAGGCGACACAACAACATGACATTGAGTGGCGATGGGTTAAGGGCCATAGTGGTGATCCAGGTAATGAACGAGCCGATCAGTTGGCTAATCGCGGATATGAGGAACAGCTCTAATGAGTCGTCAAATTGTACTCGATACTGAAACCACCGGTCTTGAGCCCGAAGAGGGTCACAACATCATCGAGATCGGTTGTGTGGAGATGGTGGCACGCCGCTTAACCGGTAACAACTACCATCAATACATTCTGCCCGATCGTGAGGTTGATGCTGAGGCGATGCAGGTCCACGGCATTACCAATGAATTTTTGGCAGACAAGCCTAAGTTCAATGTTGTGATGCACGAATTCATTGAATACGTGCGTGGTGCCGAACTGATCATCCATAACGCGTCGTTCGATGTCGGCTTCATTAATAAGGAGTTTGAGCGCAACGGGATTAAAGAGCGCATCGAAGAGTTCTGTACGATTACCGACAGCTTAGCCTTAGCGCGTAAAAAACACCCTGGTCAGAAGAACAACCTAGATGCTCTCTGTCGTCGGTACTTTATAGATAACTCGCACCGTGAATTGCACGGCGCCTTGCTCGACTCTGAAATCCTAGCCGATGTCTATTTGGCGATTACGGGTGGTCAAACCGCCTTGAGTCTATCGGTGGATGGGCAAGATGAAGAGGGTGGTGGACAGCGAATCAGACGCCTTACTCCTGAACAGGTTTCTGGTCTTAAAGTGTTGAAAGCGAGTGAAGATGACCTCACTGAGCACGAACGTTTTTTGGATATGCTGGATAAGAAATCAGACGGCGCTGTGTGGCGAAACCTTTCTCAGGAGTCGTGAGACTCTAGCCATTCAATCAAACGTTGAATGGCGTTGCCACGCGTGCGACTCAACTGCCTTTCCAAGCCAAGGTCCGTTAGGTAAGTCTTGATCTGTTCGACAGTGGATCCCTGATCAATCTGGTGCTTAAAAAGCTGAATCAGAGCAGTAATCTGACGGCTCTCTGAGCACCCATCGAACTGAATAAAACCCTTTTCACTACTCAGTTTTATCCAAGTCTGACTGGCACAACCGGTGACGAGATTTTCTGGTCGCTTTAGGCTTGGGTCTATTGAGACTGATCCCAAACTCATCAGTGCATTCAGTCGTGTTGGCCAATCTTTCGCTTGCTCAACCTGTTCTATCCAAAGCTTTGCTGAATCGCTATTCGATGTCTCATCACTCGTCACAGGTTGATGGCTACAGAGTGAACGCAAAAGGGCGATACAAGTGTCTAGCTCTTCAATTGTGTTATAAAACGCTAAAGAGATGCGCACAGAAGAGTGCAATCCAAATGACTGCATGAGCGGTTGCGCGCAGTGGCTACCGGCACGAACAGCGATGCCCTGTGCATCGAGTTGAGCGGCTATGTCGTCGGCATTGATCGTCTCATGATAGAAACTCACAATGGGTAAGCTGAACTCTCCAGCAGGGAGTATTTTAATCCCCTCTATGGATTTGAGTCCCTGCAAGAGGTGACTGGTCAGTTGCTGCTCGTGCTCTTCTATCTCTGCACGGTCTAGATTGTTTAGGTACTCAGCGGCAGCTGCCAATCCAATGGCGCCGGCAATATCGGGCGTGCCCGCTTCAAAGCGCAGCGGCGCCTCGGCATACTGGGTCTCAGTTAAGCTGACCGACTCAATCATCTCGCCGCCAACTTGCCAAGGGGGCATCGCATTAAGCAGAGCCTCTTTCCCGTAAAGAACCCCAATACCGGTCGGACCAAACATCTTGTGACCCGAAAACGCATAAAAATCAGCGTCAAGATCCTGCATGTCCAAGACCAGGTGCGGTGCCGCTTGAGCCCCATCTATCAGAGTCGTTAGGCCCTCTCTCTTGGCCAGTTTTACCATCTCTTTAATGGGGTAGACGGTGCCTAGGACATTGGAGGCGTGGGGTAGTACCACCAGTTTTGGATTGAGTTTAAGGTAGCTTTGGTACTGATCTGAATTGAGTTCACCTGACGCTGTCAGTTCGATGACGTCTAAGTGGGCGCCAACCTGCTGCGCTAATCGCTGAAACGGAAGAATCGCAGCGTGATGAGCAGAGATAGCGATAACAATGCGATCACCTGCCTTGAGAATGGGTCTTAGGTAACTCTCGGCGACGAGATTGAGACCTTCGGTTGCACCTCGAGTCCAGACAATTTCATTGGGTTTAGCATTAATGAACTGTGCTAATTGACCTCGAGCCTGTTCAAAGTGTGCGGTTGCTAGGCTGCTCAGGTGGTGAGCCGCACGGTGAACATTGGCATTCTCTTTCCGATAAAACTGAGTTATTGCATCGATCACTTCGCGCGGTTTTTGAGTGGTAGCCCCGTTATCGAAGTAGATCAGGGGTTTCCCATCAACTCGTGTATTGAGGATAGGAAAGCTCGAACGTATTCGTCGCAGGGTTTGGCTGTCCATCAGTGACTGGTTTGCTCACGCAGCCAGCGACTCTGCCAGCGTGTATACATCATCGCAGCGGTAAACAGAGTCGAAATCAACAACACTTCAATCACACCATAGAGGGCTAAATGGGGTTGGATAGCCGTCAGTACACTGCCCAAGAAATAGAGCAGCAATACGAAGCAGAGCCAAGCGTGAGGACGCGGTGTGCCCTTTAATATAGCGGGTGTAAAACCGATCAGTGGCAGTAAGTGAACCAGCCAAATCACCCAAGGGTTATCTCCAGAACTCGGTGCTAACCATAAGAAACGTAGAGTGTAGAAGATTAAAAGGGCGATAAAGCTGACACGGGTAATTAAACCACTGATTGACGCTTTGCGTTGTAGAGACATGTTAACTCCTTTAACGACTGCTCAAACGCTGCGCTAGGGTACCCAAACGTTTACCCTGAGCGACGGCAATTCTCTGTTCGTCTTGTGATAGGCGGTGACTGTTTTGCGATACCTGACTGGCACCGTAAGGTGTGCCACCACGGGTGGTTGAGTGCAGTTCAGCAACATTATAGGGAACACCGACTAACAGCATTCCTTGATGGATCAAAGGCAGAGCCATAGAGAGCAGCGTACTCTCTTGACCGCCATGCAGTGAGCTGGATGAGGTGAACAGTGTTGCCGGTTTATCGATCAGCGAGCCAGACAGCCACTCTGACGTGGTCGTCTCGATAAATGCGCTTAACGCACTGGCCATATGACCAAACCGGGTTGGACTTCCTAATGCTAGGCCTGAGCACTCTCTTAAATCGTCCTGTGTGACATAGAGTGTCCCTTCACTATCTGCGAGGTCAGACGTTTCTGCAGCCGGAACGGTTCTTATTTGAGCGTTAATACCAGATTGTTCAATGCCCAGTGCGATCGATTCAGCCAGCGCACGGGTCGCGCCATGACGACTGTAGAATAGAACCAGTACGTACGGCGCAGACATATTACAGAATCTCTAATACTTGCTCAGGAGGGCGGCCAATGCGCGCCTTGTCACCGTTGATCACAACGGGACGCTCCATCAGTTTTGGGTACTCAACCATAGCGTCGATCAATGCATCAGCTGAGGACTCTTTAGTCAGACCGGCCAACTTGAACTCATCCTCTTTGGTGCGCACTAGGTCGATTGGTGTTACACCCAGTGCGGCAATCAATTGACGAAGCTCATCAGCGGATAGAGGCTCTTTTAAATACTCACGAACGGTGAGTTCAGCCCCTTGCTCTTCAACCAGTGCCAAAGTTTGACGTGATTTAGAGCAGCGAGGGTTGTGAAGAATAGTGATGCTCATTGAAATAGTTCCTTATTGGCCCAGTTTCGCGATCAGCGCGTCCACTGCGTTATCCAGTGGAAGATCCGAGGCTTCAGCATCACGTCGACCTTTGTACTCAAGTTGACCGGCTGCAATGCCTCGGTCTGAGATCACTAGGCGGTGTGGAATGCCTGTTAGCTCCATGTCGGCAAATTTAACCCCTGGGCGCTCTTTTCGGTCGTCTAGTAGTACATCAACACCTTTTGCCTTCAGTTCTGAGTAGAGTTTGTCCGATAGCGCTTTTACGTCATCAGATTTATCGTAGTTCAGTGGTACTAGAGCAACGGTGAAAGGTGCTAGAGATTCTGGCCAGATGATGCCGTTCTCATCGTGATTCTGCTCAATGGCAGCTGCAACGACACGAGTAACACCGATACCGTAACAACCCATGGTCATTGGCACCGCTTTGCCGTTTTCATCCAATACCGTTGCATTCATCGCTTCGGAGTACTTCAAGCCCAACTGGAAAATGTGTCCCACTTCGATACCGCGACGAATGTTCAGCGTACCTTTGCCGTCTGGACTTGGGTCGCCAACTTGCACGTTGCGAAGATCTGCAACGCGTGGGGTAGGAAGATCACGCTCCCAGTTAATTCCGAAGTAGTGTTTACCATCGATGTTAGCACCGGCACCAAAGTCAGACGCACAAGCCACTGCGCGATCAATAACGATCGGAATAGGAAGGTTGACTGGACCAAGGGAGCCAGGGCCGGCGCCCACAATTGCACGGATCTCTTCCTCAGTTGCCATGGTCAGAGGAGAGGCAACTTCAGGCTGCTTCTCCGCCTTAATCTCATTTAACTCATGGTCGCCACGAACCAGAAGGGCAACGATCTCTGAATCAACCTCGTCCGACGCTTTGACCATTAAGGTTTTAATCGTCTTCTCGATCGGTAGGTTGTGCTGTTCAACGAGCGCGGCAATGGTTTTAGCATCAGGCGTGTCAACCAAACGCATCTCTTCTGTAGGTGCATCCGGAGCGGCTTTAGGTGCGATTGCTTCCGCCATTTCAACATTGGCTGCGTAATCGCTGCTGTCAGAGAAGGCGATATCATCTTCACCAGAAGCGGCAAGAACGTGAAACTCATGAGAGCCGGTACCCCCAATAGAACCGTTATCGGCAATGACTGGACGGTAATCTAGGTTAAGGCGGTCGAAGATGCGAACGTAAGCATCAAAGTAGTCGTCGTACGTCTTCTGTAGTGACTCTTGGTTGATGTGGAAGGAGTAGCCATCCTTCATAACAAATTCACGTGAGCGCATTACACCGAAACGCGGACGAATCTCATCACGGAATTTGGTTTGAATTTGGTAAAAGTTAGCCGGTAGCTGTTTGTAACTCTTAAGCTGGTTGCGAACCAGATCGGTAATCACCTCTTCGTGAGTCGGTCCAACACAGAAATCACGCTGGTGACGATCTTTCAAACGGAGCAGTTCAGGTCCGTACTGTTCCCAGCGGCCTGACTCTTGCCACAATTCAGCCGGCTGAATCGCAGGCATCAGTAGCTCCTGAGCACCCGAAGCATCGAGCTCTTCGCGAATGATCTTTTCAACCTTGCGCAGTGTTTTAAGACCCATCGGTAGCCAGGTGTATAGGCCTGATGCCAGTTTGCGGATGAGGCCCGCACGAAGCATTAACTGATGACTGATAACCTCTGCATCAGCAGGAGTCTCTTTGACGGTCGCAATAAGAAATTGACTAGCACGCATGGTGAAATTGTTTCCAGCTCAAATAAAAAGAGCCCATAGTTTAAGGATGGGCTCTTTCGGCTACAAGTTTTAAAAACAATTATGCGGTTTCAGATACTAAATCTAGCTCTTCTAACATCGCTTCTAAGCGATCAATTTCCGTCTCATTAAAGACTGGGATGCCAGACTCAATGACCTCTTGCGCTGCAATACCAGCGCCAGACGCCTCTTTACCACTGAAGGCAGCGCCTGAGATGTCGCGATTACCACAGGCTGGGCTATCTGCTTTCATCAAAGCCGCAACGCACCCCTCTCGCTTTGCCAGTTCTGCTGTGAGCTCGGCGCCAAGAACAAACTGCGGAGTAACGTCTTCGCCTTCATCTGTGATGACTTCAACCGGAATACGACGAGCAATAGTGGCGTAGGGGCGAGGGACAGTGAGACCACCGGCGACCTCGGGACAGATCCTAACGAGGCGATCTTCGTTTTGTAGCCTCTCTAGCAGGGGGTGATTAATGAGGTTGTGACGTCCATCGTATCGAACGTTTTCGCCCAAAAGACAGGCGCTGATAAGCACTTTATTCATAAATGTGTGACCGTGTTTTTTTATTATTGTGTCGTAGATGTCGCTGTACGACGATTTAGTGGTTGGCGATCATACAGAAGTGGAAAGGGGAAGTCAGCCTGTGAGTCTCAATCAATGGTCTTACACAGGCTGTTAGGCTGTTTAAGCCTCTGGACGGGCGTCCACCATAAAGGTTGCTTCACCCGTTGCGATTACCTTGTCGCCAACATAAACGTTGGTGTCACAAAGGACACGACGACGGCGTTCATTGATCTCTTTAACGGTGATTTCTGCTCTCGCTGTTTGCCCGATAAAAAGGGGTGCCTTGAACTTAATCTGCTGATCAACATAGATCGCTCCAGGTCCAGGAAGTTTCGTACCGGCCACAGTAGAGATTAATGCCGCACTTAGCATGCCGTGGGCAATGCGCTGGCCGAATGGAGTTGTCGCCGCATACTCTTCGTTGATGTGTACAGGATTGGTGTCACCCGAAATGCCTGCAAAGCCATAGACATCTGCCTCAGAAATGGTCTTTGCAAAACTGTCGCTCATACCAACTTCAAGGTCTTCTAAGTAGTAGCCGTGTAAATTATCCATAAATCATCCTAAACAGTGTGGAATTGGGTTTTTGCAACAGGTTACTCACTTTTTCATGGGGTGCAAGAGAGGTTTCAAGATTCCCCAGTGGGGATAAATCAGGTATCTTTGCGTTTCGTTATATTGAATGGACTAAACTTTCTACCATGATCATTAAACCAAAAATTCGCGGTTTCATCTGCACAACAACTCACCCAACAGGCTGTGAAGCAAACGTTCGCGAGCAAATTGCGAAGACTCAAGCGCAAGGAACGATTGATGGTCCTAAGCGTGTACTTATTGTAGGTGCATCATCGGGTTATGGTTTGAGTTCACGTATAACAGCAGCCTTTGGTGCGGGTGCTTCTACCATTGGTGTCTTCTTTGAAAAAGAGGGAACCGAGAAGAAACCAGGTACCGCGGGTTGGTATAACTCGGCGAGTTTTGAAAAGCTGGCCCACGAAGCAGGGCTTTACGCTAAATCGATTAACGGCGACGCTTTCTCTCATGAAGCGAAAGCGAAAACCATTGAGATGATCAAAGAGGACTTAGGTCAAATTGATCTTGTGGTCTATTCGCTGGCGTCTCCTGTTCGTAAAATGCCAGACTCTGGTGAGGTGATTCGTTCTGCCTTGAAGCCGATCGGTGAGGTCTACCGTTCAACAGCGATCGATACTAACAAAGATGTCATCATCGAAGCGGAAGTCGAACCAGCCAATCAAGAAGAGATCGACGCAACCGTCAAAGTGATGGGCGGTCAGGATTGGGAGCTTTGGATCGAAGCTCTGGATGAAGCAGGAGTTTTGGCTGACGGTGCTAAAACCGTTGCTTACAGCTACATTGGTACCGATATCACTTGGCCGATCTACTGGCACGGTACCCTTGGTAAAGCGAAGCAGGATTTGGATCGTGCTGCCTCTGAATTGAATGCGCGCTTGTCGAAAAAGGGTGGTCAAGCAAACGTAGGGGTTCTTAAGTCCGTTGTGACACAGGCCTCGTCTGCTATTCCTGTGATGCCACTCTATCTAGCTATGGTGTTCAAAATCATGCGTGCTGAAGGTGTTCATGAAGGGTGCCAAGAGCAGATTGACCGACTATTCCGCACCGGTCTCTACGGTGACAGCTGCGAAATGGACGAAGGCAACCGCTTCCGTCTAGATGATTGGGAGCTTCGTGACAGTATTCAAACGGCGTGTAAAGCCCTATGGCCAGATGTCACTTCTGAAAATCTGTTTGAATTGACCGATTACCAACTCTACAAAGATGAGTTCTTGAAGCTGTTCGGCTTCGGTATTGACGGTGTTGATTACGACGCTGAAGTGGATACTTTGGTTCCGTTCAAGCCACTCGAATTGTCTTAATACAAGTCAACTCAAAAAAAACCGGCTATGTGCCGGTTTTTTATTGTCAGTTGCTACAGGTGATCGTAAAGCCCATAGAGTGCGTATGGATTTTTCTGATTTCAGTCTTGGTGCACTCACATAAGATTGGCTACACTGTCACCATCAAACATTTAGAGCGTTTTTTAGATGAAATACAAAGGCTTTCCAAAATTTTCTCATAGCCAGAAAGATAAAATCGGCGTCCTTGTGACCAATCTGGGTACACCGGATGCACCGACTCCCAAAGCGCTTAAACGCTACCTTAAGGAGTTTCTTTGGGATCCTCGTGTCGTGGAAGTTCCGCGTCCAATTTGGTGGATGGTTCTCAATCTTATCATCTTAAATATACGCCCGAAGCGTTCTGCTGAAGCCTACTCAACCGTGTGGACGGACGAAGGCTCACCGCTTCTTACTCATACTAAAAATCAGACAGAAGCTATCCGTAACCATTTTGAATCGCTGTATGGCGATCGCGTCGTGGTTGATTTTGCGATGCGTTATGGCAATCCATCGATTGAATCAGTGCTAGATCGCATGCAAGAAGCGGGTGTTCGAAAGTTAGTAGTGTTGCCACTCTATCCGCAATACAGCGCTTCAACGACCGCTTCTACCTTTGATGCGGTAGCGAGTGATTTTCAAAAACGCCGTCTGATTCCAGATTTCCGTTTTATTCAGCAGTACGCTGATGAACCTGCTTACATTGAGGCGGTAGCAGAGAAGATCCAAGCTCATTGGGCTGAGCATGGGCGAGCGGATAAACTCATTCTCTCTTATCATGGTGTACCAAAACGATACCTTTTAAATGGCGATCCGTACCACTGTCAGTGTCATAAAACGACACGACTGATTGCCGATCGTTTGGGGTTAGAAGAGGGGGAGTATATGACCTGCTTCCAGTCTCGATTTGGTCGCGAAGAGTGGTTGAAGCCATATACTGATGAGACGCTTAAATCCCTACCTGGCCAGGGTGTGAAATCTGTTCAGGTGGTCTGCCCTGGGTTTTCGTCTGATTGTCTTGAGACCATTGAAGAGATCGGTGAAGAGAACCGCGAATATTTCGAAGAGGCGGGTGGTGAGCGTTATGAATACATTGAAGCGCTAAACTCTGATGCATCACACATTAACATGCTGTGTGGATTGATTGATCGTGAACTTCAAGGGTGGATCTCCAAACCTGAAGATGATTATCAATTACGAGCATCCGAAGCCAAAGCTAAAGGCGCGGAACAGTAGAGTTTGTTCTGCGCTAAAAAGCACTTTGCCTAGTGAATACTTTAGGCCACAATAGAATCTAATCTATTGGATCAGGAGGTCTGTGATGTCTGCTACGAAACCGCACCCTAAATTTCTTGAAGCGATGAGTCAGTTGTCACAGATGGACGAAGATGAGCGATTATCAGAGGCGAACAAAGAGCTGTTTGATCAAGCGATCAAGTACGCCCCACTCGATATTCAGCCTCAATTGATTGCGATTCAGAAAAAGTACGAAACCCCACTGCACTGATTGCTCGTTTATTGATCACTCCAATGCGACAGCTGGGACTTTAACCTCTCAATTTTAGCTTCAGCTCGATCCTCTCTAATTTTCGGTGGCGTATCAGTTGTGCGTCGCCCACCGTAAGACTGAACGGTCACTTGCCCATGTTTGACCTCGCTGGCGCGTTTAACACTGTTAGCGCGTCGATCAAAAGGTGAAGTACGACGTTCGGGGCCTTCATAGGCATCATGAATCGCCTGTCGCCACCAGTCATAAGCCGCATCATAAGAGACCAGTAGTTCGCTGGCGCGCTCTCCAGAGGGGAATTCCCAAAAGTAACGTATCTTTCCTTCTACAAGGTCACGAATAAGATAAGCGTCTTTGAGCTGGTTGAGCGGTGTCATGTTTAGTCCGTTAAATGGATTGTCTGGAATCTTTTCATAAGAGTAGACTATAAATCTGTGTTCTTAAACGGAAGTCTTTCAGATAAGTAAGATTTTTGTGATGACAGATAGTCCCGCTCCTCATCAACGAAGTTAGCGATCGCTTTGTGAAATTCTGGGTGATTAACCCAATGTACAGAGTGAGTAAATATAGGTTCAAAACCGCGCTTAATCTTATGTTCTCCCTGTGCACCTGAGTCAAAGCGCTTGAGCTGTCGTGCAATGCAGTAGTCGATCCCCTGGTAGTAGCAGGTCTCGAAGTGCAGCGCGTCATACTCTTCATAACAGCCCCAATAGCGACCATAGAGCGTACTGCTGTCATGGAAGGATAGGGCGCCCGCAACGATTTTTCCGTCAAGTTGTGCAAAGACAAACAGCATCTGCTCGGGCATGGTGTGCACTAATTCGGTAAAGAAACTCTCATTTAGGTAGGGCTCACGTCCCCGTTTAAGGTAGGTGAGTGAGTAGAGTTCGTAAAACTGCTGAAGTTGATCTTGGGTAATATCTGAACCTGAGAGGTGAATGAATTTAAACGCCTCGGTTTTTTCGCGCTCTTTACGCAGCTCTTTGCGTTTTCGAGAAGTGAGCCCTTCTAGGAAGTGGTTAAAGTCACGATAATCTCTATTAAACCACTGATACTGCAGTCCGCTTCTGATTAACAAATCCCTAGGCAGAGCGCTTTTTATCGATGAGTCGTTTGGAAAGAGAAGGTGCCAGCTTTCTAATTTGTACTCGCTAGCAAAGGTTTTAATCGCTTGGGATATTCTCTGTAGAGACTCTTCAGCTTTCAGTTTACCTACCCATCTCGGGCCGGTTGATGGCGTAAAAGGGACTGCGCTTAGAAGCTTTGGATAGTAGTTTAAGCCGGATTGATGGAAAGCGTTTGCCCAACTCTGATCAAAAACATACTCACCCCAAGAGTGGTATTTAATATAGAGAGGGAGATAGATAATCGTCTCACCCTCCTCAATTAATTCTAAGTGACAGGGTTGCCAACCCTGTTCCGTCGAAACAGACCCTGAATGTTCCATCGCGGCCAAGAATTCATGACGCAGAAAGGGATAGTCGGAATCCTTAAGTTCATTCCAACGATGCTTATCAATACTATTAATGGATTGATGAGTCCTAATTTCCATCTGCTTGGTCTATATTTAAGAAAAGGTTAGGTCGTTACGAGGAGTATATAGAAATGGATGAACTAGAACTCGAATTTCAGTTAGATGCTCAACTTGCTGCGGATACGATTAAGTTGGGTGATTTCCCGCTCTCTTCGGTTTTGCTGATGAATGATAGCCAATATCCTTGGCTGATTCTTGTACCTCGTCGTGCGGGTATGACAGAGATCTACCATCTCAGTGCAGAGGATCAACAGCAGATGCTGCTGGAGACCAGTGCACTGGCTCAAGCGTTATCCGATATCTTCGCGGCCAAAAAGATGAATGTTGCGAATCTAGGTAACATGGTTTCCCAATTGCATATACATGTTATCGCCCGGTTAGAGAGTGATCCTGCTTGGCCAGGACCAGTCTGGGGGAAAGTGCCAGCACAGCCTTACAGCTCAGATGAGCTAGCCTCTGTCAAAGAGCGTTTGGATGCCTTGTTAACCGGTGAAGTTGAGTTTAGAGCGGTATAATCAGCGTTTGACAGGTTGAAAACCAGTTACCGCTCTTCGTAGATAGTTTGACGTCCCAAAGGTGACAGGCCTTAAGCCTGTCACCCGCTCTAGAATCCACAAGATACTCTTTGAAATACCAAAAATTGCCCTGTAATAGCCTGTTAATTCAGGTATAATTCCCGCCTTTCGGCCATAGGCCTAACCATTTTAGTTAATACTCGTTTCAGCGGGTTTTAGTAGATAGGACAGCAGAGTTATGCGCAGCCACTATTGCGGCGATCTTCGTGAAGAACATATTGGACAAGAAATTACCCTGGCAGGTTGGGTGCACCGTCGTCGTGACCACGGTGGCGTAATCTTCCTAGATCTTCGTGATCGTGAGGGTTTGACACAGGTTGTGTTTGATCCAGATCGCGAAGAGAGTTTCGCGTTGGCGGATAGCTGCCGTAACGAGTTCGTAGTTGAGGTTAAAGGCCTTGTTCGTGCTCGGCCAGAGGGTACTACCAACCCGGATATGCCAACGGGTGCTATCGAGGTGCTGGGTAAAGAGCTGATCATCCTGAACAAGGCTGAAACTCCTCCTTTTCAGTTGGATGAGCACCAGCAAGTGGGTGAAGATGTTCGTCTTCGTCACCGCTACGTCGATCTCCGCCGTCCAGAGATTCAAGAGAAGCTTCGTTTCCGCTCTAAAGTGACTCACCAGGTTCGTGCTTACCTTGAAGATCAAGGTTTCCTAGATATCGAAACGCCGATCCTGACTCGTGCCACCCCAGAGGGTGCTCGTGACTACCTAGTTCCAAGCCGTACTCATGAAGGTAGCTTCTTTGCACTGCCTCAGTCACCACAGCTATTTAAACAGCTCCTTATGGTCTCTGGCTTTGATCGCTACTACCAAATTGCTAAGTGTTTCCGTGACGAAGATTTGCGTGCGGATCGTCAGCCAGAGTTCACTCAGATCGATATCGAGACCTCGTTCCTTGATGAACACGAGGTGATGGCAATCACTGAAAACATGATCCGTGGCCTGTTCAAAGATCAATTGAACATCGATCTAGGCGAGTTCCCGCACATGCCATACTCTGAGGCGATGCAGCGTTTTGGTTCTGATAAGCCAGATCTGCGCATTCCTATGGAGCTGGTTGATGTTGCAGATCTGGTCGCAAGTGTCGACTTTAAAGTGTTTGCTGGCCCAGCAACGGATCCAAAAGGTCGCGTCGCGGCTCTTAAAGTACCGGGCGGTTCTGAGCTGACTCGTAAGCAGATTGATGAGTACACTAAGTATGTATCAATCTACGGTGCGAAAGGTTTGGCGTGGATCAAAGTGAATGATCTAGCGGCTGGCGCTGAAGGCCTTCAGTCTCCAATTGTTAAGTTCTTGGGTGCAGAGATTGCGCTGCAGATTATGGAGCGCCTTGAAGCGAAAGATGGTGATCTTGTCTTCTTCGGTGCGGATAAAGCCAACATCGTTAACGAAGCCTTGGGTGCGCTGCGTATCAAAGTGGGTGAAGACCTTAACATGCTTGAGCGTGAGTGGGCGCCACTATGGGTTGTCGACTTCCCAATGTTCGAAGAGAACTCCGATGGCAGCATGACAGCGCTTCACCACCCATTCACAGCACCGAGCTGTTCACCAGAAGAGTTGATTGCTCAGCCTGAAGGTCAGCTGTCACGTGCCTACGACATGGTTCTTAACGGTTGTGAGCTTGGTGGTGGTTCGGTTCGTATCCACGATCAAGAGATGCAGAAAGCGGTCTTCAAAGTACTGGGTATCAGTGATGAAGAGGCGGACGAGAAGTTTGGATTCCTATTGAACGCGCTTAAGTTTGGTGCGCCACCACACGCGGGTCTGGCATTTGGTCTTGACCGTCTGATTATGCTGATGACGGGTTCTACTTCGATTCGTGAAGTGATCGCCTTCCCTAAAACTCAGTCAGCGGCTTGTCCAATGACTGAAGCACCGGGTGAAGTGAGCGCGGCTCAACTGCGTGACCTAAACATCAAGTTGCGTAAAACACCTTAATCGAGTGTTTGATTAAAAAAAACCGGCAGTAAGCCGGTTTTTTTGTGTCTCTGGAAAATGCTGAAAGACTTACAACTCGCAGATGCGAGTTGATCGCGGTTTTTCGCTGCGCTCAAATTCGCTCCTACAGTCGAGCTACGCAGAGAGATCGTTGCAAAGTCCTACTATAGGAGCGTATTGGCGCCCCGCGCCAAACCGCGATCGATTGGACTTGCTAATCGAATTTAATGCTCCGGTGACTGGCTTTAGCCTGTCAACCGCTGTCTGTTTAAGGTATTGGTCTCAATCACAACTACTGTTAGTATATACAGCATTAAAACAATCTCTACGACAGGCGACCGATGCTGATATTGGGAATCGACCCAGGTTCAAGAATTACCGGATACGGCATCATCAATGCTCAGGGTAATAAGGCTGAGTACGTTGCCAGTGGTTGTATCAAAATCGCAGATGCGACCCTTCCTGATAAGTTAAACCAAGTCTTTAGCGGTGTCTCTGAACTGATTGAGCGCTACCAGCCTCAAGAGTGTGCGATAGAGCAGGTCTTTATGTCTCGTAACGCTGACTCTGCGCTTAAGCTCGGGCAGGCTAGAGGGGCAGCTATCGTAGCGGCCGTCAATCGAGGCGTAGAGGTTCATGAATATGCGGCACGCCTGGTGAAGCAGGCAGTAGCTGGAACTGGCGCTGCGGATAAGGGGCAGGTCCAGATGATGGTGCAACGTATTTTGTCACTTCCGGGGTTGCCACAGATCGATGCGGCTGATGGGTTGGCCATCGCACTTTGTCATGCCTATACCCGTCAAGGCTTAATAGCGACAGCGGGAACTCGTCGTTCAGTAAAAGGGCGATGGAGATTGTAGATGCTTTCGAATAATATCAATGCGTTACTTTATTGAGGTCAGATTGTGATAGGTCGTTTAACAGGTGAATTGGTAGAGAAGTCACCTCCAGAGTTGCTGATAGATGTTTCCGGTGTCGGTTATGAACTGGAAGCGTCCATGAATACCTTCTACAAATTGCCGGATGTCGGCACCTTTGTAACGCTGTATACACACTTCGTTGTGCGTGAAGATGCACAGCTTCTTTATGGATTTGCCGACAAAAACGAACGCACTCTGTTTCGAACCCTGATCAAGGTGAATGGGGTGGGGCCTAAGTTGGCGTTGACCATTCTTTCGGGTATCTCCGTCCAAGAGTTCATTCGAACGGTTCAGCATGAGGACAGTACAGCCCTGGTACGTCTGCCGGGTGTCGGTAAAAAAACCGCTGAGCGTTTAATCATCGAGATGAAGGATAAGCTGGATCGACTTGAGCTACCGACCCGTGTTGAAGCGGAACTGAGTGATTTTGCAATGCCCATCGTGGATGCGAAGCCTACCGTCGATTACAGAGCAGATGCAGAGACGGCACTGGTCGCATTGGGTTATAAACCGCTGCAAGCAACTAAGGCGATTGAAAAAGCGGTCACCGAATTGGGTGAGACGGCCGATACAGAATCGTTGATTCGTCAGGCACTTAAGATGATGGTGGCAAGCTAAGATGCAGATTGAACCTGATCGTTTTATATCGCCGGTTAAGACACCCAATGAAGAGGTGCATGATCGCGCGGTTCGCCCTAAGACACTTCAAGACTATGAAGGTCAGCCGCAAGTTCGAGAGCAGATGGAGATCTTCATCCATGCCGCTCGCAAGCGTAATGAAGCACTGGATCATACTCTGATCTTTGGCCCGCCAGGATTGGGTAAAACCACACTGGCCAATATTATTGCCAATGAGATGGGCAGTGAAATTAAAACCACCTCTGGCCCTGTTTTAGAGAAAGCGGGTGATATTGCAGCTCTTCTGACCAATCTTGAGCCGGGAGATGTGCTCTTCATAGACGAGATTCATCGACTCAGTGCCAGTGTCGAAGAGGTACTCTATCCCGCGATGGAGGACTACCAGCTCGATATCATGATCGGTGAAGGCCCAGCTGCACGATCGATCAAACTGGAACTGCCCCCCTTTACGTTAGTCGGTGCTACGACACGTGCCGGCTTATTGACGTCACCACTGCGTGATCGTTTCGGTATTGTGCAGCGGTTAGAGTTCTATTCGATTGCCGATCTGACCAATATTGTCATGCGAACGGCACGTTTAAGTGGTTCTGAAATCGATGAGGGTGGTGCGCACGAGATTGCACGTCGTTCTCGCGGTACTCCTCGTATTGCCAACCGGCTCCTGCGCCGTGCACGTGACTTCTCTGAAGTGAAAGGGGATGGGCGTATCACCGAAGAGATGGCTGATCTGGCATTGAATATGCTCAATGTCGATCAACATGGTTTTGATCACATGGACCGTCGAATGCTGCTCGCCATGCTCGAAAAGTTTGGTGGTGGTCCTGTTGGTGTGGACAGTCTTGCGGCAGCCATTAGCGAAGAGCGTGACACCATCGAAGACGTTCTCGAGCCCTATTTGATTCAGCAAGGTTTTGTCATGCGCACGCCAAGAGGGCGGGTGCTAACCGACCATGCTTACCGATACTTTGGTGTCGATAAGCCTGAAGGAAACTAGTTTATTATGGCGTTTCAGTGGCCTGTCAGAGTCTACATAGAAGATACCGATTTTGGCGGTATTGTTTACTACGTTAATTATCTAAAATTTATGGAGCGTGCTCGGACGGAGTTGTTGCGTTCGGCGGGTTGGTCGCAGCACGAACTGTCACAGCAAAATTTGATTTTTGTGGTTGGTTCGGTGGAGGCGCAATATTTAGCGCCGGCTAGGCTTGATGATTCGTTAATTGTCAGAACAACCGTCAAAAAACCGCAAGGTGCACGTGTTAAATTTCTGCAAGCTGTTGTTAAGGAGGGATCTGATAGAGTCCTCTGCCAAGCAGAAGTTGAAGTGATATCCGTCACTGGAGCCATGCGTCCGAAACGCTGGCCAAAAGAGTTAATTACATCAATCACCCAAGCGCATCCGGAAGCTTGGGATTAACAGGAGTTGAGTGTGGAAGATCAGCTGTCGATTTGGAGTCTCGTATTTGGTGCGAGTTTCGTCGTCCAGTTAGTTATGTTGTCGCTTTTGGCGGCTTCGTTTTTATCTTGGGTTGTTATCTTTCAACGTCGCCGCGTCATTAGCGGTGCACAAAAAGCGTTTAAAGCATTTGAAGAGCGTTTTTGGTCGGGTGCTGATTTAGGTCAGCTCTACCGCGAAGCCAATGCTGAACCTAATTCAGAGAGCGGAGCTGAAAATATTTTCCGTGCTGGACTCAAAGAATTTACACGTCTGACACAGCAGTCAAATGCTGATCCGGATATGGTGATGAACGGTGTGCAGCGAGCCATGCGTGTCGCAATGGCACGTGAAGAGGAGAAGCTCGAAGCGCACCTTCCTTTCCTTGCAACGGTGGGTTCTACCAGCCCCTATGTCGGTCTGTTTGGAACCGTGTGGGGTATCATGAATGCGTTTCGTGGTCTGGCTAACGTTCAGCAGGCGACCCTTGCCTCGGTAGCGCCGGGTATTTCAGAAGCCTTGGTCGCGACGGCTATAGGTCTGTTTGCTGCGATTCCGGCCGTGGTGGCCTACAACCGTTACTCAGCATCGGTGGATTCTCTGTTGAACAGTTACGAAACCTTTGCCGATGAGTTCTCTAGCATTCTTTACCGTCGCGTTCATGCTCGTTAAGGGTAAAAGATGATTAGGCGTCAGCGCACAAAGCGCAAATTGAATGCAGAGATTAACGTCGTACCCTATATCGATGTGACCTTGGTTCTGCTGATTATCTTTATGGTGACAGCTCCTATGTTGACTCAAGGCGTTGATGTGGAACTCCCGAAAGCCTCCTCTGAGCCTGTAGAGACTCAAGATGAAGAGCCATTGATCGTGACGGTTGATGCAGAAGGACTTTACTACATCAATTTGGGTGAAGATGAGACGGTTCCTAAAAGTGCCGAACAGATAGCGGGTCAGATCAGGCAGATACTCTCGGTTAACCCTGGAAAAATGATGTTGGTTCGAGGTGATCGTCAAGCGAGCTATGATCAGGTGGTTCAGTTAATGGTGCTGTTACAGGGTGCTGGAGCTGAACGAGTCGGTTTGGTGACGGAGTAGATCCTTGTTCGATCGTAGTTATCTTCTGCCAACCCTTTTTGCTGCACTGGTTCATGCACTGGTGTTGGTGGTTATTTCAGGGGTTTGGATCGGTCAAGAGGTGGATCGTAAAGCGCAGCCGCGACATATCGAGGCTCGAATGGTCGATCTTTCGGCTCTGGCTGAAAAGAAAGCCGCTGAAGAGAAATTGATGAAAGATAAAGCAGCTGCAGAGGCTGCGAAGAAAAAAGCCGCGGAACGAGCCAAGAAAGCCAAAGCCGATGAGGCAAAGCGCAAGAAAGCAGCGGACGCTAAACGTAAAGCGGATGCTAAAAAAGCCGCTGATAAGAAAAAAGCCGATGACGCTAAGCGCAAAAAAGCGGCTGAAGAGAAAAAGAGAGCAGAGGCTGAACGTAAAGCTGCAGAGCGTAAAAAAGCTGAAGCGGCTAAGAAAAAAGCTGATGCAGAGGCTAAAAAAGCCAAATTAAAAGCCGCTGAAGAGGCTAAGAAAAAGGCGGAAGCTAAGAAGCGTCAAGCGGAAGAGGCTAAACGCAAAGCTGCAGAAGAGGCCAAACGAAAAGCGGATGCAGAGCGTAAAGCCCAGGAGCAGGCTGAAGCAAAACGTCGCGAAGAGCTGGCAAGGCAGCGTGCCGCAGCAGCTGAAAGAGCAGCACAAACGGTCGCTGATGTAGGTGCCTACATTCGAACGCTAACAGAAGATAACTGGCGTCTGCCCTCTACAGCACGTAACGGGATGACAGCGACCGTGCGGATTCACTTCTTCCCATCGGGTGAAGTGGATCTGGCAGAGATTATTAAAAGCAGTGGTGACATGGCTTACGATCGATCAGTACTTCAGGCGATTGAGCGTGTAGGGCAGTATGAGTTGATTGCAAGCGTCGACCCGATTACGTTTGAGCGTAATTTGCGTAGAGTGTTAATTGAATTTAGACCTGAGGGATTGAGATGGTAAATCTTAACCAATTTAAAAGCCTGATATTTGTTCTGTTGTGGGCGCCACTAATCGTTAAAGCTGAATTGGTTGTCGAAGTGACACAGGGTCTTTCTGAGCCAACACCGGTAGCGGTTGTCCCTTTTAAGTGGACAGGGCAGGGTGCGCTCCCAGAAGATGTGGCGCAGATTGTCGATCAAGATCTATCACGTTCAGGTCTATTCACTACTTTACCAAGATCAGCGATGTTAAGCCTGCCTTCTGAGCGCAGCCAGGTCTTCTTCCGTGATTGGCGAATGACGAAGAGTGACTTCCTTGTGGTCGGTAAAATCGAGCCGATCTCCGCGACACGCGTCAGCCTTCGCTATGAACTTTATGATGTTCTTAAAGAGGAGAACATCATGATCCAGCCTTTAGAGAGTGACATTAACCAACTTAGAGATGCGGCTCACTTTATTGCGGATCAGATCTATCAGGCACTGACAGGCAATCGTGGTGCTTTTTCAACTCGCATCGTCTACGTCACCGCTGAACAGTTGACCAGTCAAACCTCTCGCTACCGTCTTGAGATGGCTGACTGGGATGGCAACCGTCCGCGTGTAATTTTAGAGTCACGCGAACCGATCATGTCACCGAGCTGGTCCGCGGATGGCAAGAAGATCGCTTACGTTTCGTTTGAAACGGGTCGTCCATCAATCTATGTTCAGTACCTGGCAACCGGGAAACGCGAACGAATCCAATCATTCTCCGGCTTGAATGGTGCGCCGGCTTGGTCACCTGATGGCAATAAGCTAGCACTGGTGCTCTCTAAAGACGGTAATGCCGAGATCTATGTGTTGGATGTGACCTCGGGTCAGTTGCAACGAGTGACTAATCACTATGGGATCGATACCGAGCCAAGCTGGGCGCCCGATGGTGAGTCGCTCTTCTTCACCTCTGACCGAGGAGGGTCGCCACAGATCTATCGTCTATTCTTGGCGACACGTCAAATGACTCGAGTAACCTACGAAGGAAACTACAACGCCCGTGCCAGCATGACCCCTGACGGTCGCTTCCTAGCGTTGATTCACCGCTCAGGTGGGTCAGGTAATCGCTTCTCTGTTGCGGTATTGGATCTAAAGACTGATCGACTCGATATTCTGACAGAGACCGGTTTGGAAGAGTCTCCCACCATTGCGCCTAATGCAAGCGTAGTCCTTTATGCAACGCAAGAGGGTAATCAAGGTGTGCTATCAGCAGTCTCTTTGGATGGTCAGGTACGATTTAGAATGCCGAATACTCGTGGTGATGTTCGCGCTCCTGCATGGAGTCCCTACCTTTATTAATGTTGGTAGTATAATTCCACATAACCGGACAGGTTATTCCTGTCCGTCATAAACACCCCCGCCTTCGGTTTTAAAAAGCATCTATATAACAAACCGTTAACTGTTTATTCAAAATTAGTTAGCTGTTTGTCCTGTAAATTAACTACATAATCACTGAAAGCCCCTCTCCCTCTGTAGCGGCAATAAACCTCTGTCAGGTATAATTTGCGCGATTTTGGGAAAGGTCCGTCTGTACGATTGAGCTTCAAAAGAGCGAGATGGTTTCAGTACGAGGCTTTAAAAATTTTTAGCGGATTGGAATAAAGCGAATGATCAAGATCAGAAAGGGTCTAGATCTGCCTATCACAGGTGCACCAGAACAGAAGGTATCCCCTTCAGCTGATGTTAAAACTGTGGCGCTTCTAGGAGCCGATTACGTTGGTCTAAAACCAACAATGATGGTTCGGGAAGGGGATCGAGTAAAACTCGGTCAGGTGATCTTTACTGATAAGAAGAATGATGGCGTTCAATTCACAGCTCCTGGTGCAGGGGTTGTTACTGCGATTAATCGCGGTGAACGTCGAGTGCTACAGTCAGTCGTCATTGAATTGGATTCAGACGAAGACGCAGTTGAGTTTTCTAGTTACGCAGCTTCTGAGCTTGCCTCTTTGGAAGAGTCTCAGGTTCGTGAAAACCTAATTGCTTCAGGGTTGTGGGCTTCTCTAAGAACTCGTCCTTTCGGTAAGGTACCAGCAGTCGATGCGGTACCAAGTTCGATCTTTGTGACTGCGATGGACACCAATCCATTAGCGATGGACCCTAGCGTTGTTCTAAGTGCCGAAAAAGAGGCGTTTGAACAGGGTCTAACCGTTCTGACTCGCATCCAAGCCAACAACGTTTATCTCTGTGCAGCTCCAGGTACAGAGCTACCTTCCGTATCTGGTGTTACAACAGAAACCTTTGAAGGTACTCACCCTGCCGGCAACGTAGGTACACACATTCACTTCCTTGATCCTGTTCACCGTAACAAGCAGGTATGGTACTTGGGTTACCAAGATGTGATCGCGATCGGTAAGTTATTTACAACGGGTCGTTTGAGCACTGAGCGTTACCTATCTTTAGCGGGTCCCCAAGTTGAGGTGCCTACGCTGCTTAAAACACGTGTTGGTGCGTCACTTGATGAGTTGACGGCTGGTCAGCTTAAAGCTGGCGATAACCGTGTGATCAATGGCTCTGTTTGGAATGGTGCTAAAGCGTCTGGTCCAACCGCTTACCTTGCGCGTTACGCCAACCAGGTAAGCGTTCTTCGTGAAGGCACAGAACGTGAATTCATGGGTTGGGTAGCACCAGGCACAGAGAAATTCTCTGTGATGAACATGTTTGTATCTATGTTCAAGCCGGGTAAAAAGTTTGCCTTTACTACAACAACAAACGGTTCAGAACGTGCCATGGTTCCTACTGGTCAGTTTGAACGTTTGATGCCCCTAGATATTCTTCCAACTCAACTGCTTCGTTCACTGGTTGTCGGCGATATCGCTGTTGCTATGGACCTTGGTTGTCTTGAGCTGGAAGAGGAAGATCTGGCGCTCTGTACTTTTGCCTGCCCAGGTAAATATGAGTACGGCGAGATCCTTCGTGACAACCTTTCTCGTATAGAGAAAGAAGCCTAAGGAGGAGAAGATTATGAGCTTACGTGGTTTTTTTGATTCTTTAGAACCTCACTTCCACAAAGGTGGTAAGTACGAGAACTGGTACGCACTCTACGAAGCGGTAGATACCATTTTCTACACGCCAGGTGCCGTGACTAAGACAGCCTCACACGTTCGTGATGCGGTTGACCTAAAACGTATGATGATCCTGGTTTGGATGTGTACCTTCCCTGCGGTATTTGCTGGCCTGTACAATGTTGGCTTCCAAGCAAACAGCGCAATGGAAGTGCTTGGCCTGACCGAAGCGGAAGGCTGGCGGGGTGCTGTAATTTCTGCTCTTGCAGGTTACGACGCAACAAGCGCCTGGGATAACATCCTACATGGTGCCATGTACTGGCTACCCATCTATGCAACGACCTTTATTGTAGGTGGCTTCTGGGAAGTCCTATTTGCAATGAAGCGTGGCCATGAAGTGAACGAAGGTTTCTTCGTAACTTCGATCCTTTTCTCACTGATTCTTCCTCCGACTGTTCCGCTATGGCAGGTCGCACTGGGCATCAGCTTTGGTGTTGTTATCGGTAAAGAGGTGTTCGGTGGTACTGGTAAAAACTTCCTTAACCCAGCACTGACAGGCCGTGCATTCCTATTCTTTGCTTACCCAGCACAGATGTCAGGTGATGCGATCTGGACCGCAGTTGATGGCTTCTCAGGTGCAACACCGCTTGGTCTAGCCGCTGCAGGTGGTATCGAGGGCGTTCTTGCTGCAAACGTGACTTGGATGGATGCTTTCCTAGGCTCGATTCAAGGTTCAGTGGGTGAAACCTCAACATTGGCGATCATGATTGGTGGTGCAGTGTTGCTGTTTGCTCGTGTTGCCGCGTGGCGAATTGTTGCCGGTGTTTTCCTCGGCATGGTTGCGACCACGTTACTGTTCAATGCGATCGGTTCTGAAACCAATCCAATGTTCAGCGTTCCTTTCTACTGGCATCTTGTTATGGGTGGATTCGCGTTCGGTATGTTCTTTATGGCGACCGACCCAGTTTCTGGCTCAATGACGGATAAAGGTAAGTGGGTTTTTGGTGCTCTAATCGGCGTGATGGTTGTTCTTATCCGCGTGGTTAACCCAGCATTCCCAGAAGGTATGATGCTCGCGATCCTATTCGCGAACCTCTTTGCACCGCTCATCGACAACTTCGTGGTGCAAGCGAACATCAAACGGAGGATCGCACGTAATGTCGGCTAATAACGATACAATTAGTAAAACAGTCACGGTTACTGTTCTGCTATGTGTAATCTGTTCGGTTGTGGTGTCAGCAGCGGCTGTCATCCTTAAACCAAAACAGGTTGCCAATAAAGATCTTGACCGTAAGACCAATATTCTTGCGGCAGCCGGTCTTCTTCAACCCGGTAAATCGGTTGATGAACTGTTCGCACAGATCACAACTAAAGTGGTTGATCTTGAAACAGGCAAATTTACTGATGCAGTAGATGGCGCCAAGTTTGATATTCAGAAAGCTGCAAAAGATCCAGCGCTATCGAAAGCACTTCCACGTGAAGACGATAAAGCGTCGATTAAGCGTCAGCCTAACTACATGCCGGTCTACGTTGTAGAGGGCAGTAACGGTGGTATGGATAAGATCATTCTACCTGTTCACGGTTACGGTCTGTGGTCGACACTTTATGGCTTCCTAGCACTTGAAGGCGATCTAAATACCGTTGTTGGTTTAGGTTTCTACTCACACGCAGAGACTCCGGGTCTTGGTGGTGAGGTCGATAACCCAGCTTGGAAAGCCGTTTGGCCCGGTAAGAAAGTCTATGCTGACGATATGCAGAAGCCTGAGCTTCAGCTAATCAAAGGTAAGGTTGATTCTTCAACGGTAAACGCTGAGTACAAAGTTGATGGTCTATCAGGTGCAACGTTAACTGCTAACGGTGTCACTAACCTTGTTCAATTCTGGATGGGCAAAAACGGCTACGCTCCGTTCTTGGCTAACCTTCGTGCAGGAGATGCTTAATCATGGCTAAGTCAAAAGAGATCTTGACGACCCCTATATTTAAGGACAACCCAATTGCACTGCAAATATTGGGTGTATGTTCTGCACTGGCAGTGACGTCAAACATGTCAACGGCATTGGTTATGTCATTGGCTGTTATCGTGGTTACAGCGTTTTCAAACATGTTTGTTTCGATCATTCGTAACCATATACCTGGCAACATTCGTATCATCGTGCAGATGACCATCATTGCATCATTGGTAATCGTCGTTGACCAGTTCCTCAAAGCCTTCGCTTACGATATTTCTAAGCAGCTTTCGGTGTTCGTAGGTCTGATCATTACTAACTGTATCGTTATGGGTCGTGCAGAAGCATTTGCTATGAAGAACCCACCACTGCCAAGCTTCCTAGATGGTATTGGTAACGGTCTTGGTTACGGTGCAGTACTGATGTTTGTCGGCTTCTTCCGCGAACTTCTTGGTGCAGGGTCACTGTTCGGTATCGAAATTCTTCCGCTAGTGACTAACGGTGGTTGGTACCAGAGCAACGGTCTGTTGTTGCTTCCTCCAAGTGCTTTCTTCCTGATCGGTATCTTCATCTGGATCATCCGTTCATGGGATCCAAAACAGGTAGAGGCGCCAGATTTTGAGATGGCGGCTAACACTAAAGGAGGTTCTCACTAATGGAACAGATGATCAGTCTTGCCGTAAAGGCGATCTTCGTTGAGAACATGGCGCTCGCATTCTTCTTGGGAATGTGTACCTTCTTGGCGATCTCTAAAAAGGTTCAAACCTCTTTTGGTCTGGGTGTAGCTGTCATCGTCGTATTGTCGATCACGACTCCCGTCAATAACCTAATCTACAACAACCTTTTACGTGAAGGCGCGTTGGCTTGGGCAGGTTACCCAGAGGTTGATCTTAGCTTCCTAGGCTACATCTCTTACATCGGCGTTATCGCTGCCCTTGTACAAATTCTAGAGATGTTCCTAGATAAATTCGTTCCAGCGCTTTACAACGCGCTGGGTGTCTTCCTACCACTGATTACCGTTAACTGTGCAATCATGGGTGCGGCATTGTTCATGGTTGAGCGTGACTACACCTTTGGTGAGAGTGTTGTCTACGGCACAAGTGCAGGTATCGGTTGGGCGCTCGCGATTACAGCGTTGGCTGGTATTCGTGAGAAGCTGAAGTACTCAGATGTCCCAGAGGGTCTTCGTGGTCTTGGCATCACCTTCATTACTGTTGGTTTGATGTCACTAGGCTTTATGTCTTTCTCTGGCGTGTCTCTGTAACTGGTCTACTAGGAGAGGAATGAATTAGCTATGAATGCAGAAATCATCCTAGGCGTGGTGATGTTTACAGTCGTGGTGTTAGCACTTGTTGCTGTCATCTTGGCTGCCCGCGCTAAGCTGGTTAGCTCCGGCAATGTAACAATTGAAATCAATGGTGATCCTGAAAAAACGATCACTGTCCCTGCAGGCGGTAAGTTGCTGAATACACTGGCAGATAAGGGCGTGTTCCTTGCATCGGCTTGTGGTGGTGGCGGTACCTGTGCCCAGTGTAAGTGTGAAGTTCATGAGGGTGGCGGTTCAATGCTACCGACTGAAGAGTCACACTTCACAATGCGTGAAGCGAAAGAGGGCTGGCGTCTAAGTTGTCAGGTGCCTGTTAAGCAGGACATGAAGATTCATGTTGAAGATGACGTGTTCGGCGTTAAGAAGTGGACCTGTACGGTCGAGTCTAACCCGAACGTTGCAACTTTCATCAAAGAGCTGACGTTGCGTCTTCCTGAGGGTGAAAATGTTGATTTCCGTGCTGGTGGTTACGTTCAACTTGAGTGTCCACCTCATACAGTCAACTACAAAGACTTCTTGATCGAAGAGGAGTACCACCCAGATTGGGATAAGTTCGATATCTGGCGTTACGTCTCTAAAGTAGACGAAACAACGATCCGCGCTTATTCAATGGCAAACTACCCTGAAGAGCGTGGTGTGGTTAAGTTCAATATCCGTATTGCAACACCGCCTCCAGGTCGTGACGATGTGCCACCGGGCATCATGTCATCTTACGTGTTTAACCTAAAACCAGGTGATACGATCGATGTGTACGGCCCATTCGGTGAGTTCTTCGCTCGTGATACTGAAAACGAGATGGTCTTCATTGGCGGTGGTGCAGGTATGGCACCTATGCGTTCACACATCTTCGATCAGCTTAAGCGTCTAAACTCTAAGCGTAAGATCTCTTTCTGGTACGGCGCACGTTCTGTTCGTGAAGCTTTCTACACAGAAGAGTTCGATAAGTTGGCTGAAGAGAATGAAAACTTCGAATGGCACCTAGCGCTCTCTGATCCACTTCCTGAAGATAACTGGGATGGTCTGACAGGCTTCATTCATAATGTCCTTCTAGAAAACTACCTGAAGGATCACGAAGCACCAGAGGATTGTGAGTACTACATGTGTGGGCCACCAATGATGAACGCAGCGGTGATCGACATGCTGCTCGACCTAGGGGTTGAACGTGAGAACATCATGCTTGACGACTTCGGTGGCTAATAGATGATTTCAGGTTTTCAAAGCCTTATTAAATGGCCGGTAGCTATGCTACTGGCCGTTTTTGTTCTAACGGGCTGTAACTTTTTTGAAAATGAGAAGGTGGTTGGCATTGATGGTCAAACCATGGGCACTACCTTCAGTATGCGCTGGGTTGACCTTAATGAAGATCGAATCAACGATATTCGCAATCGTGCCGGTAAGGTTCTTGCAACCGTTAATCAGCAGATGTCGACCTACATTCCTAATAGTGAACTCTCGACCTTTAACAAACTTCCTGCGGGCAGTGAGATGGAAGTCTCCGATGCGCTAGCGGCGGTTGTAGAGCAGTCACTAGCGATCAGTGAGCGTTCGGGCGGGGCGTTTGATGTCACAGTAGGTCCACTGGTTAACCTTTGGGGTTTTGGGCCTAATGGCCGCATCGAAAAGGCACCCACCGAGGCTGAGATCGCTTCATTGAAAGAGCGTATTGGTTACCAAAAAGTCGAGGTTTTAAAAGACCCCTCTCGTCTGAGAAAATTAGGACAGCAGTATGTTGATCTCTCTGCCATCGCTAAAGGCTATGGTGTCGATCAGTTGGCTGAGATTCTCGAAGCCGAAGGTATTCACAACTATTTGGTTGAGATAGGTGGTGAGCTTCGAGCGAAAGGCTTGAAGCCAGATGGTTCACACTGGCGCATTGCCATTGAGTCACCGGCATCGATGGAGCGCAGTATCGGACGAATCATTAATGTTAAGGATACGGCGATTGCTACATCCGGTGATTACCGAAACTACTTTGAGGAAGGCGGTGTCCGTTTTTCGCACACCATTAATCCTGAGACGGGTAAACCGATTACTCACCGCTTAGCGTCAGTAACCGTATTAACGCCGACCTGTGCTGAGGCGGATGCATTAGCAACGACCCTGATGGTCATGGGCGAAAACAGAGGCTTTGAGTTCGCCAAAGAAGAGGGGATAGCAGCCTACTTCTTATATAAGTCAGAGCAGGGTGATACATTTATCGAACAGGCAACAGCAGAGTTTGAAGCCTTTGTTCAAGAAGGAGAGTAAGCCATGGAAATTATGGTCATTACATTTATTGTTCTACTGGTTGTCATCGTTGGTATGTCAGTAGGCGTGATCTTCTCGAATAAGCCAATTAAGGGCTCTTGTGGTGGCATGAGTGCACTCGGCATGGATACCGTTTGTGATATCTGTGGCGGTCGTCCCGAAGATTGTGATGGCGAGCAAGACGCGGTCCAAAAGAAAGAGATTAATAAAGACGATCTAGCTTACGAAGTTAAGTAGATCGATCGACGATAACGACAAGGAAAGTTGAGGTACTAAATGGCAGCCTACGAATACGATGTAGTGGTAATTGGCTCGGGTCCTGCGGGTGAGGGTGCTGCAATGAATGCAGCTAAAAAAGGTCGCCGTGTAGCGGTGATCGAAGAGCAGTCCACAGTCGGCGGTAACTGTACTCATAAAGGTACCATCCCTTCTAAAGCGCTGCGTCACTCCGTTAAACAGATCATCGAGTTCAACACCAACCCAATGTTCCGTGATATCGGTGAACCACGCTGGTTCTCATTTCCTAAAGTGTTAAGTCGTGCCGAGAAGGTGATCTCTAATCAGGTCATGCTACGCACTAACTTCTATGCGCGCAATCGTGTTGATCTCTTCTTTGGTGAAGCCAAGCTGGTTTCAAACAGTGAAGTCAGTATTGAAGGTAATAACGGCAGTGCTGATACGCTCAAAGCGAAAAACATCATCATCGCAACGGGCTCCAGCCCATACTGTCCACCGGATGTTGATTTTAACCACCCACGTATCTACAACTCAGACACTGTGCTTAAACTCTGCCATACACCACGCAATATGGTGATCTACGGTGCCGGTGTTATCGGTTGTGAATACGCCTCTATCTTCAGTGGGTTAGGGGTGAAAGTGGATTTGATCGACAATCGTGATCGTCTTCTATCTTTTCTAGATGGCGAGATCTCTGATGCGTTGAGTTACCACCTACGCAACAACGGCGTCATGATTCGTCACAACGAAGAGTATGACAAGATTGAAGGGACAGAGAACGGTGTCGTAATCACCATGAAGTCTGGTAAGGTCCTTCGTACGGATGCCTTCCTATGGTGTAACGGTCGTACCGGCAATACCGCACAACTTGATCTTGATAAGGTCGGTTTGAAAGCCAACGGTCGCGGACAGTTGGATGTTGATGATCACTACCGTACGGAAGTCGATGGTATCTACGCTGTAGGTGATGTGATCGGCTGGCCTGGCCTGGCATCAGCAGCGCTTGATCAAGGGCGTGCCGCTTCAGAAGATATGTTGGATGCCGATGATTTCCGTTTTGTCAGTGAAGTGCCTTCAGGTATCTATACCATTCCAGAGATCAGCTCGATCGGTAAAACCGAAGAGGAGCTTACCTCGGCAGCGGTACCCTACGAAGTGGGTCAAGCCTTCTTTAAAGATACTGCGCGTGCTCAGATTTCCGGTGAACCCGTTGGTATGCTGAAAATCTTGTTCCACCGTGAATCTCTGGAAATTCTGGGTATCCACTGCTTTGGTGACCAAGCATCCGAGATCATCCACATCGGTCAAGCGATCATGGCACAAGAGGGTGAAGCGAATACTGTGAAGTACTTTGTAAACACCACCTTCAACTACCCAACCATGGCTGAAGCCTACCGTGTTGCTGCTCTTGCGGGCCTAAACCGATTAGAGAGTAAATAAACTATTCTATGGTTGTTAAGAGCGCCTTAGGGCGCTCTTTTTGTTTAAGCCAAAGATCTATAACGGTATAACTAAATTAGCTACAATGGTTCATTACTTCACCGAAGGGGTTTGAACCGTGAGCGAGCTGACACCACTGCATGAGTTAAGGTCTAAAATCGAAGAGATCATCGTCGGCCAAGAGTCTGTGATCGATCGTCTTCTTATTGCGTTACTCAGTGGCGGGCACGTGCTCCTTGAAGGCCCACCGGGTCTAGCTAAGACAACTCTGGTTCATTCTCTCGCCGCGGGAATGAATGCCCGTTTTCAGCGTGTTCAATTTACACCGGATCTTATGCCAGCCGATTTGACTGGCAGTGAAGTGTTCGATGCCAATAGTGGCAGCTTCCGTTTTATCGAAGGACCACTGTTTCATGAGGTGTTACTGGCTGATGAGATCAACCGTGCGCCACCTAAGGTGCAATCTGCACTGTTGGAAGCCATGGCCGAGCATCAAATCACGGTGGCCGGTAAAACCTATCCTCTGCCTCCTGTCTTTATGGTGTTGGCAACTCAAAACCCCCTAGAACAATCGGGTACCTACCCTCTGCCTGAAGCTCAACTGGATCGTTTCCTATTCAAGATCGTATTGGACTACCCAAGCATCGATGAAGAGATCGAGATCACTCGTCGAGCTCGTGCCGCCCAGGAGGGGCATGTCGAGGCCGACATGCAGGCCCTACTGACACCCAGTGAACTTCTTGCCTTAAGAGAGACGTTAAACAGTGTCTTTATTGAAGAAAGGGTAGAGCGGTTTGCGATAGAGTTGGTCTCTGCCACTCGTCGATTAAATCAATACATCCCAGAGTGGTGTGGTTATGTGAAAGCGGGTGCGTCGCCCCGCGCGTCGATTGCTCTGCTTCAGGCGGCGACCGCAAGAGCACTACTGAATCAGCGTGATTTTGTGTTACCTGAGGATATTCATGCGCTTGCCGTTGATGTACTTCGTCATCGCTTGGTACTCAGCTTCTCGGCTAAGGCCGACGGGGTAACTGAAGAGGCAGTGATTCATCGTCTTTTAGAGACGCTCCCCGCGGTTTAACAGGTCTGTTGTGAACAGCTTAGTTGACCAACCACTGCTGACTCCTGATGAGATAGCACAACTGATTGCCTCTGGCGCTGCCTTGGCTTCACAGGTAGTAGGTCAGATTAATCAACGTCTAAACAGTGGTGCTAATAAAGCAGCATTATTAGGCAGTGGTACGGAATTTGATGACCTAAGGGTGTTTCAGTTTGGGGATGACCCTCGAAAGATCGATTGGCGCGCCTCTGCTCGATCTCAAGAGAGGTTAGTTAGATCCTACCGCAGTGAATTTCAGCAACCTCTTCAGTTGGTCGTTGATCGCAACTCAACCATGCGGTTTGGCACAAAGAAGCGTCTGAAAGTCACTCAAGCGGCTAGATTGTCACTCTGGTTAGCAGGTATTTACCATCAGCAAGATTATGCACTGGGTGCGTTTTTATTAGAGCAGAATGCCACTGTGTTTGACTCTAGGGTGGGGGATGACTGGCTCAACCTTCTCTGTGAGGCTTTGGTCTCGCCTGCACCGCCTTCGCAGAATTCAGCGATCAACTGGGATGCTGTTTTAACGCAACTTGTTTCTGATACACCCACCGGTGCTAAAGTCATTTTGATTTCAGATTTTAGATCGTTGAACTCAGATCACCGAGCGCTTTTAACTGAACTATCAGAAAAGAGATCATTGAGCGCGTTCCTCATTTCAGACCCCATGGAGAGAGATCCAAAGGCGCTGTTAGGTCGTGATTTGATCTGGGGTCCTAAGAGGTTCTGTGTCGATGACCAAGAGTCCATCGCTCGTATTCATCAAGCCTACTCGAATCGGTTGTTAGAGATTCAGGATCTAATGTCACAATCAGGCATCCCACTGATTGAGGTCTGTAGTTCGCTCGATCAGTTTACCCTGAGCCTGTTAGGTGGTGAGTATCATGAATGAAGCACCGTTAAGGCTGTTCGATATTTTGCCAATGGTTGACCACTCATCCAATCTGGCACTGACGGCTATACTCTCTCTGACAGTACTATTTACCCTATTTATTGCAATTTGGTACCGCTTTTTTACACCGCTGGCAAAGTTGCAGCGCGCACTATCTAATCAATCAATGACGCCGCGTCAGGGCTGTCATCAATTAGCGGGAATCATGGTCATTGACACTGCCTTACTACAGGAACTGAACAGGTTGCGGTTTCAACCTGTTGAACCGACACTTGATGAAGTTCAAACATTGATCAAGAGGGCGCGACATGTTCTCTGATTGGGGAATGTTACAACCTCTTTGGTTGTTACTAACGCCTCTGATTTTGATTCTCTTTTGGCGTCGAAGAGACTCTGATGCGCCTTGGCCAGACCTACTGCAAAGAGAGAGAGTTCGTTACCCTCTTTATGGCGAACTGACTAATGAACAGCCGGAAGCATCGCAATACCAGCCTCGTCGTGAACGGCTATTGTTGATGTCGATGACATTATTCGTATTGGCTTTGGCGCAACCCGTTATCTACCGTGACACCATTGAGCTACCAGATCAGAAAGATCCTGTAGACCTAGTGCTATTGGTGGACACTAACATCACGATGGTGCTGAAAGACTATTTTGACGGTCAACAGTCGATTGAAAGAATGAGCCTTACCAAAGAGCTCTTATCAGAGTTCGTTAATAGCTTTCAGGGTAATCGTATTGGCCTAAGTATTATGGGTAACCCTCCCTATCATTGGTTGCCGTTTACCGATGATCGAGACGCTGTGACACAGGCCATTGCTCGTATTAGGGTGACACTCGGCGGGCGTTTAAGCGACATGTCGGCGTCACTCAAGCTGGTCAGTGACAACTATCCAACGGATCTTAATCCTGTCGTTGTGATGGTGACCGACAGTGGTATTCAGTTGGGTGAAACCTCTCCACAAGCCGCTGCGAAAGCCCTAGCTGATGCCGGCTATACCCTCTATGTCATTGCGATAGGCTCGACTGAGCTCTCTCAGGAACAGAAAGCGCGTGCCGGATTTGTCTATGATCCCGTGGACCTCGCTCTGTTGGATGAAGTGGCTAAAGCGGGCGCCGGCAAGATGTTTCACGCTCTGAACATCGATGCTTTTGAAGAGGCTCTGCAAACCATTTCACGTGAGCAGACGACTCAGAATCGATCGATTAATACATTGCCCTTGGTGGAGCCGCTCTACCCCTGGTTTATTCTGTCTGGACTCACGCTGCTGATACTGATCTTTGTTAGGAGGAGCGTCTGATGGTTTATTGGCGCGAACCTCTTCTGCTATGGCTAATGCTATTGCCATTGGCGATTCTCGTTATCTCTACTGTTAGAGAAAAAAGGAGACTGACACAGCTGGTCGATGATGAGCTGCTCCCTTGGGTTCAGCCACCCAGTCGCTCTGGACAGGAGGGGTTAAAGCCGCTCTTATTGTCATCGGTTTGGGCGCTTTTGATCCTCTCATTAGCGGGACCTAGAACCCCCCAATTCATACCAAATGATCTTACATCAGCGCAGGATCGAGTCATTATCCTGTTGGATTATTCAGACTCCATGCGAGCGATAGATGCGCGAGGTCTTCAGGGTGTGGTGCCTCGCATAACTGCAGCCACCGAGCTGGCAAACTCTTGGCTGGACCCTGATGTACAGATCGTTGAGACAGGTCTATTAGCTTTTTCTGGCAGTGCACACTGGCTATTAAAACCGACCATGGACAGTCATCTAATCCAACATTTTCTAGCTCAAGGTGATGAGTTTTATCTGCCCACTCTTGGGAGTAACCTAGTTGAGGCATTGTCGGCCATTCGGTCTCTGCCAAGGGGGCCTGATACAAAAAGCCATATAGTGCTTTTAACGGATGGAGATGTGGCTCTGGAAAACAGCGAGAGCATAGAGTCCGCTCTAGTATCCCTGCATGCCTCTATGCCGATGACACTGAATCTAATCGGGTTGGGCGGTGGAGAGCCTACTCAAGTACCCGGTCACCCTTCGGCAAACACTCAAATGAACATCACCTTTCTTAAATCGCTGGCGTCACTGCATCCTGATTTTAGCTACAGGACACCGGAATCCTTGTTAGGGCAGCCCTTGCTAAAGTGGCTCAATATTGAGTCTAGGCGTATCACTCCAGAGAACTACGCCCGAGTTGTCTGGTCTGAGTGGTTTTCGATACCGCTATTGATAGCACTTCTGCTCATAGTCGTTCTCATTCATCGTTCACCAACGAGGTGGTCGAATGGTTAGTCTAAAACGAGCTGCGCTATTCGGTTATGGCTTACTTTTGCTGTTAGTGATGCTGACCTATTGGGTGGTTCCGCAGTTTATTGAACCTTCGAAATATGAATCACAGTTTCAGCAAGCAGAAGCCTGCTATCGTCAGCAAGATTGGGAGTGCGCGCAGCTCAATTTTGCGTCGGCTGTCTGGTCCTCTGAATCGAATATTGATCGTGGGATTGCACTGTTTAACCTGGCGAATACTCACTTCTACCGAGGCGAATACACACAAGCTAAGTTGCTCTACCAAGAGGCAGAAGAGTTTGGGGTGGATGCGAAAAAAATAGCGGTGAACCTAGCCTTTGCGCGTTCACTCGAAGCATCAATGAAGCAGCTGTTATTGGATATTCAAAAGAGTGCCGATAAAGCCGATTGGCATAACGCTTCAGGTAACCTACCGATCGACCTTTTGGATCAGGTGGCCGAAGGTGTCTACCTTGGTGTCAGTCAGGAGCTTCCGGAAAATATACTTAACCTATCGGCCGATCAGGTCAAACCCCTGTTAATGGCCTCCATCGATCAGCATTTAGGCAGGCAGAGCGAGCTGGAGTACCAGCCACGCTGGATCAGAACTGAATCGACCGACTCCGGAACGACTGCAGAGTTATTGAGTCGTGTGATGCGCCTTGAGTTAGATTTACCTAATAGCATCGATCCAACTCCTATCAAAGTGGAGGGGGAACGGCCGTGGTAAAACTGTTATTGATGCTCGTCTTCAGCATCGGGCAGCTTCATGCGGCCAACTTGTCTATCCTGCCTGAAAAAGATCAGATCGAGCAGGGCCGCTCTGTGATAGTCAATATCCTCTATGTTGGCCCCACCTCGCCAGATGAGTTGAATGTTAAGCGTTGGCAAACTCAGGTGTTTACAGAAAAAGGTTATCGTAAAGAGAGAGAATTGCCCGATGGGCAGGTAGAAGTAAAGCAGCGCCTTACACTCTTTCCAAGACAATCAGGTCTGCTAACCTTGGGCCCCCTAGCATTGGGTGGGGCTAAATCGCAGCGTTTTAATCTGATGGTGACACCTGCGGTGGTTAATAATGTAGACATTACACCTATCTGGGACACACTGCCGGAACAGATCTGGCAAGGCGAATCCATTGAGAGTTGTGTGAGTATGCCGTTATCTGAGCAACGCAACCGTATTAAGATTGAGTCGCTGGAAATTCCGGGAATCTCTGCAGTGCAGACACTATCCAGAACAGGTTTATTTGAGGAGCAGCTCATCGCAAAACGGTGTTGGCGCTTCTCTGCCCAACAGTCTGGAAATTACCTCATTGAGTTACCACCCATTATCCAACGAGGGCGTGGCCGGTGGACTTTCTATCTACCAGCTCAGGTTATTGAAGTCTTACCTCTGCCAAGCTATCTGCCAAACAGCATCAGTATCGGCAAGCCGAATATTGAGGTACAGCAGGGTGAGCTTGGTTGGCGAATCAGTGTCCAGGTGGTTGCAGGGTCTTCGGCGCAAACCTTATGGGGTGTAAGAAGTGCGCTAGCCAGAGCGATGGCTATTTCTACAGATCAAATCATAGATTCTGAGGGTGAATTTTTTGTCCCCTATAAGCGCTGGTCGTTTGGCCAGATTGTCACAGTAAAACTCCCTTTCTTTAATACACTAACGGGGCGATTAGACACAGTTGATCTGCTGCTTAAAGCGCCCTGGAAATTGCCAATGACCGCCATTGTGCTCTTATCGATAATCGCTGTCGCTATCCTCATTAAAGTGACTCTTTTAGCGGGAGCATTTAGGCAAAGAAGAGCAAGAGTACAGGCGTTTAAACGTGCGATCTACTCAGCAACGACGGCTGATCAGCTTAGATCACTCGTGTTAGCGAGTGGTTGTGCTGGGGCAGAGGGTAGCGAGCGTTATAAAACCCTACAACACTGGGCCGATGCGCAAGGTGATCAAGAGGCGACTTGGCTAGCTCACAGCATTAACCAATTGGCTTTTTCTAAAAGCGATCAAGCGCCTCTTGAAGAGATAAAACGAGCATTGATCAATCGATTAACTCTTTAGGTTTACCAATTGATCGCTCTTTTTAGAGTTCGCCTTTGATGACAATGTCATCTTTAGACACAGAAGCAATGTCACGATGTCCCATAAAGGCCATAGTCAATTCAGCCTCCTCATGGAAAATCTCTAACATTCTTGTCACACCCGCTTTACCCATAGCGCCTAGGCCATAGACCATAGGACGGCCGACCAACACGCCTTTAGCACCCAGTGCGCGAGCACGAATCACATCTTGGCCAGAGCGGATGCCACCATCCATCCAGACCTCGATCTGATCACCAACAGCATCAACAATCTCTGGGAGAACACTGATCGATGAGCGAGCACCATCTAACTGACGGCCACCGTGGTTTGAGACGACAATGGCGTCGGCACCTAGCTCGATACATTTCTTCGCATCCTCAGCTTCTAGAATGCCTTTGATGATCAAAGGGCCATCCCAAAGTTCACGGAAGAACTTCAAGTCGTCCCAATCTAGGTTGGGATCAAAGGATCCAGCGGTCCATTTCATAAGATCGTTCATGTCATCAACGCCGGTCGCACAGCCTTGAATGTTGCCAAACTCACGATTTTTAGTCCCCAACATGCCGAATGCCCAGCGTGGACGACGTGAAATATCTAAAATATTGGGGATAGTCAGGCGGGGTGGTGCGGTCATACCGTTGCGGTGATCTGCGTGGCGCTTACCAATCATCTGCAGATCCAGTGTAACGACCAGAGCGGAACAGCCTGCCGCTTTAGCGCGTTCGATCAACTTCTTAGTGAATTCACGATCTTTCTGAACATAGAGCTGGAACCAGAAAGGCTTGGTGGTTGCTTCAGCGACCTTTTCAATAGAACAGATGCTCATGGTAGACAGAGTAAAAGGGACACCAAATGCCTCGGCAGCTTGTGCCGCTTTGATCTCACCATCAGCGTGCTGCATACCCAGAAGTCCAACCGGAGCCATCGCAACCGGCATGGAGACATCTTGTCCTACCATCTGAGTCGCTAGAGTGCGGGGTGCAAGATCACGCGCCACCCGTTGACGGAACAGAATTTTGTTAAAGTCAGAGTCGTTCATTGCCAACGTCTGTTGCGTCCATGATCCAGACTCACAGTAGCCTTGGAACATTTTAGGGACACGTTTGTGGTAGAGACGACGTAGATCAGATAGTTCGCAAATGATACTCATTGAAGGGCTCCTTAACTTTTTTTGCACTCTATCCTGTTGCAGAGTACTCTTGCAGAAAATAAACACCACTTGTCAGACCAGTTATGTCGATCACTTCTTCTCTGTTATCGCTATTGATGGATACCACTCGAGCAGGTGAAACCCTTCCGTCTGAGTCGAGGTTGGCCGCTCACTTTTCAGTATCGCGAAGTGCGATTAGGGAGGCTATGTCAGAGTTGCTTGCCGCCGGTCTGCTCATTAAACAGCAGGGACGTCTTACTCGTCTGGTTAACCCCTTAGAGAGTGTGGTTCTTAATTTACCGGTGAAAGCGGAGCCGACATTGAATGACGTTAGGGATGTGCTTGAGTTAAGAGCTTTTATTGAATCTGTGGCCGCTGGATGTTGTGCTGAAAACGCTTCGAAAAAGCAGATTGCAATCATTCGATCTGAGTTCGAGATGATGCAGCTGCGGAGTCAAAAGAACACGACATTGATTCGGGCAAAAGCGGATCTTCAGTTTCATATGCTGATCGCTAAATACAGCCACAACTTAGTAGTCGCTAGTTTAAGTGAACTCTTCTACAACCGTTATTTCTCTTCTATTTACAAGGCTTTAGATCTAACACTTAAACGTTATGGGCGATATCCTGAGCGGATTAATCCCCAGCATCAGCAGATATTCTCGGCTCTTGAACAGGGGGATCGGTTAGCTGCTGAGGAGGCGGCAAGAGAGCATGTGCTTTACACACGCTCTCTGTTGGAACTCGCTCGCTAACTCTCCCCGAGTTGATTGGAGACTGACTCGCCTCGGATGGCCCGAGTTAGATGAAGCTCAAGTACTGAGTTTAGCTTATCTTGGTCGATCGGCTTGGCAACGTAGTCGTCCATACCGGCCTGTCGCATGCGTTTAATGTCATCCTCAAAGGCTGCCGCAGTCAGAGCGATAATAGGGACTCTATCCATTGATCCTTTGGTCCGAATTAATGCAGCTGCTTCAAAACCATCCATAACAGGCATCTGGATGTCGGTAATGATCAGATCATAAGACTGACGTTCAACTTCATTGACCAGCTCTTGTCCGTTTTCAACAATCAGGTGATCAATGGGCAATTTTTGCAGTAGCTTATCGATGACCATTCGGTTGATCGGGTTGTCCTCTGCGACGATCACTTTTGCTCGTTGCTCAAAGTTGTTCAGTTCTGATGCTGTGCCCTCAGGCTCATTTATATTGGGTGTCTGGTGATGGTGCACCGGTATTCTCTCTTTGGGTAGAGAGATTCTAAAGCTGAATCGGCTGCCTTCACCTAGTGTAGACTCAATGTGAAGTCGCCCTCCCATTTTTTCGATTAACGATGAGGCAATGCTGAGCCCGAGCCCCGTACCTGTTCCTTTTCGTGAGAGCGAGTCGTCCAGTTGGACAAAGGGTTTGGCCAGACGTTCAATGTCATTTTGGGCCATGCCTGGGCCAGTATCCGATACAGAGATTTCTACACTGATATCCGCTTCTCGATCGTCTAGCAGATCTATTTTTAAGGTGACACTGCCTTGCTCAGTAAATTTGATGGCATTGTTACAGAGGTGAGATATTGTCAAATCTGGTGTACGGCATCAGGCGGCATTCCTGTCTGATTGATCCTGTACTTGCTCACCGTCCTTGAACGGTACGTTGTTGACCACCAAGGTCAGCAGATTAAATCCTCTTATCCG
>NZ_WBYR01000011.1:0-80390 GCF_013283315.1 Marinobacterium sp. xm-g-59 | reverse complement strand
GTTGAGGCGCTGCAAGCGTCGCGAAGCGATGACGAGCAACGCTCGGCACCTATTGTAGGTCATTGAGAGCTTCGTAAAGGATCTCTGCCAAATCCATCGCGGCCTTTGCAAGACCGCTCCAACGGTTTTAAAAAAGATCTCTGCCGACGTCAATAGCGGATGACAGGCTGAAGGCCAGTCACCGGCACTCCGTTAGATAAATCCGGCACCAGTCCATAATCATTGATACACCGCTTCGCGGTGATCGCAGTCTGCCGCTACGCGGCAGTTCGCTCCTACAGTCGGACTTCGTAAAAGATCTCTGCCAACGTCAACGGCGGATGACAGGCTGAAGGCCAGTCACCGGCACTCCGTCAGATAAACCCGGCACCAGTCCATAATCACTGATACACCGCTTCGCGGTGATCGCGGTTTGCCGCTTTGCGGCAGTTCGCTCCTACAGTCGGACTTCGTAATACATCTCTGCTAAATTCATCGCGGCCTTCGCAAGACCGCTCCAACGGCTCCTAACTCTCCAACCAAAACGTAACCGGCCCATCATTGGTCAGTGACACTTTCATATCAGCACCAAACTTCCCGGTCGCAACTTTAAGCCCCGTTTTGTTAGCGGCTTCTACGAAGTAGTTGTAGAGCTCTTCACCCAGTGCTGGTGAGGCCCCTTTTGAAAATCCCGGTCGTTTGCCCTTGGAGGTTTCGGCTACCAGAGTAAATTGAGAGACCACCAGTAACTCGCCTTCGATATCTTTAAGGCTAAGGTTCATCTTGTCCGATTCATCGCTAAAGATGCGGTAGTTGATCACCTTGTCGAGTAGTTTATCGGCTTTTGATCGGTCATCCTCTTTCTCTACACCGAGTAAAAGAAGTATCCCATGATCTATTTCACCGACGCAGTTGCCGTCTACTACAACGCTAGCACTGCTGACTCGTTGAATAAGTCCTTTCATTAGCTGGTTAACTCCAGATACTGATCGGTGGCATGGATTAAACGGTCTGTAATGCCCGGCTCAAAGGCTGAGTGTCCGGCATCACGAACGATATCAAAGTTTGCTTGAGGCAGTTCTTTAGCCAATAGGTGTGCCTGCTCAATAGGGCAAACCATGTCATATCGGCCATGAACAATCCAGGTCGGTATCTTTTTGATGCGATCACAGTGATTGAGCAGTTGGTTTTCAGACATAAAAGAGTTGTTGGCAAAATAGTGTGCTTCGATACGCGCCATGGCTAATGCGACATGAGGATCACCAAAGTGGTCAACCAAACTAGGGTTAGGATCTAATGTGGAGCAGCGTCCCTCCCAAATAGACCAAGCCTTTGCTGCTGCCATACGCTCTAGTTCATTATCACTGGTCAGAACTTTATAGTAGCTGCTGACCATGTCGTTTCTCTGATCGGCCGGTATCGGTGCTATAAATGATTCCCAATGGTCAGGGAATACATAGCTTGCTCCCTCTTGGTAAAACCACTGAATATCTCTAGGTCGACAGAGGAATATACCTCTTAGAAACAGTGCATTGACTCGCTCTGGGTGAGATTGTGCGTAGGCAAGGCTTAACGTAGAACCCCAACTACCGCCAAATAGTGCCCACTTATCTAGGCCGAGATGGGTACGAATCTTTTCAATATCAGCGATTAAGTGTTCCGTTGTGTTGTTTTCTAAACTGCCATGCGGCGTCGAGCGCCCACAGCCGCGTTGATCAAATAGAATGATTTTGTAATGTTCTGGGTTAAAAAAGCGTCGATGCTCGGGCGAACAACCACCGCCTGGCCCGCCGTGGACGAACAGAATAGGCTCGCCATTGGGGTTGCCTGAAAGCTCTAAAAAGAGGCTGTGCCCTTTGCCTACATCCAGTTGCTCGCTGTGGTAGGCACTTATTTCTGGGTAGAGTGTTCTCATTCTACTGGTAACCCCGCATCTTCTAGGCGTTTCTTACGCAGCTCAATTAATCGATCGATCTCAAATATCTCCTGTGGGCTCGCATCCGTTTTAAGCCCTCCCACAATGGCGTAATTGATACGGGTTTTATGCAGATCAAAGAAGTCGGTCAATGACTTAGCTACCTTTAGTCGATTCTCTGGATAGATTGTGACTAAGTGTTCGGTTAACTCACCCGCTCGTTTGGGCAGCTTTAATACCATCTGTAATGCTACCTCTTCTGCTTTTAGGTGAGCAGATTCCAGTGCAGTTTTTATTAGGTGCTGAGGATCTTTCGGGTTCTGTTTGAGTGCCTCAATCAACAGTTTAAGCGCCGGCTCTGCAATCTCTGCAGCCACGTACTCCTCAAGAGGAGGCACGGATGCAGGGTTGGTTGTGAACTGGTAGGGCTGAGCGGGTTCTAGACGTTCGGTTCGCAAGAAGAGCTTACGCACTAATAAGAAGAGCATCAGCAGTAGATGCAGTGAAATGACGTAGAAGTAGAGCCAAACAGAGCTAAACCACTCCATCATAGCGCCCGCCACGATAGGGCCGACGACACCACCGACGCCTAATAGAATTTGCATCATACTGGTTGCAGGCATCGCCTCTTTACTGTCGATGTGGTCGAACACCTGTGTCACAGCTAGCGGGAAAATAGCGGCCCCAGCGCCCCCTGACAGTAGGAAGAAGAAGGTGACGAACCAGGTGGGTAGAGCGCTGTAAAAATCGATAATGATGACGGCATTTGCACCGACACCAATCATCATTAATACAGCGCCCACCGTACGTTTATCGAAACGATCCGCAAACCAGCCAGTTGGGTATTGTGTCATGAGGCCCCCAAGCAAATAGGAGCCTAAAATGATTGATAGTAGTGTGCCGCTAAAGCCTCGATCGTAAGCGTATAGAGCGATCAGTGATACGCTTGCGGAGCCAATAGAACCGGCCACCAGGCAAGATAGAGTACCTGATGGAGAGACCTTCCATAGTTGCCCAAATGACATTGGGCGGCTTCGGCCAGGTAGCTCGGGTGCTGGCATGCGTGACATCGACATAATAATCAGAGCGATCGCTAATACGGCGCTGATAATACCGAACAGTCTAAAATCACTCTCTTCGAAAATGTTCATCACAAAAGGTGCTGAACCGAATCCGACAGCAAAGAATATCTGGTAGACACTGAACAGTTTACCGCGGTTGCTGCTATCACTGGTGACATTAAGCCAGCTCTCCAGAGTAATAAAACTGGTGATGAAGCAGAAGCCTGCAACGACCCTTAACAGGGAAGTGATGATGAACGATTCAAGAAGTGTGTGCAGTATTGAGACGATCGACAGTGTTGCAGCCATTGTTGCAAAGGCGCGGATATGACCGACGCGGTTGACGACTTTGGCGCCAAACATCCCTGCCAGGATAGAGCCGGCGGCAAACATACCCATAGCAATACCGACTTGTGAAGACTCAATGCCCGCCGACTGCATTCTTAAAGGGAGGATGATAAAGAATAGGTTGTGGCTAAGCGCCATACCAATAATTGAAAAAAGAATAGGGCTGACCCGGTAAAAAATGCTGTTGGTCATTAGGTGGTTCCTAGTTTGTCACTTCAAGATTTCTTGGACTTTAGTTTACTCCGTTTATTTCGTTTGAATATAAAAAAACGGTGCTCAATTTGCATTGGCACCGTTTTATGTTTTGCATTTATTGCAAATTAATTAACGCTTAGCGCGTTTACGCTCATGCTCTTTCAAGAACTTCTTACGAATACGGATGTTCTCAGGTGTTACTTCAACCAACTCATCATCTTCAATGAAGTCTAGAGCCTGCTCTAGAGTAAAGCGGATAGGTGGCGTTAGCACGATGTTCTCATCAGTACCTGAGGCTCGGACGTTGGTTAGCTGCTTACCTTTGGTTGGGTTAACCGTTAGGTCATTCGAGCGGCTATGGATACCAATGACCATGCCTTCGTACACTTCAATGTTTGGACCGATCATGAGGCGACCGCGCTCCTGAAGAGAGAAGAGTGCGTAGCCCAGTACTTTACCGTTAACCATCGAAACCAGTACGCCGTTGTTACGAGTCACCGTCTCACCCTCTTTCACCACACCGTAGTGGTCAAAGATTGAGTTCATGATACCAGTACCAGACGTCATGGTTAGGAATTGGCTACGGAAGCCGATCAAACCGCGAGAAGGGATCATAAAGGTCAGGCGACAGCGGCCTTTGCCGTCAACTTCCATATTCGTCATGTCACCGCGACGCATGCCTAGCTCTTCGATGATCGAGCCCTGGTGCTGCTCTTCAACGTCGATCATAACGATCTCGTAAGGTTCGTGGATTTCGCCATCTACCTCTTTCTGAATTACTTCAGGACGGCTGATGCCAAGTTCGAAGCCTTCACGGCGCATGGTCTCAATCAGTACCGATAGGTGAAGTTCACCACGACCTGATACACGGAATTTCTCAGGGCTATCACCCGGCTCTACACGCAGTGCTACGTTGTGAATCAATTCGCGCTCTAGACGCTCTTTGATGTTACGGCTGGTAACGAATTTGCCCTCTTTACCGGCAAACGGAGAGTCGTTGACCTGGAATGTCATAGAGACGGTTGGCTCATCGACAGAGAGTGCTGGTAGTGCTTCAACAACATCTGGGTGACACAGCGTATCTGAGATGTTGAGTTCGTCTAGACCGGTAATACAGACAATGTCACCTGCTTGTGCACTGTCGACATCGACACGATCAAGACCGTGGTAGCCCATGATCTTAAGGATACGACCTGAACGCATTTTTGCGTGTGAATCGATGACTTTAACAGGCGTGTTGGTAGAGATCTTACCGCGTGAGATACGACCCACACCGATAACACCGACAAAGCTGTTGTAGTCCAACGCAGAGACCTGCATCTGGAATGGACCTTCTGTATCGACGTGAGGCGCATCAACGTGCTTGATGATCGCTTCAAATAGAGGCGTCATATCGTCAGCCATAGCTTCGTGATCATCACCCGCAATACCGTTGATCGCTGAGGCGTAGACAATCGGGAAGTCCAACTGCTCATCGGTAGCGCCTAGGTTGTCGAACAGTTCGAAAACCTGATCCATAACCCAATCTGGACGTGCACCAGGACGGTCGATTTTGTTGATAACAACGATTGGCTTAAGGCCGCGTGCAAAGGCTTTCTGAGTAACGAAGCGTGTTTGTGGCATTGGACCATCAACTGCATCAACAAGCAGAAGGACCGAGTCAACCATCGACATAACACGCTCTACCTCACCACCGAAATCGGCGTGCCCAGGAGTATCGACGATGTTGATGCGGTAGTCGTTCCAAGTGATGGCGGTGTTTTTGGCAAGGATGGTGATGCCACGCTCTTTCTCTTGGTCGTTTGAGTCCATGACGCGCTCAGCGCCTTCATCACGACGGCCAAGGGTACCTGACTGCTCTAGAAGTTTATCAACTAGGGTGGTTTTGCCATGGTCGACGTGTGCGATGATGGCGATATTGCGAAGATTTTCGATCACGAGGTGAGTCTCATTAATTAAAGATGCGCGGATTATACGCGTCGAGCGTGATCAAGGCGAATTAATAGCCAATAAATTTGGACCATATGAACAATTGTTAGAAGCGAATCTAGTGCAAAATTTTTTGGCTGGAGTATCATATTGGCACACATCGACAGACTAGTAATAGTTTAAAGCACCATTGTGGTGCGTATGTTTTAGGTGTGCATCAAATTGGTGCGTTTATTGTCATTGGTGATTCGTTGCTGATGCGGTAAATCACCGTAAATAAAGACTTTTTTCGAGTTGGCATACTGTTTGCTAGCTCGTTAGGAAGACTGAGCTTGCATGGTGCAGGCTTAAACCCAAGGCTACTAGTCTGGCAATATCTGATAATGGAGAGAGCCATAATGTCTGAACAGACACTAAATCTGATCAAAGAAACTGACGCGAAGTGGATCGACCTTCGCTTTACAGACTCTAAAGGTAAAGAGCAGCACGTAACTATCCCAGTTCACGAAATGGGTGACGACTTCTTCGAAGACGGCAAAATGTTTGATGGCTCATCTATCCAAGGTTGGAAGGGTATTAACGACTCTGACATGATCCTTCGTCCAGATGACTCTTCATCTATCGTTGATCCATTCTCTGAAGATGCAACAGTCATCATCCGTTGTGACATCGTTGAGCCTGCTACAGGTCTTGGTTACGAGCGTGATCCACGTTCTGTTGCTAAGCGTGCAGAAGAGTACCTGAAATCAACAGGTATCGCTGACAGCGCTATGTTCGGTCCAGAGCCAGAGTTCTTCGTATTTGACGAAGTTCACTTCCACTCTGACATGTCTGGTTGTGGCTACACTGTATCTTCTGAAGAAGCTGCATGGTCTTCTAACAGCAAATTCGAAGGCGGTAACACAGGTCACCGTCCACGCGTTAAAGGCGGTTACTTCCCAGTACCACCAGTAGACTCTCTACACGATCTTCGTGCTGCAATGTGTGACGCGATGACAGCGATGGGTCTGCACGTAGAAGTACACCACCACGAAGTAGCAACTGCTGGTCAGTGTGAAATCGGTGTGGCAGGTAACACCCTTGTTAAGAAAGCTGACGAAGTTCAGATTCTTAAGTACGCAGTTCACAACGTTGCTCACGCTTACGGTAAAACAGCTACGTTCATGCCTAAGCCAATCGTTGGTGACAACGGCTCTGGTATGCACGTTCACCAGTCTCTATCTAAAGGCGGTGTTAACATCTTCGCTGGCGACGCATACGCGGGCCTATCTGAAGAAGCTCTTTACTACATCGGCGGTATCATCAAGCACGCTAAAGCGCTTAACGCTCTATGTAACCCAGGTACTAACTCGTACAAGCGTCTTGTTCCAGGCTTCGAAGCACCAGTTATGCTAGCTTACTCAGCTCGTAACCGTTCAGCTTCTATCCGTATCCCATACGTAACTAGCCCTAAAGGCCGTCGTATCGAGACACGCTTCCCTGATCCAATCGCTAACCCATACCTAGCGTTCTCTGCGCTAATGATGGCGGGTCTTGACGGTATCCAGAACAAGATCCACCCTGGCGATGCAGCAGACAAAGACCTTTACGATCTACCAGCTGAAGAAGCTGCTCAGATCCCACAGGTTTGTTCTTCACTAGAAGAAGCTCTGGACGCTCTAGAAGCTGATCACGAGTTCCTAACTCGCGGCGGCGTATTCACTGAAGACATGCTAAACGCTTACATCGAACTTAAGCGTGAAGAGTGTGCTCAAGTGAGCCAGACAACTCACCCAATCGAATACGATCTTTACTACTCAGTTTAAGATCTTATCGATTCAAAAAACCCGGCACCTGCCGGGTTTTTTATGTTCAGGACGAACGGTATCCTGCAGGCGCATGGATGCGCACAAAACACCTCGCACCAAAATGGTGCATAATATCTTCATATATGCCATTCTATTGTGCATGCTAAAACTCAAAAGCCCGTGGTTACTGGGTTTCGCTGAGTTGGCAACCTTTTTGCTTATTAAGTAGAGCTATTAAGGCTTAACGCTAGAGTAGAGCTGTTAAGTCATCAAAACCCTTGGGAATACCTAATGTTCGGATCGCAACAGTACAAATTGATTCTTGAAAACCTCAATACGGCTGTATTGGTACTGGGGCAGAAGTTCGAGTTGAAGTATATGAATCCGGCCGCTGAGGTTCTGTTAGAGGGTAGCTTTAAACGCTTAAAAAATTCACACATCGAGTATCTCTTTATTGGTTCCGAAGAGGAGCTCAAGCTATTAGAGAGTGTCTCTGCGACGGGACAGCATGTCAGTAAACGCGAAGCCGCTCTGATTACCTTTGGTGGTAACGAGTTGATGACGGATTACACCATCTCAAGGTTACCGAATGGGTTTCTACTGATGGAGTTGCACCCACGTGATCGCCTGGTTCGAATTGAGCGTGAAGAGGAGATGTTGAATCGACATGCCACCGCCAAAGTGCTTGTGCGTGGCTTGGCACATGAGATCAAGAACCCGTTGGGCGGGATTCGCGGCTCTGCACAGTTGCTAGAGCGCGAGCTGGATGATGAGGGGCTTAAAGAGTTCACCGGAATTATCATCGATGAAGCGGATCGGTTAAGAAATCTGGTGGATCGTCTGATGGGGCCTTACAAGAAGCCCAACATACACCCGGTGAACATTCACGAGGTGCTCGAGCGTGTGCGTGCTCTGATTGAAGTTGAAAGCGAGCAAGAGATTCAGTTGGTTCGTGACTACGACCCAAGTCTGCCGGAGTTTAACGGCGACAGTGAACAGTTGATCCAAGCGGTTTTAAACATCTGCAGAAATGCGATGCAGGCCCTGAAAGAGTCTGAAACAGCCGCTCCGCAAATCCGTATGAAAACACGAGCGCTCAGACGAATTACGCTGGGCGCAGAGCAGCATCGACTGGTCTGCTGCGTAGAGATTATCGATAACGGTCCGGGCATACCAAAGGATCTTTTAGATTCCGTGTTCTATCCGATGGTGACCGGTCGTGCGGAAGGGTCTGGGTTGGGACTATCGATTGCCCAATCTGTTATTGGTCAGCACCAGGGTTTAATCGAGGTCGCCTCGAAACCCAGTACAACAAATTTTAAAATTTTAATTCCTTTGGAGAGTTGAGATGGCTAAGCCAGCAACCGTTTGGATAGTAGATGATGATCGCTCAATACGTTGGGTTTTAGAGAAAGCGATCTCTGGCAGTGGCTTGGCGACAGAAGTGTTTGAGTCGGGCGATGCGTTGCTGCGTAAAATTAAGCGTGAACAGCCTGATGTGATTATCAGCGATATTCGTATGCCGGGCATTGATGGTCTTGAGATGCTAGAGCAGCTTCAAGCTGATTATGCAGACATTCCGACTATCATCATGACCGCTCACTCAGATTTAGATTCCGCGGTTGCCTCTTATCAAGGTGGTGCCTTTGAGTACTTGCCTAAGCCATTTGATATTGATGAGGCGGTAGCGCTGGTTCAGCGAGCGGTGCAGCACGTTGAAGAGCAGCGTCAACAAACCGAAGTGATTGTTGAAGATGATACACCTGAGATCATTGGTGAGGAGCCGGCTATGCAGGAGGTGTTCCGTGCCATTGGTCGTCTGTCTCATTCCCCGATTACTGTATTGATCAATGGTGAGTCTGGTACAGGTAAAGAGCTGGTGGCCCATGCTCTGCATCGCCACAGTCCGCGTGCGGGTAATGAGTTTATTCCATTGAACATGGCGGCTATTCCACATGACTTGATTGAGTCTGAACTGTTCGGGCATGAAAAGGGTGCCTTTACCGGAGCTCAAGCTTCGCGCCGTGGCCGTTTTGAACAGGCCGATGGTGGCACACTGTTCCTTGATGAGATCGGCGATATGCCTGCGGATACTCAAACTCGACTCTTGCGTGTTCTTGCTGACGGTGAGTTCTACCGTGTCGGTGGTCATACACCGGTTAAAGTTGATGTTCGAATCATTGCAGCTACCCACCAAAATCTCGAAAACCTCGTTAAAGAGGGCAAGTTTCGTGAGGATCTGTTCCACCGTCTAAACGTGATTCGAGTTCACATCCCCTCGTTAAATGAGCGTCGTGAAGATATTCCTCGTCTCGCTCGCCACTTTTTGTCACGTTCGGCGAAAGAGCTGGGCGTTGAGACTAAGATTCTTAAGCCGGAAACAGAGCGTTTTCTGCGCGATCTGACTTGGCCAGGTAATGTGCGACAGCTGGAAAACACCTGTCGCTGGATTACCGTGATGGCGTCTGGTCGAGAGGTTCTTGTCTCTGATTTACCACCAGAGCTTCTAGAGTCCTCAAATGAACGCCCTGTTGTTCATGGTAATTGGGAACAAGCACTGCGTGGCTGGGCTGATCAGCGTCTCTTTGAAGGGGAGAGGGGCATCCTCAAAGAGGCTGAACGTCAGTTTGAGCAGGTGTTGATAGAGACTGCGCTTAAACATACGGGTGGCCGTAAACGTGATGCGTCTGAACTTTTAGGCTGGGGGCGAAATACCCTAACCCGCAAGCTAAAAGAGCTGGGTATTGAGGCGGATTAGAGTCGCTTAATGCTACAATCGGCATCTAACAGTTTAGGTGCCGATATGCTTCACGTTGCTCTTTACGAACCCGAGATACCACCCAATACCGGAAATATTATTCGCCTGTGTGCTAACACGGGTTTCTCCCTTCATTTGATTAAACCCCTCGGCTTTGAGCTGGATGATAAGCGCCTGCGCAGAGCGGGATTGGATTATGCCGAGTTTGCCTCTATGAAAGTTCATGAGTCATTAGAAGCCTGTATTCAATCAGTCTCCCCAAGAAAAGTATGGTCGATGACGACCAAAACGGATCGCGCCTATACCGATGCTGATTTTGCATCGGGTGATATGATTCTATTGGGCCCGGAGACACGGGGTCTGCCTCAGAGTGTCATCGATTCGACCGATGCAATTACCTTGCCGATGTGCCCTGATTCACGCAGTTTGAATCTGTCTAATGCCTGTGCCATTGTTGTTTATGAGGCGTGGCGGCAGCTCTCTTTTGCGGGAGCCAAGTAGCTAAGGTCTGAGGTGGTTAGGCTTGCTTAAGGGGCTGAGTGTTGGGTATGGAGTGAAGCCATCTCGACACCCGCTAGGCGTAAGCAGATCTGTCCAATTATTAACCAGGGGTCGGTCGGTAGTTGTCCTTTAACGGCCTGATCAGCTTGTCCACAAAGTCGCAGTAACTGCTCAATCTCCGAGACTTTAATCTGACGACTGGCATTGCGAATAGCGGTTTTACGTTTGCTAAACAGTCTCAGTCTGTTCGCAATCGTATCGTAATTCTTCCCTTCTGATATCTCTGTAATCACGCTGCTTAGCGTGCGCAACTCACGTGAAATGGCCCAGAGTATGAAGGTCGGTTCGACACCCTCTTGTCTTAGCGCCTGCAGAATGTGTTGTACTCTTGCAGGTTGTCTTTGTATCGCCGCATCTGCAAGTGCAAAGGCATCAAATCGTGACATGTCGCCAACCGCCTCGGCAACCTGGTTGGCATCAAGGGTTTGGTTGGGGTAGAGCAGAGAGAGCTTCTCTAACTCTTGTTGTGCCGCGAGTAGGTTGCCCTCTACACGATCGGCTAAGACGCCGATCGCCTCTTGATCCATAGAGATTGGAAAAGATTGAAGGCGTGTCGCTAGCCAGCGCGGGAGTTGGTCAACTTCAATGGGCCAGATTTCAACCACTAGCCCGAGCTTTTCGACCAGCTTGAACCAGGCGCTCTTTTTCGCACCGGCATCGAGTCGATCAGCCAAAATGAATATCACCGTATCGGGCGCAGGGTTCTCTAGATAGCGTTGTAGCAGATCTGATTCGGCTTTTTTGATCTTTTGTGAACCGAGTCGTAACTCAATAATTTTGCGCTCTGCAAATAGAGAGAGGCTATTGGCGGCCTCCATCAGGCTGTCCCAGTTAAAGCTGGAATCGATGTGATAGAGCTCTCGTTCAGTGAATTCTAGACCGCGAAGATGGGCTCGAATGGCGTCACAGCTTTCGTCGTGTTGAAGTGTTTCGTCCCCGGTTACAAGGTAGACCGGTAGCGAGGTATTTAGCTTGTTGAGCTGCTGAGGTAGCTGATCAACTCTAACTTTCATAGGTTAGCGCGGAACGAAACTTAGGTATTGGCGAATAATCTGTTCAGCCAGTGCACGATTGATCTCTGTGCGGTAGCGCTCTTCCAGAGTCTCTTGTGCCAAGGTGTCTGAAGTTTCGGTAACACTGCGTTGAACATTGACTCGGCGCTCAATGGCGGGCGCTGTGCTATCACCTTGATAGATGGCAAATTGAGCTTCACCGCTTAATTCGTACTCTTGTGCATCGGCATTGGCATCAAGAATCACCGCGCGGCGATTGTAGCGTGCCGATTCAACGATCAGTTTAAGCTTAGCTCGGGATGTGAGGGTCACGCCGTTGCGTTGCAGTTGAGCTGTCAGCTCTCTGCCTAACGAAGTGGGCTGTGTGGTGTTTTCAACCAGAGTTAATTTCTGTAACGCTGGTGGTACCTCATAAAGCCCTTTTAGGTGGAAGCCACAAGCTGTTAGAAACAGCATGGCAAAACCTGCAACGAACGTACGTGACAACTTCATCTTTTACTCCTAGCTGACGACGATGTTGACCAGTTTGCCTGGTACAACAATCTCTTTGCGCAGCGTTAGGCCTTCCATGTATTTCTGAACATTAGCTTCAGCCAGGGCCAGTTGCAAAATTGTGTCCTTATCGGCATCGGCGGCAACATTGATACGAGCACGAAGTTTGCCATTAACCTGCACAATCATCTCGATGTTATCACGTACCAAAGCGGATTCATCAACACTTGGCCAGCTATCATTTTGGCTTGCACCCGTCAGTTCAGTCAGCAGCTGATCGGCTGCGTGTGGAATGATCGGGGACAACAGCTGGACAGCAGCGCTAAGCGCTTCTTGTTTACAAGCACGTCCTTGCTCGGAGTCATCGTTGAATCGACCGATACTGTTTGAAAGCTCCATGACAGCGGCAATGGCTGTATTGAATGTCTGGCGGCGCTCAATATCATCCGTCACTTTTTGGATGGTTTCATGAGTCTTACGGCGCAGCTCTTTCTGCCCATCATTCAGCTTGGACGTGTCTAAAGTTGATGCTGGGCCGGCTGCGATATGGTCGTGTGCCTGTTTCCAGAGACGTTTGATGAAACGGTGTGCACCTTCCACACCTGAGTCAGACCACTCTAGTGACTGTTCTGGTGGTGCCGCAAACATCATGAATAGACGAACCGTATCGGCGCCGTATCGATCGATCATAACCTGAGGGTCGATGCCGTTGTTTTTCGACTTAGACATCTTGGACATGCCGTCGTGAATCAGCGTTTTACCCGTCTCTTTATGAGTGGCTTTGGTCACACGACCTTTCTCGTCTGTCTCAGTCTCTACATCAACCGGTGAGATCCAAACCTTACCGCCCTGTTCATCTTCGTAGTAGTAGCCATCGGCTAGAACCATGCCCTGACAGAGTAGGCGAGTGAAAGGTTCATCAGAGTTTACTAGACCCTCGTCACGCAGTAGTTTGTGATAGAAGCGTGAGTAGAGTAGGTGCAAAATAGCGTGCTCGATACCACCGATGTACTGATCAACAGGGAGCCAGTAGTTGGCTGCTTGAGGATCCAGCATCGCACTGTCTGAGTAACGGCTTGCATAGCGAGCAAAGTACCAACTTGACTCCATGAAGGTGTCGAAGGTATCCGTTTCGCGTTCTGCATCTGCGCCACACTTTGGACAGCTTGTTTTGATGAAGCTCTCCATCTTTTTAATCGGTGAACCGACGCCGTCGAAGGTTACCTCTTCTGGCAGAAGCACAGGCAGCTGATCTTCAGGTACGGGTACTGATCCACAGCTATTACAGTTAACAACCGGGATCGGTGCGCCCCAGTAGCGTTGGCGTGAAACACCCCAATCGCGAAGGCGGAAGTTGATGGTTGTATGACCGCGACCTTTGTTGTTCAGTTCAGTTGCAATGGCTTTAAACGCCATTTCGAACTCTAGATCGTCAAAGTCACCCGAGTTGCACAGAACGCCTTTCTCTGTGAACGCTTCTTGCGTCAAGTCGACAGTCTGATCGTCAGACAGAGGCTTGATGACCTGTTTGATGTTCAGTCCGTATTTGGTTGCAAACTCCCAGTCACGTTGGTCGTGTCCAGGAACCGCCATGACAGCGCCTGAGCCGTAATCCATCAGAACAAAGTTTGCTGTCCAAACAGGCACCATTTCACCAGTGAGAGGGTGAGTGGCTTCGATGCCCAATGGCATGCCGCGTTTTTCCATCATCGCCATGTCAGCTTCGGCGACTTTTTGGTGACGACACTCATCAATAAAGCTAGCAAGTTCTGGGTTATTTTCGGCTGCTTCAAGTGCTAGAGGGTGTTGTGGTGCAACGGCAACATAGGTAACACCCATCAGCGTATCAGGGCGGGTTGTGAAGACCTCTAGATCACCTTTGTTAGGCACCGCAAATTTCAGCTCAACCCCTTTAGAGCGGCCGATCCAGTTGCGCTGCATGGTGCGGACCTGCTCTGGCCAATGATCCAGCTTCTCTAGATCTTCCAGTAGTTGGTCTGCGTAGTCAGTAATTTTCAGGAACCATTGAGGGATTTTCTTACGCTCAACAATCGCGCCAGAGCGCCAACCGCGACCATCGATCACTTGCTCGTTAGCCAGAACGGTTTGGTCAACTGGGTCCCAGTTCACCTCGGCCTCTTTCTTGTAGACCAGACCTTTCTCAAGAAGACGAGTAAAGAACCACTGCTCCCAACGGTAGTACTCCGGGTGACAGGTCGCTAGCTCGCGATCCCAGTCGTAACCAAAGCCCATCTGTTTAAGCTGATTACGCATGTAATCGATATTGCTGTAGGTCCAGTTAGCAGGCGGCACATTGTTTTTAAGTGCAGCGTTTTCAGCTGGTAGGCCAAAGGCGTCCCAACCCATAGGCTGAAGAACGTTTTTGCCCTGCATGCGCTGGTATCGAGAGACGACATCACCGATGGTGTAGTTACGTACGTGGCCCATGTGCAGACGACCACTTGGGTAAGGGAACATCGAGAGGCAGTAAAACTTCTCTTTGCTGGAATCCTCTTCAACGTTGAATGCGCCGGATTCTTCCCACTGCTGCTGGACTTTTGGTTCAATATCCTGGGGTTGGTACTGTTCGTTCATCGGTCTCTATATTCTGCAAACATAAAAACGGCATCATTGTTCTTGGAGCAAATTACTTTGCTAAGAAATGACACCGCTCAATGGTTATTTCATTAATACTGTTCAATACTGCATAGGATACATCAGATGCGGTCGCGCCGACAGGTTTGGCTGCTGAATAATCCGCTCTTAAAAGGAGTTTACTTATGAGTGATACAAACCAAGATAAGCTCGATTCTGGCCGTTATGATCAATTGGTCGATCAAGTGATGGATTCTCTCGATGGTGCCAGTGAAGTGACGCTTGAGAAGCTTACTTCAGCGGTCAATGAAACGGTTGAGTTGGAGCAGACAGCGCTTGATATGTCTGCAGATGAAGCGGCCCTGCTAAAAGCCTACCTAATGCGTGATCTGAAGCAGTTCTCAATCGGTGTTCAAAAGGTCGGCGGAGCGCTGGCTGATTGGTTAGAGCTGGATCTTGCCGTATTGGAGAAGGGGATTGTTGATCGCTTGATGAGAGTGGCCGATAAAACTCGTATTGAGCAGGAGTTGCTCCGTGAACAGTTGAGTCACGGTGAAGCACACTACGCCGCCGGTGAAATCGCACTACCTGGGCAGTTTGTCTGTACACAGTGTGGAGCTAAGCAGATGCTGAGCGAGAGTCAAAAATTACAGCCTTGTCGTGACTGTTCAGCGGTTCTGTTTGAACGAGCGATGTCTAAATAGCGCGGCTAATAACAGTGCTGCAGCAAGGATAAGCGCTGGCCACAACCCCAGCTGTTGATAGGGGGTTTGGCCCATGCTTGGGGCGATCTCATGGGTTAGGATCGCCGTCTCGAATCTGGGTGCGGTCGCTAAGACTTGACCCTTGGCATCAATGAAGCCTGAAATACCGTTGTTGGTGGCTCTTATCACGGGCCTACCATTTTCGATAGCACGCATTCTGGCGATCTCAAAGTGCTGATCTGGGCCATGAGATCCGCCGAACCAGGTGTCATTAGAGAGCGTCAGAATCATGTCACTCTGATTGGCATTCTCTCTGACCAACTCTGGGTAGGCGATCTCATAACAGATTGCGCCCGCCAGCGACCCCTGAGGTGTCTCTACCTGAAAAGTTGGTTGTTCTGGCAAGCTAAAGCTAGACATGGGGAGATCAAAAAAGGCGATCAGCCCTCGCAACTGATTTTCAAAGGGAATGTACTCCCCAAAAGGGACCAGTCTCTGTTTGTCGTACAGGCTGATTTTACCCGTCAACGTGCCCACCGAGTTGTGGTACAGGTTTCGCTGTTGGCTCTCACTCCACTCTTTTCTTGGGAAACCTGAAATTAACGTGGTGCCTTGTTGGTTGAGGATCTCCACTAGCGGACTGATCTGGTTGATGGCGCGGCCTATTAATTTGGGTACGGCGGTCTCAGGCCAAATGAGTAGATCGGTAGCGGGCGCTTGGACGCTTAAATTAATAATGTTCTGTATGTGTCGATCAACTTGCTCAATTTGCCACTTAGACTCTTGGGCTAAATTGGGCTGTATTAATGTGATCGAGACGGTCTTTTCTGAACTCTCTGTCCAGTGTGACGGAATAAGGTAAGAGGCACCTAATATCGCAAGGATCAGTAGGAGAGGGGTCGGTTTATTACGGTGGATGACATGGGAAGCCGAGACAGCAATGATCAGAACCATCGCCGACACTAGCCACACGCCGCCGATCGGGGCTAATGAGATAAGTGGTGTATCGATGAACGCATAGCCGATGAGCAGCCAAGGGAAGCCGGTAAATAGCCAGCTTCTCACCCATTCAAACAAGATCCAAAGAGCGACAAATCCTGGTGCTGAGCCGTCAGTAAACAGGCGTTTGTAGAGCCAAATTTGTGCGGCAAAGAGTATCGCTAACGCGCCAGTGAACATGAGAGTCATCAGTGCGGCGGCTAAAACACCCATGCCACCGTGTAAGTGAATACTCACATAGACCCAAGAGACACCGGCGGTGAAGTATCCCAAACCATAGAGCCAACCCATCAGGAACGCTGAATCGGATTTAAGGGTCAGCAAGTAGAGGGTGGCAATAGAGACAATCGCTAATAGCGGGTAACTAAAAGGGGCAAAAGCGAGTGTCGCTATTGCCCCTGCAGCAACCGCCAAAGTCCTATTCACAAGAGGCTGGAGCAGCATCACTACTCCTTGTGGTGCTTAACCTGTAGCAGTCTAATTCTGCGGTTTTCAGACGCTAGCACGGTGAAGGTGAAGTCATCGAGTCGAATCGTCTCCCCTTTATCGGGTAGGTGACCAAATTGACGTGTCACCAGTCCACCCACGGTATCGAACTCATCATCAGGTAGGCCGACGTCAAAGTACTCGTTAAAGTCTTCGATAGGGGTTAACGCTTTGACAATGAAGCCATCATCTTCAAAGGCTTTGATGTTGCCCTCGTCTTCATCTTCGTCGTGCTCATCTTCGATATCACCGACGATCTGTTCGAGCACGTCTTCGATGGTAATAAGACCGGCAATTCCGCCGTACTCATCAACGACGATGGCCATGTGATTGCGTGTGACACGGAATTCACGTAGCAAGACGTTCAGTCGCTTACTTTCAGGAATGAAGGTTGCTTTGCGAAGGTGCTCAGCGAGACTGAACTGTTCTAAGCGGCCGTCCAGTGCATAGGGAAGAAGATCCTTGGCAAGAAGAATGCCGACGATCTCATCTGGGTTTTCACCTGCAATGGGAAAGCGAGAGTGCGCACTGTCGATGACCAGTGGCATAAATTCGTGGGCAGATTGATCGATCTGTACCGAGACCATTTGTGATCTTGGGATCATGACGTCACGCACTTGCATATCGGTCACTTGTATAGCGCCTTCTACAATCGTTAGCGCATCTTGATCTAGTAGGCCAGTGTCGTTGGCCTCATAAAGAACTTCAAAAAGGTCTTCGCGGGTTTTGGGCTCATCCGAAAAAGCTGAAGCAAGTTTGCTAAAAAAGCTTTTGGATGAGCCGCTCGATCGGTCTTCACTCATAGTGTGTGGTTGCCTCAAATATAGGGGTCTGGGATTTGGAGTTGAGCGAGCAGTTCTCGTTCAAGTGACTCCATCTCCTCGGCTTCTTCATCCTTTATATGATCGAATCCAAGTAGATGCAATACCCCATGGATCACCATGTGAGCCCAATGGTGATGAATCTGTTTGTTTTGTTCGGTTGCTTCGCGCTCTACAACCGCGGCACAAATCGCTAGATCACCTAATATATTGCCAGGGAAGCCCGGAGGTGCTTCAAACGGAAAAGAGAGTACGTTGGTCGACTTGTCTTTACCGCGATATTCACGATTCAGTGTCTGGCTCTCGGTTTCATCAACGATACGAATGCATAGTTCAGCTTCGCCCGATAGCTGTGATGCCGCTAATTCGGCCCAGGATTGAATCTGCTCATCACTCGGGAGTGAGTTGCTATCAACAGCGCGAATAACCTCTAAATGAATCACTGTTTACGCTCGTCTGTATGTTTGGCTTCGTACGCTTCATAAGCACGTACAATGTGCTGCACGATAGGGTGACGAACCACATCTTTCGCTTCGAAGTGAGTAAATCCAATCCCTTTCACCCCATCCAGTACCTGCATCGCATGAATTAGGCCAGAGCTGGCGCCGCGTGGTAGGTCGACCTGGGTTTTATCCCCTGTAATAACGGCGGTTGAACCAAACCCTATGCGGGTAAGAAACATCTTCATCTGCTCGCGTGTCGTATTTTGTGACTCATCAAGAATGACAAACGAGCCGTTCAACGTTCTGCCGCGCATGTAAGCTAAGGGTGCGATCTCTATGACATTCTTTTCGATCAGGCGTGCTACCTTCTCAAAGCCCATCATCTCATAGAGTGCGTCGTAGAGAGGGCGTAAGTAGGGATCGACTTTCTGAGTCAGATCGCCGGGTAGAAAACCGAGTTTTTCACCCGCTTCGACGGCAGGGCGAACCAGTAGTATTCGACTGACCTCTTCGCGCTCAAGGGCCTCAACCGCACAAGCAACCGCAAGGTAGGTTTTACCGGTGCCGGCAGGTCCGATACCAAAGTTAATGTCATGGTAACGAATCGACTGAACGTACTTTTGCTGATTCTCCCCGCGAGGTCGAATCGTCATTTTTCGAGTACGAATAGTGACATCATCCGTCGCAGTCGATTTCACATCAGTTTGTGAAATGCCTGAGTGTTGTAGCGATAGATGAATGTCTGATGGGGCAAGTGGTTTGCCGTTTAGAGACTCTTTGTACAGTGCTTCAATCAGTGTGCAGACCGGGCGAACGGCCTGAATTGCACCTTCAACTTTGAACTGGAATCCACGGTTACCGATTTGGACTCCGGTGCGCTCTTCAATCAGACGTAAGTGCTCATCAAACTGGCCGACTAGATTAGCCAAGGCTGCGCCATCTTCAGGCTGTAGGTTGATGTGGAAAGATTGTGTTTCGCTCATTATTGATCCAGCTCGGAGCTAACTAACTCACCGATCAACGAGTTCGGAAGCGCTTCAGCAATGCGGACATCGGCGAAGTGACCAATCAGGTCTGGATTATCGCAACGGAAGTTCACAACACGATTGTTCTCCGTGCGACCCGAAAGTTGGCCAGGGTCTTTACGCGAGTAACCGTTGACCAGAATGCGTTGAGTGGTTCCGACCATGCGGCGGCTGATCTGCAAAGCGTTCTGAGTGATACGGCTTTGCAAAATGTGTAGGCGTTGTTTCTTCGTCTCTTCCGATACGTCGTCAGGCAGGTCTGCCGCAGGGGTGCCTGGGCGACGGCTGTAGATGAAGCTGAACGACGTATCAAAACCTATATCCTCGATTAGCTTCATGGTCGCCTCAAAGTCGGCATCCGTTTCACCTGGGAAGCCGATGATAAAGTCCGACGAGAAGCTGATATCTGGACGCTTCGCCTTGATTCGACGTAATTTCGACTTGTACTCAATCGCCGTGTGGCCGCGCTTCATCGCCATCAGTATGCGGTCAGAGCCACTCTGAACCGGTAGGTGAAGATGACTCACCAATTCCGGCACTTCGTCATAAACCTCGATCAGGCTGTCGGTAAACTCTACAGGGTGTGAAGTAGTGAAACGAATACGATCGATACCCTCAATCGCGGCAATGGTGCGAATCAGCTCAGCCAGATCAGCCGTATCACCGTCATGAGTCGCACCGAGGTAAGCGTTGACGTTTTGGCCCAGTAGATTGACTTCACGCACGCCCTGTTCAGCCAGCTCAACACACTCGGCTATCACATCATCCAGCGGGCGGCTGACCTCTTCGCCACGGGTGTAGGGCACGACACAGAAAGTACAGTACTTACTACAACCTTCCATGACTGAAACAAATGCCTCTGCCCCCTCAACTTTAGGAGCGGGGAGGTGGTCGAACTTTTCGATCTCTGGGAAGCTGACATCAACGATACCGACCTTGCCCCCCTTTGTATCTTCAATCATCTCGGGAAGACGGTGTAGGGTCTGTGGGCCAAAAATCATATCGACGAACGGCGCGCGATCACGAATCGCTTCGCCCTCTTGGCTTGCAACACAGCCGCCTACCCCGATCATTAATCCGGGTTTTTGCTCTTTCAAAAGACGCCAACGGCCTAACTGGTGGAACACCTTCTCTTGCGCCTTTTCACGAATTGAACAGGTGTTTAGAAGCAGGACGTCAGCCTCTTCTGGATTATCGGTTAGCTCCAGCTTGTGGCTATCGCCCAGAAGGTCAGCCATTCGTGCGGAGTCGTACTCATTCATCTGACATCCGTGTGTCTTGATAAAGAGCTTTTTAGTCATGTTTCACCTGTCGTTACGTTGAATCTATGCCCCATCATTTGGGGCGATGAAGTATACCTCAGCGCACTCTTTGGCGCTAACGAACTTGCAATTGTTTAGAGCGCCCCCACTAACCTGATTAGGCAACTCAAGTTTAGATTGATTGGAGATTCTCAATGGCCGATGCCAAACGCCTCTATCGCGTCACTTACATCAACAAAGATAAAGTCTACGAGCTTTACGTTGAACAGGTTTACAGTGCTGATATGTGGGGGTTTGTTGCGCTAGAGGGTTTCGTGTTTGGTAGTCACACTGAGATGCTGATTGATCCTGCCGAAGATCGTCTACAGCAGGAGTTCGCAGGTGTAAAACGCTCTTTCGTTCCGATGCAGGCCATTATTCAGATTGATGAGGTTGAGAAGCGAGGAAAAGCTCGTATTACGGATGCCGAGGGCACCGTCACCGCTTTTCCAGTCATGCCCTCACGGAGTAAATAACCTCGCGAAACTGATAATCAGTTACTAGCCAGCGACCCTTGGTCTTGCTGACAGATGGCAGGCTGCAAGGTGGGTAGTTGGAGCTCGATCTGATCTTTAGAGTAGTCCTCTACGCTTGAGTCCGAAAAGATCAGTTCAGCACTCTCAATTCTAAAGCAGCTAACCGAGCTGTCAGCCCAGACCTTATCCCACTGTTGATCGCCGGTTCTATGCTCGGGCGACAAAGGCCCTGCAATTCTCAAGTAGGCATGATCATCGCCGCTCTTCATCGCAGGAATAACCTTACCCTCTGCGTCGAAAGCGATCGTCTTAAACATCACGTAGTCTAGGTCGCGATCCGTCTGATTACTGAAATCGATGACTGCAGCAACATTTTTTGGGGTGATGACTTCCGTCTGAAGTTGGTGAATGACCAGTGTTTTTTGTAGTGGAGTGGGTGTGATGGGCGGTTGAGTTGTCAGCTTAGCTGTTGTGTCTGGCAAGCTGATACAACCTGACAATACCAGTGCTGGTAGCGTCAGTTTTAAAGCGTTTTGCATTGTTATTCTTTTTGCAATCACGTTGTTTTCTCCAAAAACCTTAACTGGATATTAACAAGGTTTTTGATGTTTTGCCTGAAATTTCTTTCGCGAGTCTAGGAACAAGATATCCTGGTAGCTCTCTCTGCATTTGCGTAAAGATCTCTTTACCCTGTTCAATCGGGATATCAAAGTGACTGGCCCCCGCGACAGGATCAAAAAGAAAGAGGTAGTAGGGGAGGATGCCTGCGCTAAACAGAGCACGTGAGAGTCTGACCTGCTCATCGGCGCTGTCATTGACCCCTTTTAACAACACCGCTTGATTGAGAATGGTTGCACCACTCTGTTTTAGCTTGGTGACGGCGTCGCTCAGACTCTGATCAATCTCATTGGCGTGGTTGATGTGAAGGACCACGACGCAATTGAGCCTTGAATTATGCAAGGTGTCATTGAGTTGATCGGTTACTCTGGATGGAATCACCACGGGTAGGCGAGTGTGGACTCTGAGTCGTTCGAGATGAGGTATGGCTTCAAGATCCGCTACCATCTTTGAAAAACGGTGATCAGAGGTGACCAGTGGATCACCGCCTGAGAAGATCACCTCTCTTAACTCTGTATGCTCTTTTAGATAGGCGAGAGCCCTTTGCCAATGCTCCCCACTAAGCTGGTTGTCAGAGTAAGGGAAGTGTCTGCGAAAACAGTAACGACAGTTTATGGCGCAAGCTCCGCTCAAGATCAACAGTGCTCGATCTTTATATTTGTGCACAACGCCTGGAGTCGGGCGTGCATCACTCTCGTTTAACGGATCTTCTGTGAAACCTGGAGTTTGAATGAACTCGTCTCTGATCGGAAGGACCTGTTTTAGCAAAGGATCGTCTGGATTGCCTAGCTCCATGCGGCTTAGGAACTCAAGAGGGACTCGCAATGGGAAGAGCTGGCTAGCCGCTTGAGCCTGTTCGAGTAGCTCGTTGGGTAGGGACAGTCTCTCCAGTAAGGCTTTAGGATCGGTGATGGCACTTTTCAGTGAGTCTTGCCAAGAGTTTGGCGTAATGTCCAACAGCTGCATCATTGAAGTGACCAAAATTTCCAAGAATGTAAACGATCTGTTGGAGCCGATTCTCCTTTGAAGTAGAATGCTCGTCAAACATTCAATCAATGATTTGGAAAAAGAGATGGGAAACGTTTCAAGTGGTCAGTTTAAGACTGGCATGAAAGTGATGATCGACGGCGATCCATGTAACATGGTTGAAGTTGAATTTGTTAAACCGGGAAAAGGTCAGGCGTTCACTCGAGTTCGTCTTCGTAACCTTATGACGGGTCGTATTTGGGAGCGTACTTTCAAATCGAACGAATCAGCTGAAACAGCCGATGTGATGGATCGTGACATGGAGTACCTCTACAGTGATGGTGAGATGTGGCACTTCATGGAGCCAAGCACATTTGAACAGTACGCTGCGGATGAGAAAGCCGTTGCCGACTGTTCGCAGTGGTTGAAAGAGGGTGACAAAGTGATGATCACTCTATTTAACGACAACCCTATTGCTGTGACACCTCCTAACTTTGTTGAGCTTGAAGTGACTGAAACTGATCCAGGCCTTAAAGGCGATACGGCTCAGGGCGGTTCTAAGCCTGCGACTCTCAGCACGGGTGCAGTGGTTCGTGTGCCACTATTTATCAACCAGGGTGAAGTTCTTAAGATCGACACTCGTACCGGTGAATACGTAAGCCGTGCCTAACACGGGTTCGTAATAGAAACGGCAGCTTCGGCTGCCGTTTTTGGTTCTAATTTTGGAGTCTGTATGAATCGAAATCACTGGCAACCTACAGCAGAGATCTTAACACTTCGTGAGCGAGCAAAGATGCTGGCTGATGTGCGCGCTTTTTTTGCTGAACGCGGTGTCATGGAGGTGGATACTCAATGTCTGTCACAAGCGGCAGTCAGTGATCCTTTTATCGATTCACTTGAAGTCTCCTACTCAAGTTACCCCGGGGCTGAAGAGCAGCGTTACTACCTGCAGAGTTCGCCAGAGTACGCCATGAAGCGCCTATTGGCAGCTGACTCAGGCCCCATCTATCAGTTGGCTAAAGCATTTAGGAATGGCGAGGTAGGGCGGCTTCACAATCCTGAATTCACCATGCTTGAGTGGTATCGCCCTCGTTTCAGTGCGCAGCAGCTGATGGATGAAGTTCAGGCTCTGGTTACTGCGGTGCTGGGGCCGCAGCATTGGGAACGTCTCAGTTATCGTGAACTGTTTAAACGCTTTGTGGGCATGGATCCTCATCAAGCGACCATTGACCAGTTAAAAGCTCTGCTTGAGCCCCATTTTGAGTGCCCTTTTACGGATGATCGCAAAGATACTTGGCTCGAGCTGGTCATGTCGCATCTGATTGAGCCGAAACTCATTGAACCGGTGCTAGTATTTGATTTTCCCGCCTCTCAAGCTGCGTTGGCTGAGGTTGTTGAGGATGATCAGGGTGTCAAAGTGGCTGCCCGCTTCGAGCTGTATGCGGGCGGTATGGAGTTGGCGAATGGTTATCAGGAGCTGCGAGATCCCGCTGAGCAGGCTGAACGGCTGGAAGCTGACGATCAGCAGCGTGAATCCTCAGGGCTTCCACGACGACCGCTGGAGACTCGTTTAGTCTCGGCCCTAGAATCCGGCATTCCAGCTTGTGCCGGCGTGGCACTTGGTTTTGATCGGTTGCTGATGATCAAAGTTGGCGCGAGCAGTATCAAAGAGGTTGTCCCTTTCGGGTTTGAGCGCTGTTAGAGCGAATCGACGGCCAGCTTCATCCTACGAACCGCTTCCTCAATACGCGATCTTGGACACCCGAAGTTAAGTCTAACAAATCCAGGTGCACCAAAATCCTCCCCATCAGATAGTCCCACACCCTGAGATTCAAACAGTTGTTGTGGGCTGTCGACGCCAAGCTGATTGGCATCGATCCAGGCAAGGTAGGTGGCCTCGTTAGGTAGCATGCTTAAGCCGGGAATCTTGCCTATTTCAGAGATCAGGTAGTCTCTATTTCCCTTAAGATATTCGCACTGCTTGCGATTCCATTCGTCTCCCTGTGAGTAGGCGGCTTCTGCCGCGGTGTAGCCCAGTAGATTGACGTCGGGCACTATGCCCTTGCGTACCTTTTTAAATCGCGCTCTTAATTCGGGGTTTTGAATGATCGCAACAGAGCAGGCCAGCCCTGCAATGTTCCAGGTTTTACTGGGCGCCATCAGCGTCACAGTGCGTGAGGCGATCTCTTCACTCAAACTCGCGATCGGTGTGTGCTGTAGTTCAGGTTGTAAAATGAGATCGCAATGAATCTCATCGCTGCAGATCAATAGATCCTGATCGATAATGATCTGTGCGAGCCTCTCGAGCTCTTCATGGCGGTAGACGCCACCCCCAGGATTGTGTGGGTTGCAGAAAAGTAGCAGTCTGGTTTCTGCTGTAATGGCCTCTTCTAGTGCATCAAAATCAATGACACGACCCTTCATGGGAATGGTGATCAACGCCCTCGAAGAGAGAGCGGGAGCGGACATAAAGGGTGGGTAGATAGGTTGGGCGGTGATGACGGATTGCTCAGCCGTGCTTAAAGCGCGGGTCGCTAAATTTAGCCCGCAGACGAGACCGGGTAACCAGACTAGATCTTCAGCAGAGACCGTCCAGTTGTATAGGCGCTGCATGCGTTCAGAAAACAGCTGATTGAGTGTTTCTGGTGTGCGGGTGTAGCCAAAAACGCCATGATCGACACGCGTTTTTAAAGCATCAATCACAGCTTGTGGAGAGCGAAAATCGGTATCAGCAACCCACATTGGAAGTATGTCTGTACCGGCGTATTTAGACCACTTGTCACTCCAGGTCCCTTGGCGATCAATTAAGTGATCAAAATCGAAATCATTCATTGGTTCACTCACTACTCTTCCCTTTCTACTGGTCGATCATCAAGCTATCATAGGCCAATTACTCTTTATAGCGAGCCGTTAGAGAAATTATTTCTACGGCCTAAATTCGTGGAGACCCTTATGAGCAACGATCGCGTTATTATTTTTGATACCACGCTGCGCGATGGTGAACAGAGTCCCGGTGCGTCTATGACCGGTGAAGAGAAACTGCGAATCGCTCGTCAGCTTGAACGTATGAAAGTTGATGTGATTGAAGCGGGTTTCGCCATTGCGAGTCCTGGTGATTTCGAGGCGGTGAAAAATATTGCCGACAACATCAAAGATAGCCGAGTCTGTTCACTCTCTCGTGCTTTGGATGCGGATATTGATCGTGCGGGTGAAGCGCTGAAGAATGCTGCGCAAGGTCGTATTCATACCTTTATCGCGACTTCGCCGATTCATATGAAGTACAAGCTTCAGATGGAGCCTGATCGTGTTGTCGAGCAGGCTGTGCATGCCGTTAAGCGAGCGCGTAATCTGATCGATGATGTCGAGTTCTCGTTAGAAGATGCTAGCCGCTCTGAGTTGGATTTTATGTGCCGTATTATCGAAAAAGTGATCGATGCTGGCGCTCGTACTATCAATATCCCTGATACGGTCGGTTACGCCGTGCCTCATCAGTTTGCTGAGGTGATCGGGGAGCTCATTCAGCGTATTCCAAACTCGGATAAAGCGATCTTCTCTGTCCACTGTCATAACGATCTAGGCCTAGCGGTCGCCAACTCACTGGCAGCCGTGGGAGCGGGTGCACGTCAGGTGGAGTGTACGATCAACGGTTTGGGTGAGCGTGCTGGTAACGCAGCCCTAGAAGAGATCGTTATGGCACTGAAAACTCGCCAAGACGTTATGGGTCTTGAGACCAATATTGATACTCAGCACATTGTCGGTGCCTCTAAACTGGTGTCTAGCGTGACAGGTTTCCCTGTTCAGCCTAACAAGGCGATTGTCGGCGCTAACGCCTTTGCTCATGAATCGGGCATTCACCAAGATGGTGTACTGAAGCACCGTGAAACCTATGAGATCATGACCGCAGAGAGTGTCGGTTGGACGACCAATAAAATGGTATTGGGTAAGCATTCAGGCCGTGCTGCATTTAAATCACGTCTTGAGGAGCTGGGTACTACGTTCAAGAGTGATGCTGATCTAAACAGCGCTTTCCAAGCCTTCAAAGTGTTAGCCGATAAGAAACATGAGATCTTTGATGAGGATCTTATGGCGCTGGTCAGCAATAGCCGTGCCGAAGCGTCAAGCGAACGTTTTCAGTTGGTCAACCTATCTGTGACATCGCAAACGGGTGAGACACCTCAAGCCGATCTAGTTGTGAGTATTGATGGGCAAGAGCACTCGTGCTGTGCTGAGGGTAGTGGTCCAGTCGATGCTATTTTTAAAGCGATTGAGTCACAGGTGAACTCTGGCTCTACACTGTTGATCTATTCGGTGAATGCCGTGACTGAAGGAACCGATTCGCAAGGTGAAGTCACCGTGCGTCTTGAGAAGGGTGGTCGCATCGTAAATGGTTTAGGTGCCGATACCGATGTCATCATTGCATCGGCTAAGGCCTATATCCATGCGCTCAATCTTCTGGATACTAACGCGGAAAAAGCGCACCCACAGGTTTAATCATGTCAGTTCAGCAGGCTCGAATCCAAGCCGCCTATTTAGATCAGCTTGGTATCCAGCAGTGGATGCCTCGTCAAATCTTGCCAGCAGCAAAGCCTTCGCCTGATTGGGTCTATCGCTTTGCTCATCCTGCGGATCTCCTTGGTGACGATGAAGAGGTGATGCAGGCGTTGGCTCCACAAGCACACAAGCCTGTCGAGCCTCATGCTGAGCGTCGTGCGATTACTCAGATTGGTGAAGCCTTAGAGGTCTCCGCTCCCGATGAGGCAGAGGTAGGTTCTTCTAACATCAGACGTGCTGCCGTTGCTGAGTTGACGGCTGATGAGAGTTCTAAAGAGCCTCAAACATCGCCCACTACTTCGGTCAAACGAAGCTTTGAACCTGCGCCGCGTTATAAAATTGTTATGGCTCGAGCGGGCCGACTCCTACTAATCGATAATCTTCCCATTCGTGCTCGCGAAGGCTTCTCCAATAAGCATAAGCGTCTTTTGGCGGGCATTGTTCAAGCTCTTGGAGAGTCACCACAATCAATCACACTGCCGATTACGCTTGAGTGGCCTATGCTTGCCGGTAAAACCCTGGATCAGGGGCCGCATGAAGCGAGAAAACATGTGCAGCGACAGTTGAGCTTTATGCAGAAAGAGTCTGGTCTAGAGACCGTTATTCTGTTTGGCGAGGGGCTTGCGAATTGGGTGGTTGGTGAAGGTGTGGATGAGACTCATGGGCAACTGCTGCCACTGCAACAATCGGGACTGAACTATCTAACGACCCAATCACTCTCGCAGGCGCTCAATATGCCTGGCGCTAAACAGCAGATCTGGTCTGATCTTCAGCCACTGGTTTAGTGTTTATCTTCTGAAATGCCTGCTGTGATGACGATTGATCAACTGTTTGCTCTGGATCAACAGTGCTTTCCTGATTACTGGTCAAAATCTCAATGGCAGACGTATCTATCTCAAGATGATCGTTTTCCCTGCTACACACTGTTTGACGCTAACAAACCGATCGGCTTTGCGCTCTACCAAAGGTTATTTGATGAAGCGGAGCTGCTCCGCATTGGCGTAGTGCCTGATCGGCGTGGAGAAGGTTGGGCGGCGAAGATGCTGACTGATCAGCTTGAACAGTTCACTGGGGATGGAATCAGCCGTGTCATGTTGGAAGTGCGTGCTTCTAATGAGGCGGCGATTCGTCTCTATCAATCGGTGGGTTTTGTCACGGACGGTCTGCGTAAACATTACTACCCGCTGATCGGTCAAGAGGGTAGGGAGGATGCGATCCTAATGTCACGACCGGTGTAAATTAAACAGATGGAAAATCCTATCTTAGACATCAATCTTATTTGGCATCTGGTAGCGGCACTGTTAGCGGTTACCTCTATCTGGAGTGCCTTTAAACGTGTGCCTTTTCAAGCGCTTTGGGCTGAGCCTCGACTTCAGCATCTGTTGTTCGGCGCTATGGTCTTGCTGATGTTGACTTGGACCTTTAGAGCGGGCCTATCGGAAGGGTTGAGTGTTCACTTTTTGGGTATGACCGCGTTGACACTGATGTTTGGCTGGGATCTTGCCATCTTGGCTGGCGCGATTGCGATGCTCGGCATCACTCTAGTTGGAGTGGAGCGCTTTGATATGCTGGCCATAAATTTAATTGCGATTGTTGTGGTGCCAGCGACACTGACCATCACGCTTCTTAAATATATCGAGAGACGATACCCGCCTAACTTCTTTGCCTATCTCTTTTTAGCCGCCTTTATTGGTGGTGGGTTTGCAGTCGCTAGCTCGGGGTTGACCCTGTCGCTTGTGCTTGGCTTGTCAGGTATCCACAGTTGGCAAACGATTTATCACGAGTACATCTCCTTCTTGCCGTTGATTATGTTCCCAGAGGGGCTCATTAACGGCATTCTTATGACCGCTGTCATGGTGTTTCATCCCGATTGGATTCGTACATTTGACGCGGCTAAGTACATCGACAATCAGTAGTAAGCCATCGCATTGCTAAGTGGCGGTTTTCCGCCACTTCTTGCTGATTAGCTTCGGCGAGCATCCGCCATTAATGCCTCCTTTAAGTCTTATGTCCTGTATTTATTTTCACTAACTTGTTGAAAATAAATATATATCTAGGTTGTTGGCACGTTTTCTGCTTTGCAAAAGTGCTTTTTACAAGGTCGTTGTGACCTAATACAAACTGGAGTGTAAATAATGAAAAAACTAACTCTTGGCCTTTCTGCCTTGGCTCTATCTGTATCGGCTGCTACTGCACAGGCTAACTGTGACGCTGGCGAGATCGTTGCAAAACTTTCACACGTTACTGGTGGTACAACTCACCCTAAAGTGGTTGCGGCTAACAAACTTGCTGAGCGTGTAAACGCTGAAATGAACGGCACTATGTGTATCGAAGTTTACCCAAATTCTACACTGTTCGGTGACTCTAAAGAGCTTGAAGCGCTTCTACTAGGTGACGTACAGATCCTAGCGCCTTCACTATCTAAGTTCGGTTCTTACACTTCTAAGTTTGGCGTATTCGACCTTCCATTCATCTTCAAAGATATGGACGCTGCAATGCGCTTCACTAACTCTGATGCTGGTCAGGACCTTCTTCTTGCAATGGAAGATGTTGGTTTTGTAGGCCTAGGTTACTGGATGTCTGGTATGAAGTACTTCTCTGCCAACAAACCACTACTAAAACCATCTGATGCTGAAGGTCTAAAGTTCCGCGTACAGAACTCTGACGTTGCTAAAGCGATGATCGCAGCAATGGGCGGTTCACCACAGCCAATGGCATTTAAAGAGGTTTACGGTGCACTACAGACTGGCGTTGTAGACGGTCAGGAAAACACTTGGTCAAACATCTACACTAAGAAGTTCTTCGAAGTGCAAGATTCAACGACTGAGACTAGCCACCAGCTTCTTGCATACCTATTCATGACGTCTCAAGAGTTCCTAGACTCTATGCCTAAAGACGCTCGTGAGCAGTTCATTGCGATCGCTAAAGACGTGACTAACGAAGCTAACCTAGCAGTTAAAGCGAAAGAGCAGGGCAACCGTGAAAACATCCTTAAGGGTGGCGGCAAAATCAACACACTTGACGATGCTGCGCGTAAAGAGTGGGTTGACGCTATGAAACCTGTTTGGAAACAGTTTGAAGATAAGATCGGTGCTGATCTAATCGAAGCTGCTGCAAACTCTTAATCAACTTAGGTTGATGATCGACGGGCTCGTTTAGAGCCCGTCCTTTCCTTTTCCCGAGCTTATGTAGCTCAACATATTGGAGTACTGACGTGGAGTGGCCGCATCTTTACCTCTTAATTCTTATTCTAGTGATCTGGGGCTTAGAGAAACGTTTCCCAAGATTTATGGAAAAACTGGAAGAGAATTTCCTTGTTCTAATCATCTTCTCGATCATGGCCGTATCCTTTGGTCAGGTTATTGCTCGCTACGCCTTCGGAACCGGTTGGTCAGCGGCACTTGAATTCAGCATGGTGATGTTCTCATGGCTGATTTTGATGGGGATGAGCTTCGGTATTAAGAATGGTACCCACTTGGGTGTCGATATCGTTCTTAATGCGGTACCTAGCAGGGTCGGTAAGTGGTTGTCGCTGTTTGCAGCTTTTGCAACGCTGATGTACGCCTTGATTCTTCTTGATAGTGCTTGGTTGGCAGCCTTGGGCGTCGATGTCCGCGGTGGTGCCATTGAGTACTGGGCTAAAATGTACAAGATCAACATCGGTGTCGAAGAGATGCGTTGGCCTGACTTCATTATGGAGTGGTTCGGCGTTAAAGAGCGTGTTCAACGTTGGTTGGTGTTGGTTATTCTGCCAATCAGTTTGGCTCTGTTGGCTTATCGCTCACTGCAGGCGTTTGTCGGTATTTGGACCGGTGCACGTCATCACCTCATTGCTGGTCACGAGGCGGAAGACCTTGTTGATGAGCACAAAGATGCACTGAAAGATTAAGGGCCTGAACTGATGGAAGCATTAATTCTATTTGCACTGGTATTGGGTCTGCTCTTTATCGGTCTTCCTGTGGGTGTGGCGCTAGGCCTATCCTCAATTCTATTTATTACTTTCTTCTCTACAGACTCATTGTCGTCTGTAGCGATTTCGCTGTTTGGTGTCGGTACACACTACACTCTTTTAGCGATCCCGTTTTTCATTATCGCGTCGTCGTTCATGTCGACCGGTGGTGTTGCGAAACGCTTGATTAACTTTGCGATTGCGTCAGTGGGGCACTTCCGTGGTGGTCTTGCGATGGCGTCAGTATTGGCCTGTATGATGTTTGCTGCACTCTCTGGTTCATCGCCAGCGACTGTTGTCGCGATCGGTACGATTGCTATCGCCGGTATGCGCCAAGTGGGTTACTCAAAAGAGTTCGCTTCGGGTGTTATCGCAAACGCGGGTACTTTGGGTATCTTGATTCCGCCCTCTATCGTTATGGTCGTTTACGCGGCATCGACGGATGTGTCGGTAGGTCGTATGTTCTTGGCTGGTGTTATTCCAGGTCTAATTGCCGGCGGTATGCTGATGCTGGCTATCTACGTGGTTGCACGTATTAAAAACCTGCCTGCAGAGGAGTGGAAAGGTTTCGGTACCATCGTTCGTGGTGGTAAGGATGCATTCTGGGGACTGTTCCTGATCGTCATCATCATGGGCGGTATCTACGGAGGCGCATTCACCCCAACAGAGGCTGCGGTTGTTGCGGCGGTCTACTCAATTATTGTTGCGCTCTTTATCTATCGCGATATGGGGCCTTTGAAAAACACGCCATGGGTACTTGAGTCGGATGCGCCACACGCGAAAGTCGGCTTCAGTGGTTCGGTTTATGGTGTGTCACTCTTCTTAGTCTGGATGATCCTGTCGTTCTTTGCGACGTCGGATCCAGATAGCACGGTAACCGCTGGCGAGCGTGCAATCTGGGGTGCTGTGGTCAGTATCGCCTTGACCATCTTCTACACCATTAAGCGCAGTCACGCCATGAATGAGAGTTTTGCTCACTGCTTTGTTGCAGGCTTAGCGATCTGGAAACGTAACTTTGTGACTCTGATTACAGCCTTCTTCCCATCACTGTTCGGTGAAGAGAGCCGTAAGACCATGCTTGAGGGTACCAAAACCACAGTGATGCTGATGTTTATCATCGCCAATGCACTGTTGTTCGCTCACACTCTATCGGCTGAGCGTATTCCTCAGCACGTGACTGAGTGGATGCTCGATGTGGGCTTTACTTGGTGGTCATTCCTGATTGCAGTCAACATTCTGTTGTTGATCGGTGGCCAGTTCATGGAGCCATCAGGTCTATTGGTTATTGTGGCACCGGTTGTATTCCCGATTGCCATGGAGTTGGGCATCGACCCAATTCACCTAGGTATTATCATGGTAGTTAACATGGAAATCGGTATGATCACACCACCGATCGGTTTGAACCTGTTTGTAACCTCGGGGATTACAGGTATGAGCTTGTCGCGTGTCGTGAAGGCGGCCGCACCGTTTGTCGCGGTACTCTTTGTCTTCTTGATTCTTGTGACCTATGTGCCAGCGATCTCGACCTGGCTACCCTACAGCATCATGGGTCCTGAATTAGTGACCAAATAGTCCTTAATTCGACTCATTTTTTAAACGGGGATGGTTCTATGAACCCTCCCCGTTTTTGTTTAGGTAGATGGCAGGTGCTAATTAGCGCTTAAAGCTCTAAAATAAGCGCCTATTGCTATAACACTGGATATCTATGAGTCACACTGCTGTTAACAACGACGACCCCTATAAAGAGATTCGCCCCTACCGCGATGATGAAGTGGGTCAGGTTCTGTTTGATCTCCTCCACAATAATGAGTTTGTGGATGCCATTACAAAGTATCAGTTTCCTAAAGCCTCAGGTTGGGCGGGATGGTTTTTAAGGCCCATCGTCAAGCAGTATCTAGCGGCACGCATGGGTGATGTTGATACCGTTCGTGATTTTCAACAGCTTGTTGAAAGCTACATGAACAAGATGATCAAACGATCCACGACCAAGTTAAGTTGCAGTGGATTGGATAAGCTCGATAAAGAGGATGCTTATCTGTTTGTCTCTAATCATCGCGACATTGCTATGGATCCAGCGTTCGTGAATTGGATGCTCTACCATGCAGGGATGGACACAGTCCGAATTGCGATCGGTGATAACCTGCTGCGTAAGCCTTACGTGTCAGATCTGATGCGTTTGAACAAGTCGTTTATCGTCAACCGTTCTGCTAAAGGACGTGAGATGATGACGGCCTTAACTCAGCTCTCTAGTTACATCGATCACAGTGTCACCACGGGACATTCCGTCTGGATCGCTCAGCGCGAAGGGCGTGCGAAAGATGGTGACGATCGTACAGATCCAGCGCTACTGAAAATGTTCTATATGTCTCAGCGTAAGCAACGTAGCTTCTCTGAGATGGTGGAGCGACTCAATATTGTCCCAGTATCTATCGCATACGAACTAGACCCTTGTGACTCGGCTAAAGCCAATGAGTTGGCTGCCAAAGCTGAGGGCGGAACTTATGAGAAGAGTGAGTTCGAAGATATTCAGAGTATCGTCAAAGGGATTGTCGGTGACAAAGGCCGCGTTCATGTAGGCTTTGGTGAGCCTATTCGAGGTGAATTTGAATCGGCAGAAGAGCTGGCGGCAGAAATTGACCGTCAGATACACCAAAATTACCGCTTGCATGCCACCAATCTAGCCGCTGCAGGTGAAGCAACTGATGAGGGGCTGGCGTTACTTGAGTCAAGGCTGAGTCAGGTTGATGGCGCTGCTAAAGATATTTTGAAAGCGATGTACGCTAAACCGGTTTTAAACTACAACAATGCGCAAACGGAGAGCCGCTGATGTCAGAGTTTACTCATATCGATGAGAAGGGTCAGGCTCGAATGGTCGATGTCTCTGAAAAAGAGGTTAGCTTCCGTGAAGCAAGAGCCTATGGTCGTGTGACCATGTTGCCAGAGACTCTCTCAATGATCGTCAATGGCGGTCATAAAAAGGGTGATGTACTGGCGACAGCACGTATTGCTGGGATCATGGCGGCTAAACGTACTTCCGACCTCATTCCAATGTGCCACCCTCTGATGCTGTCGAGTGTGAAAGTTGAGCTGACGCCGAATGAAGCAGAGAGCTGTGTTGAGATCAGCGCGATCTGCAAATTGAGTGGCCAGACGGGTGTTGAGATGGAAGCGCTGACCGCTGTCTCTGTGGCCGGTTTGACACTTTATGATATGTGTAAGGCGGTCGATAAAGGTATGGTGATCGATCAAGTCTCTCTGCAAGAGAAAAAGGGTGGTAAATCGGGCCACTGGATTGCTGAATAACAGCACTATTTTGGAAGCTACATGTTAAAAATTGTCTATTTCGCCAGTTTAAAAGATCGCATCGGTCGCTCTGAAGAGAGTATAGATCTCCCTGAAGGTATCAGTTCAGTCGACTCTTTGATTGATCATCTTTCGACAATGCACGGGGAAGAGTGGTCTTCAACCATTAATGGGTCGACGGTTTTGGTTGCGGTGAACCATGAGATGTCTGATAGAAGTGCTCCCATTAAAGAGGGTGATGAAGTCGCCTTCTTCCCGCCTGTGACAGGGGGTTGATGCAGTGACTAAGCTGATTGGGTTTGTTCGTGCGCTCTGCTATTACGCAGGCTTCTATCCAGTGACGATCGTCTGGGCATCACTCTGTCTGGTGGTTGCTCGTGCACTGCCGTTTAAACCAAGATTCTATTTTGTAACCGCGATCAATAACTTCTACATTGTTTGGCTACGAGTCTGCTGTGGCGTTAAGGTCAATGTTCAGGGGCGAGAAAACCTCCCTGCATCGGGTGCTTATGTTGCTATATCTAATCACCAGAGTGAGTGGGAGACGATCTATTTTCAGCTGTTGATCCAGCCACAGGTGGTGGTCCTTAAGCAGGAGTTACTGAAAATCCCATTTTTTGGTTGGGCGCTTGCTCTGCTAGAACCGATCGCTCTTGATCGCAGTAAACGTCGAGGCGCACTAAAACAACTGCTGGACCAAGGTAAGGCAAAATTGTCTGCGGGTGTGCCCATCCTTATTTTTCCTCAGGGTACCCGACTTCCGGTGGGTGAATTAGGTCGTTGGAATAAAGGTGGAGCTATGTTGGCTGTGAGCAGTGAAGTTCCTCTAGTCGCCATCGCTCATAATGCGGGTCGTTTCTGGCCAGGAAAGGGTTTTATTAAGCACCCTGGTACGGTTGATGTGCTTATAAGTAAACCTATCGAAACGACAGAGAGAACTGTTGAAGAAGTGCATAAGGATTCTGTAGACTGGCTTGAAGAAAGTCTTACACGCATCAAAGCCTAAGGATCTATGTCACTGTTTGGATACGCCTCAATACATGACGATGAAGGTAAAGCCCAGCTTCAGGCTCGATTGGCTGACAGTGCTCGAGTGGCCGGTATCGAGCTTGATTCAGTGGCCTTTGAAGAGACCTCTGAACCCATTCAGCTCTTAAAGATTTTGGATAAATTGAAGTCGGGCGATCTGCTTCTACTCAGTAAAGTCTATGACTTTACCCGGCTGTCGAGTGATCAGTTTGCTAAGGTTGCTCAAGTGTTGCTGGAAAAACAGATCTCAATCGCTGCGTGCGATGTTCTAGATTCGGTTATCAGCTTACGCAGTAATGACAAAGCGCGTTATCTAACCTCTCAAGTTCTGATCGAAATGATCGCACAGCAGTCACAACCTGCAAGGGTGTGACTGAAGCAGCAATTACTGGTTGCACTGCCGGTTTCCCCTTTTTAAACTCATATTAATGGTTGTTGGAGTGATTCAGAGTTGTACGGCGATAAAATTAGAATTTTAGTAACCGGTTCGGAAGGGCAGATTGGCCGAGCGTTTTGTCGTGTCGCTGAAAAGCTAGAAAATATCGAAATAATCCCCGTCAACCATCGCAGTTTTGATGTGACTGATCCGGCTGCCATTGAAGCCAAATTGGCGGATGTACTTCCACATTACGTTCTTAATGGTGCCGGTTTCAATCAGGTTGATGCGGCCGATGCCCACCCAGGCAAAGCCTTTGCAATTAATGCGGATGGGCCTCTTAATCTGGCTAAAGCCTGCAGTGACCTTAGTATTCCAATTATCCATATCTCGTCTGATTACGTGTTCGATGGTCACTATGCGAGTGGCTATACTGAACTGGATGAGCCGGCTCCCTTAGGAGCCTTTGGTGAGTCAAAACTGCGCGGTGAAGAGCATGTTAGAGCTTATCAACCTAAACACATTATTCTTAGAATCAGCTGGGTATTCAGTGAGTCCGGAGTCAACTATCTGACCAAAATGCTCGATAAAGCGCGTGAGTATAAAACCATTGAAGCGGTGGATGATCGACGTGGATGCCCAACCGCTGCGCATGATGTGGCTCGAGTAATTTTGGCGATTATCCAACAGTTGGAAGAGGGTGCTGATCACTGGGGTACCTACCACTACTCCGGTGCAGAGATCACAACGCGCTACCGATTTACTGAGGCGATCATCGCTGCTGCTGGCCAATATGAGGAGCTGGCGGTTCGTAAAATTCGCCCGGTGGCTGGCGCAGAAGAGGAGGGGGCCGAACGCCCAACTTCATCCGTGCTGACCTGTAAGAAGATTTTGAATACCTTCGGTATTCGTCAACGTCCATGGCGCGTCGACCTGCAAAGACTGATTCGTGAAATCTACGGTGAAGATGGCAGTAAAGTGCCTCAACCGACGGTAGAAACCAAAGCGGAAGAGCTAGGTTCCTAGTCAATCTGCTCTAAAACGGTCGAGTCGTTTGTCTAATCGCTTAGAATCAGCGAAAATACGCGCCAATTCTGAGCGACGGCTCTTTTCAATTTTCTAGAAGAACGATTCATGTCAAACGCAGTTCACGATCAAGTGGCTAACCGCCGCACTTTTGCAATCATCTCCCACCCTGATGCGGGTAAAACCACTATGACCGAAAAGCTATTGCTATTAGGTCAGTTGATTCAGGTTGCTGGTACCGTAAAAGGCCGAGGCAGTGATCGTCACGCGACCTCTGACTGGATGTCGATGGAGCAGGAGCGTGGCATCTCGATCACCTCGTCTGTGATGCAATTCCCATTCCGTGACCGTATCGTTAACCTACTGGATACACCGGGGCACGAGGACTTCTCGGAAGATACCTATCGCACATTGACCGCGGTGGATTCTGCTTTGATGGTGGTTGACGGCGCAAAGGGTGTCGAGGACCGTACCATTAAACTGATGGATGTCTGTCGTCTTCGCGATACTCCTATTTTCTCATTTGTGAATAAGTTAGACCGTGAGATACGTGACCCTATTGAGCTCTTGGATGAGATTGAATCGGTACTAAAAATTGAAGCCGCACCGATTAACTGGCCTATCGGTGCCGGTCAGCGTTTTAAAGGGGTCTACAATCTTTACACGGATCAAATTCACCTGTTCACCAAGGGGCAGGGGCATCTGCTTGCTGAACAGAATATCATTCAAGGCTTGGATAGCGACGAAGCTCGTGAGCTGTTGGGTGCCGATTATGAAGAGTTCTGTGACGAGATCGAACTGGTACAAGGGGCTACCCACCAGTGGGACAAGGAGTCCTACCTAGCGGGTACCATGACTCCGGTATTCTTTGGTACGGCATTAGGTAACTTTGGTGTTCGAGAGATGATGCATGATTTTGTTGATTGGGCTCCTGCCCCTTCTCATCGTGCAACAGAGACACGTGAGGTTCAGGCTGATGAAGATAAATTCACAGGCTTTGTCTTTAAGATCCAAGCGAATATGGATCCAAAGCACCGTGACCGCATTGCCTTCATGCGTATCTGTTCAGGCAAATACACCAAAGGTTTGAAGATGAAACATACGCGCATCGGCAAAGATGTTCGTATCGCAGACGCGGTTACCTTTGTTGCGGGTGATCGAGAGGCGGTGGAAGAGGCTTGGTCTGGTGACATCATCGGATTGCACAACCATGGTACCATTCAAATCGGCGACACCTTTACAGAAGGTGAAGAGCTTAAATTTACCGGCATTCCTCACTTTGCACCTGAGCTGTTTAAGCGTGTGCGTCCTACTGATCCACTGAAGATGAAGCAGCTTCAAAAAGGGTTGCAGCAGCTATCAGAAGAGGGTGCGGTGCAGTTGTTTATGCCACTTCGCAACAACGATCTGATTCTCGGCGCGGTCGGTCAGCTTCAGTTTGACGTCGTCATGTATCGTCTTAAAGATGAGTATAAAGTGGACTGTGTCTATGAGGCGATCAGTGTTGCGACGGCTCGTTGGGTTGAGTGTGCTGACGATAAGATGCTCAATGACTTCCGTAAAAAAGGGTATGACAACCTGGCCGAAGATGGTGCAGGTCTAATGACCTACTTGGCACCGACACGAGTGAACTTAAACCTCACCGAAGAGCGTTGGCCGGATATTCAGTTCCGCGCTACTCGCGAGCACTAACATGCTTTTTGATTCCCATTGCCATCTCGACTTTCCCGAGTTTGCAGTGGGAACCAGCTCTCATCTCGATCAAGCACAGGCAAAGGGTGTAACGGATATTCTGGTACCCGGAGTCATGGCTAGCGATTGGCCTAGAGTGATCCATACCTGTCAGCTTAACCATCCCATTCGTCGTCATCTGGCGCTTGGCTTGCACCCCTGTTTTCTAAAACAGCACGATATTGATCAAGATCTTTTGACCCTAGAGACGCTCCTTAAGCAGAGAGATGACGTTGTTGCGATTGGTGAGTGTGGATTAGACCTTTTTATTGAAGATCCACAATTAGATAGGCAGCAGAAACTCTTTGATGCTCAGTTAGAGTTAGCGGCTGCATTTGAATTGCCGGTTGTGCTTCATGTTCGCCGCTCCGTCGATCTGATTACGCAGCGCTTAAAACGCCACCGTTTACGTAGAGGTGGCGTTGCCCATGCATTCTCGGGTAGCCAGCAGCAAGCGGATAATCTTGTTGCCTTGGGATTTTTGATTGGTGTTGGTGGGGCAGTGACCTATGATCGAGCTAATCGACTCAGAAGGGTCGTCTGTTCACTGCCAGTGACAAGCTTGGCGCTTGAGACGGATGCGCCCGATATGCCGTTAAGCGGTCATCAGGGTAAGCCAAATCACCCGTATCGGGTTGCAGAAGTGGCTGATGCCGTCGCCGAGTTACGTGGTGAGTCTACTGAATCTATTGCTCAGCAAACTCATCACAATGTGACTGCTCTTTTGGGGCTTTAGGTTAGATCTTCGTAGGCGTTTGAAACGTCGAAGCTGACTGGCAAAGAACGACCTGGAACTTTAATTCCAGAATGAGTGATCTCTAAATCTTCACCAGCAAGCACCGCATAGTCATAACGGTAGGTCGGTCGAGTCGTGCCTTTGAGTGCGGCTTGGTTATACTCTTGAGCCTGAGCGACTGTCGCTTCTGAGCGTTTCTGCCACTCAAGCATCTCTGCAGCGCCATAACGTTTTTGAAGCAGGTTAATCGTCTCGGTCGGCGAGATGAGTACCGCAGTCGCGTTGTTGCCACCAAAGCCTTTAGAGTTGATCAACGCGTTAGAAATGAATTGATTACCCACCTCTTTATGCTGAAGAGGTAGCTCAAGATGGCTCTGATGAACGTCGCTAGCTACTGCCTGAGTAGTAACTATGCCGGGGATGACTCCCTGTTCCCAAACACCCAGTGTTGAAACCAGTTGGTCACCACCTGCAGTGCCCTGAGAGTGTCCGAGGTAAGTCTTAACCGCAGTGACCGTCCAATCATTGATGTTGAACGCTTTACCGACCTCGTTTAATACATGTGATTCAGTCACTCGGTTCTGTGGTGTGCTGGTGCCATGCGCTTGAATCATTGAGTGCTGCTGTAGCGCTTCAGAACCGAGTAGCTTCTCAACCAAAGAGGCCGCTTTGCCCAGGGTTAAGTAGTTACCGACACCGGGTGCTGAGATCGATTTTTTATAACCGTCGGCATGAACATAGACATCAGGCACCGAAGCATAGATCTGAGCGCCGGTCTCGATCGCTAGGCGATCACTCATCAGAACAATAAATTGACTCGATTCACCAATGGTGAAACCGCAGTTGTCACCAAATGGACGGCAGGCTGAACGGTGGTCTACATCAGCAAGTGAAGCGAGCTTATCCAGTGCCTGAAGCTGTTTGTCTTCAGCCAATGCGCCCATGGCGCGGAACCCTTCAATAACCTCTGGAGTGACAGGGGCGTCAGACCCGCCAACCAGAACAAATTCAGCCTTGTTGGTGCGAATCGCTTCAACGGCATTACGGAGGTTGTACAGGAAAGTCGCACAGGCACCAAGCGCACCGCCGGTTGTGCCAAGGTTGCCAAGCATGTAAGCGTTAACAAAATCAGCCGGCATTTGCGCATAACCCAATGGCATCTGCTTAGAGGTTGTGCGCTTACCAATCGCAGGGTATTTATTGAGACCGCCAAAGCCTAAGTCGTCGAGTTGACCAATTGAGTTAGAGGCAAATACCGCAATTTGATCAGGAGCCAGAGTATCTAGCAGTTTGTCGATATCCAGACCTGTGGAGGCCAGGGCATCAGAGGCTGCATAGATCGCCATTTGCAGTGCGCGCGGATGGTTTCGTGATTGGTATAGAGACCCCGGTTCAAACCCTTCTGGCAGCATGCCGGCGCTTTGAACAGGCAGTACGCGTGTATCGTTGAAGATTAGGTCGAGAGCACCCTGTACGGTTACTTCGACTTGGCCTGCCTCGGTATCGGCCAGCGTCCAGTTGTCGGGGATGTTGGTCGGAAGATCACGTTTGCGCAGAGTGAATTTAATGGATTCACCTGCTGGATGGATCTTCGATGCCTTGTTCATCAGGACACGATTTGCGTCAAAGAATGAACTTGGAATTTTACGGATCAGGGTGGCATCAAGCAGTGCCTGCCGCTCATCTGCATTACTGTTGGTGAGAACGGCGAGATCCTGTAACACATCCTGCTGATCTTTATCAGACAAGGTTTCAAAGATGAGGCGTTTGTAGCCTTTGTTGAATGAGGAGCGACCGGCGGGGCTGATGCCACCAAAACCAACGATGACCGGTAAATGAGACACTGCCTTGCTCCCCATAAATGACACAAAAAATATCAGGAAATTGTAACTTGCAGGTCAGGTTCTGGCTAGACGCTGAGGCGGCAAATGTAAAAAAATGTTAACCCACATGCTCGGTTCGACTTTTGAGGCTACACTGAGCATAGAAAAGGATGAATTTAAGAGATGTAAGAGGAATTTGATGAAAGGTTCAATACTCTCGATAGCGGTATGTTGTGCTCTGGTTGGGTGTCAAACAATTGATCCCTATACACAGCAAACTAAAACAGCCAATGCGACTAGCGGTGCCGGTATTGGCGCAGCAGCGGGTGCTGTACTGGGTGCCATTGTATCTAAAGGTAATCGTGCCGAAGGTGCACTGATTGGTGCAGCCCTAGGTGGTGCTGTTGGTTCAGGTGTCGGTTACTACATGGATCAGCAAGAGATGCTACTGCGTCAAGAGCTTGAAGGGACGGGTGTGCGCGTCGAGCGAGTGGGTGATGAGATTCGCCTGGTTATGCCAAGTAATATCACCTTTGCTGTGGACAATGAGCGTTTTGATAACGCCTTTTATCCGGTTTTGGATTCAGTCGCTAAAGTGTTGGCGAAGTTTGAAAAGACCAGCATTAATGTGGATGGTTACACCGACTCGACTGGGTCATTTGAATACAACCAGATGCTCTCTGAAAGACGTGCGGCTGCTGTTTCTAACTATTTAAGACAGGTAGGTGTGGATGCTCTTCGTATCGCGGCTCGCGGTTTTGGTGAGCGCTATCCGCTGGCTTCTAATGAGACAGAAGAGGGGCGTGCACAGAATCGCCGAGTAGAGATCTGGATTCGTGGTACGGAAATGTAAAAAAGAAGATGGTGCTCGGTTGAGCACCTGGATATAAAAAGATTACTTAGCGCCGGTGACTTCGTTGAACTTGCTCAACTGGTCTGCGCTGGCCTCTTTTTGGTACTTCACTTTCCAATCAGCATAAGGTTCGCCGTAGACAAGCTCTCGCGCTTGCTCATAATCAACGCTCTTGCCGCGCTCTTCAGCCGCTGCAACATACCACTTAGAGAGACAGTTTCGGCAGAAAGAGGCTAGGTTCATCAGGTCGATGTTCTGAACCTCTTTGTGGTTGTCTAAATGCTCCACTAGACGGCGAAATACCGCCGCTTCGATTTCTGTTTTAGTCTGTTGTTCCATCTCGGTTCCTTACTGCATATGCTGATCAAGCTCTTTACAGATCTCACTGGTGAGTTGCTCACAGATTTCTGGATCAGTAATCGGCTGATTGTTGGCATTGGTTAAATAGAAAAAATCCTCAACGCGCTCGGCGATGTTGGCGATCTTGGCGTTGTGAACATTGATCTCAAACTGCGCAAAGATACGTCCGATTCGAGAGAGTAGACCAGGGCGGTCCGCTGTGAATACCTCAAGTACGGTCTGTTTCAGATTGGGATCGGTGTGTACTGAAGCACTGGTTTTGATCGGAAACAGTTTAAGCTGCCTCGGTACTCTTCGATGAATGATGTCAGGGAAGTCTGCGGGATCATCCAGTTCATCGACCAACTGCTGTTGAATCTCTTTTTGGTAGTCTGGATTGTCATTCAATGGCTGATTGTTCTCATCCAGCACCATGTAGATGCTGAGCGTGTAGCCGTTATTGGTTGCCATGATGCGGGCATCTTGAACACTGAGATTTTGCTGGTCTAATGAGGCAACCGTTGCGGCGAAGAGGTTGGTCGTATCTTCAGTAAAGATGAAAATCTCCGTCGCACCCTCATGAGAGCGATAGCTGTGTTGGTGCAGCGTCACAACCGGCAATGGCTGGTTGCCATGTTCAAGTATGGCCTGTGTGTGCCGGGCAACGGCTTGACTGTCGATGCGTAAAAAGTAGTCATCCCCAAAGTGTTGCCACAGATTTTTAACGCGCTCCTCTTTGGCTCCCAATCGCTTAAGGGATTGCAGTGCTTCAAACTGAGTCTGTTCAATCAACTCCTCTTTACCCAGAGGGTTCTCTAGTCCGCGTCGAAGAGCACGCCTGGTTTCGGCATAGAGTTGACGAAGCAGGGTTGCCCGCCAGCTGTTCCAAAGTTCATTATTGGTCGCATTGATGTCAGCGACGGTCATCACATAGAGATAGTCCAGGTGTGTCACATCGCCCACGATGCTAGCAAATTCATGAATGACTTCAGGGTCTGAAAGGTCGCGTCGTTGTGCCGTCATCGACATGATCAGGTGTTTATCCACTAGCCAGGCGACCAGTGCGCTGTCCCATTTTCCTAGGTGGTGTCGTTTACAGAACTCCAGTGCATCGACTGCGCCGAGTTCTGAGTGATCACCTCCGCGACCTTTGGCGATGTCGTGGTAGAGGCCGGCCGCGTAAAGTAGCTCAATTTTCGGTAGATTGTTCACTACGCGATGAGCCACAGGGAAGGTTTCACGAAACTCTGTGTGCCGGAACTGACGCATCATCTGAATCACTTTGAGCGTGTGTGCATCAACCGTGTAGATATGGAAAAGATCGTGTTGCATCTGGCCAACAATATTACCGAACTCAGGTAGATAGAGGCCTAAAATGCCGTAACGATTCATTCGCTTCAACTCTGTTGAGACACGTTCAGGTGAGCGCAGTAGCTCCATAAAGAGGCTGGTATTTCGTAGGTCAGACCTGAAATCATCATCGATCAGGTGTTTGTGATCTCGAAGTAATCGAATCGTCGAGGCACGAACACCTTTAATTTCAGGATTCTGTGCCATCAGAACAAACAACTCCATGATGGCAAAAGGGTTCTGCTCAAATACCTTGTTGTGTGCGACGGCCAGAAAATTGTCGCGAACGATAAAGCGTGAGTTTAGCTTCTGTATCTGTTGCTCTACATCGGCTCTAAGAATAACTTCGTCAAAGTATTGCAGTAGCATGCCGTTGAATTCTGACATCGCTTTAACAACACGGTAGTAGCGGCTCATGAACTGTTCAACCGCTAACGAACCTTTGTCATCCGAGTATCCAAAGTACTCAGCCAGAGTGCGCTGGTGATCAAACAGCAGTCTATCTTCACGGCGCTTTGAGTGCATATGCAGGGCATAACGAACTGTCCAGAGGTAGAGTTCACCTTTGTTGAGTGTTTCAAGCTCTGACTCCGTTAAAAAGCCGTGATTGACTAAGTCTCTAATATAGGTGGCACCAAAGTGTCTCTTGGCAACCCAGCCGATGGTTTGAAGATCGCGCAGTCCACCTGGGGAGTTTTTGATGTTAGGTTCAAGATTGTATTCGGTGTTGTTGGTGCCTTGATGCCGTGCTGTCTGCTCCTTCATTTTCGCTTTGAAAAATTCAGAGTCTGTCCAGGCGTCATCCTGAGTGACGCGCTCAAACATTTTTAGTTGCAGGGATGGGTCCCCTGTCAGCGGGCGTGACTCGATCAAGTTGGTGGCGATGGTAATGTCATTACGGCACTCTTGATAGCACTCTTCAATGGTGCGCACACTAGAGCCAATATCCAGGTTGATATCCCAAAGAAGTGTCAAAAAGCCGCTAATGGTCTCCTCGAAACTTTCAGCCTCAACACCATCGATCAAAATCAGAATGTCGACATCGGAGTGGGGGTGTAGCTCCCCTCGGCCATAGCCCCCGACTGCGATCAGCGAGACTTTGGATTCGTCTGGCCAATCGAAATGTTGCCAGGCAACTCGTAAGATTTGGTCAATCACCCAGGCACGACCGTAGATCAACTTGCGAATATCCTCTTTCGCTTTGAAGCTCTCATGCATCGTTTCCGTAGCATGTCTAACTGCGCTTTTCAGGGCAGTGGTCAAGTTGCCATCATTGATCTCTTGTTCGAGCCGTTTGATATCTAAAAACTTCTCGATGCCATTGATGGGGACGGGTGTCAGCTTGATAGCTTGACTCATCAAATTTAGCCTTTCTCTTCACTACGCAGGGTGAGAATTTCATGGCCATCAGCCGTCACTAAAATCGTGTGTTCATACTGAGCCGAGAGACGACGGTCTGCTGTTTCAACAGTCCAGCCGTCACGCTTGTTTAACTTAACCTGGCGTTTGCCGGCGTTAATCATCGGTTCGATGGTTAGGCACATACCCTCTTCAAGGGTTTCACCAGTTCCTGCTTTGCCGTAGTGGAGGACTTGAGGCTCTTCGTGGAACTCTGCACCGATGCCGTGGCCGCAATACTCGCGAACCACCGAGTAGTGGTTTGCTTCGGCATGTTTCTGAATCACAGCGCCGATATCACCGAGTTTCACACCCGGTTTGACCAGCTCAATACCCATGTTCATACACTCTTGAGTGATCTCGCAGAGGCGTTTTGCATGTGGTGCAACATCACCTACAAAGAACATTTTGCTGGTGTCGCCATGGTACCCATCTTTGATCACGGTAATGTCGATGTTGACAATGTCGCCGTTCTTTAAGGCTTTGTCATTGGGGATGCCGTGACAAACGATTGAATTGACTGATGTACAGATGGATTTAGGAAAACCGTGGTAGTTCAAAGGTGCTGGAATCGCTTGCTGCACATCAATAATGTAGTTGTGACAAATTTGGTCAATCTCATTGGTTGTGATGCCAGGCTTTACATGCTCTTCGATCATCTCAAGAACCTCGGCGGCTAAGCGTCCAGCCACTCGCATCTTTTCGATTTCGTCAGCGGTTTTGATCTTGATGGTCATCGGTGAATCCTTTTTAAATCGGTGATTTGCGCTTCGGAAAATTGAAGGCGTTTTTGATACTGCTTATTGTACAGGAGGTAGTGTTTTGGTCTACCGGAGTTTGCTATGTAATTTTGAAAGCGGATGTCAGGCTGAAAGCCAGACGCCCTAGATCTTTAAGTGGTTTTTAATTGGGTGTCTGGCCTTCAGCCTGACATCCGATTTAAAAGGTAGGTAGGGAGTAAAATTACTTCTCAAACGTTAGTCTTTATGGTATAAACTGCGCTCCCAAAAATCGTGCTTCGGCACTAAAACTAAAACACACACACTTCGTCACGTTTGTCTGGGTGCCCTAAGGGGTTGATAAATGGGGGGTGTGGAGGTTTAAACCCATAGAGGAAATACCAAATGGCACAAGTAAATATGCGCGATCTGCTTAAAGCAGGTGTTCACTTCGGTCACCAGACTCGTTACTGGAACCCAAAAATGTCGAAGTTCATCTTCGGTGCGCGTAACAAAATTCATATCATCAACCTTGAGCACACTCTGCCAGCTATGAACAACGCACTAGACGTTGTTAAAAACATGGCTTCTAACAAAAACAAAATTCTTTTTGTTGGTACTAAACGTGCAGCAGCTAAGGTTGTTAAAGAAGAAGCATCACGTGCGGGCATGCCTTACGTAAACCACCGTTGGTTGGGTGGCATGCTAACTAACTACAAGACAATCCGTCAGTCGATCCGTCGTCTACGTGATCTTGAAGCTCAAGCACAAGATGGTACTTTCGAGAAATTGACTAAGAAAGAAGCGCTAATGCGTAGCCGTGAAATGGCTAAGCTTGAGCTATCTATCGGCGGTATCAAGGATATGGGCGGTCTTCCAGATGCTCTATTCGTTATCGACGTAGATCACGAGCGCATCGCAATCAACGAAGCTAACAAGCTTGGTATCCCTGTCATCGGTGTTGTTGATACTAACAGCAACCCAGACGGTGTTGACTACGTTATCCCAGGTAACGATGACGCACTACGTGCCATTCAGATCTACGCTCAGTCTGTTGCAGACGCGTGCCTAGAAGGTTCTGATGCAACGGGTGGCGCTGCAAGCGAATTCGTTGAAGTTGAAGAGCAAGCGGCTGAGTAATTCAGTCTTAGGTTTGTAACCTTTAACTTACATACTTTCAAAAGGGGGAGCCAGGCTCCCCTTTTTTAGATTTACCTAACTAATTTCTTAAATGAGGATTGCAAAATGGCAAATATCTCTGCGGCAATGGTAAAAGAGCTGCGTGATCGTACTGGCCTAGGCATGATGGAGTGTAAAAAAGCACTTGCTGAGTCTGGTGGTGATGTTGATAAGGCGATTGAAGATCTACGTAAGTCTTCAGGTCTAAAAGCTGCTAAAAAAGCTGGCCGTACTGCTGCTGACGGTGTTGTTGTGGTTCGTGTTGCTGACGACAACAGCTACGGTGTAATCGTTGAAGTTAACTCTGAAACAGACTTTGTTGCTCGTGACGAAGGTTTCCTTGGTTTTGTTAGCCAGGTAGCTGACAAAGCGTTTGCTGATAAGCAGATAGATGTTGCAGCTCTAATGGCTGGTGACCTTGAGTCGGCTCGTGAAGCGCTAGTTCAAAAGATTGGCGAGAACATTACTGTTCGTCGTATCGCTCTTGTTGAAGGTGCAGTCGTTGCTGGATACGTACACAGCAACAACCGTATCGCTTGTCTTGTCTCTCTTGCAGGTGGTGACACTGAAGTGGCTCGTGACGTTGCTATGCACGTTTCTGCAGCTAACCCTCGTGTGTGTAAGCCTGAAGATATGCCACAGGAAGAGCTTGATCGCGAGAAAGAGATCATCATGGCTCAGCCTGACATGGAAGGTAAGCCACAAGAGATCAAAGAGAAAATGGCAATCGGCCGTGTTAAGAAGTTCCTTTCTGAAAACAGCCTTGTTGAACAGGCGTTCGTTAAGAACCCAGAGACAACTGTCGGCAAACTTATCAAAGATGCTGGTACTGACATCAACGGTTTCACCCGTCTAGAAGTTGGTGAAGGCATTGAAGTTGAGAAGAAAGACTTCGCTCAAGAGGTAGCAGAGCAGCTGCAAGGCTAATTCTGTACTAAACTAGCCCTGCCGACTTGCGGGGCTAGTTGTTTTCGATATACCTTTATCACACTTCTTTTAATCGCCTGCCGAGGGTGCCCATGCCTGTAAACAAGCCTAACTCCAAATATAAGCGAATTCTTCTGAAATTAAGCGGTGAAGCTTTAATGGGAGAAGAGAACTTTGGTATCGATCCAAAAGTTCTTCATCGAATGGCTCTGGAGATCGGTCAGTTAGTGGGTATCGGCGTTCAGGTCGGTCTAGTGATTGGTGGTGGTAACCTGTTTCGCGGCGCTGCGCTAAGTGAAGCAGGATTGGATCGAGTGACTGGCGACCATATGGGTATGCTAGCCACTGTGATGAACGCACTTGCAATGCGTGATGCACTCGAACGCTGTAATATTGCGACGCGAGTGATGTCGGCAATTCCGATGAGCGGCGTTGTGGATCACTATGATCGTCGAAATGCGATGCGTTACCTGTCACAAGGTGATGTGGTGATCTTCTCTGCTGGTACCGGTAACCCTTTCTTTACAACCGACTCTGCTGCCTGTCTGCGCGGCATTGAGATCGAAGCCGATGTGGTACTTAAGGCAACTAAGGTTGACGGCGTCTACACTGCGGATCCTATGAAAGATCCAACGGCTGAGCGCTACGACCGTCTAAGTTTTGATGAGGTGCTTGAGCGTCAGCTGGGTGTGATGGATATGACAGCAATCTGTCTGACCCGTGACCACGATATGCCCGTGCGCGTTTTCAATATGAACAAGCATGGTGCTCTTGTTAACCTAGTTGTAGGTGGCGACGAGGGTACATTGATCGATAGCGGCAGCGCTAACGGAGATAAATAATGATTACTGAGATTGTTCAAGACGCTGATCAGCGTATGTCAAAAAGCGTTGATTCTCTTGTAGAGCAGTTTAAAAAAATTCGAACAGGTCGTGCGACCCCTGCCATTCTTGATTCTGTGATGGTCCACTACTACGGTTCTGATATGCCGATTCAGCAGGTTGCTAACGTGACGGTTGAAGATGCGCGTACACTGTCGATCATCCCATGGGAAAAGAACATGGTTCCTGAGATCGAAAAAGCGATCATGAAATCAGATCTTGGTCTTAACCCAGCGACAGCCGGTGATGTTATTCGCGTGCCAATGCCAGCGCTGACCGAGGAGACTCGTAAGGGCTATATTCGTCAGGCACGTGGCGAAGCTGAGAATGCTCGAGTGGCTGTGCGCAATGTGCGTCGTGATGCTAACGGTGATATTAAAGATCTTTTGAAAGAGAAAGAGATAACAGAGGACGATGCGCGTCGTGGCGAAGATCAGGTTCAAAAAGAGACTGATAAGCACGTTGCTGAGATCGACAAGCTGTTGGCTCAAAAAGAGAAGGATTTGATGGAGATTTAATCCATCAAATTCGCGCACAGCGCATTAGGATACGACCTTTAATGGCCGATAATAACGATAACACCGTCAATACACGTCCTGCTCCACGCCATATTGCCGTCATTATGGATGGCAATAACCGTTGGGCCAAAGAGCGTCGCTTGCCGTCTCTCGCCGGTCATAAAGCGGGCGTCGATAGTGTCCGTGATGTCATTCAAGGCTGTATGGAGTCAGGGGTTGAATCTCTGACTCTTTTTGCCTTCAGTTCTGAGAACTGGCGCCGTCCTGAAAAAGAGGTCCGTGGTCTGATGGATCTCTTCAAGTTTGCCCTCGATCGTGAGGTTAAAAAACTCGTCAAAAATAATATTCGTCTTCGTGTCATTGGTGATAAGTCTGGTTTTTCCGAATCACTACAGCAGCGCATCGAAAAAGGCGAACAAGCGACTGCCCACTGTACTGCGCTTAATCTGAATATTGCAGCTAACTACGGTGGTCAGTGGGATATTGCTCATGCGGTTCAGCAGATTGCTGAGCAGGTCAAGCAGGGCGAGCTAGAACCTACCGATATCAATGCAGATCTTATTTCAAAGCATGTCTCACTGGCCGATCAGCCTCTGCCAGATCTCTGCATCAGAACGGCCGGTGAACAGCGAATCTCTAACTTTTTAATCTGGCAATTCGCTTACACAGAGTTCTACTACAGCGATCTCTACTGGCCAGACTTTAACCGCGAAGAGCTTCTCAAAGCGGTTGATAACTTCCAAACGCGTGAGCGTCGATTTGGCCGAACCAGTGAGCAACTGGAGGCCGAAAGTCATGTTTAAACAGCGCGTCATTACCGCTTCAATTTTGGCGCCATTGGCGCTAGGTTCGGTTTTCCTTCTACCTTTGTCTGGGTTTGCTATCGTTATGGCGCTTGTGATGATGATTGGGGCCTGGGAGTGGGGTAATTTCGCGCTCTATTCACGTCGCATGCGAGCGCTCTTTGTGGCGTTAGTGGGAGTGGTAATCGCAGCGATCTACCCATTTGTTACTGCTTTGACGCTCCCTATATTAGTTGTCGCAGCGCTATTTTGGGTGTTTGCGATTACTCGGGTGGTTCGCTACCCAAAGACCCTAGGTATCGATGGGACTGTGACTAAGTTGATTACCGGTCTGTTGGTGCTAGTCCCTGCTTGGGTGGCGATGGTGGGTCTGAAAACCCATGAGAGCGCGCATCTATTACTACTGCTGCTGTTTTTGTTGGTTTGGGGTGCTGATATAGGCGCCTACTTTGCCGGTAAGCGCTTTGGTCGAGTTAAGCTTTTACCTAAAGTTAGTCCTGGCAAAACGCGTGAAGGGGTTTATGGTGGTTTGTTAGCGGCCATGATGATCGCTCTTGGATTCTCGATTGTCTTAGGTCTCTCTTCTACTTCTATTATTCTGCTGATGGCGCTCTCTGCTTTGGTGGTGGTTGTCTCTGTATTTGGCGATCTGTTTGAGAGCATGTTTAAGCGTGAACGTGGTATCAAAGACAGTGGTGTGATCCTGCCAGGTCATGGTGGCGTACTGGATCGTGTCGACAGTCTTACGGCTGCTGCACCGCTGTTTTTGTTAGGAATTCAACTGCTTCCGATTCTTTAAGGGTAAGTGATGGATTTTATCCAAACGGTTCTCTCTCTTCTTATAACACTTGGCATACTGGTCACAATTCACGAGTGGGGTCACTACTGGGTAGCTCGTCGTTGTGGCGTTAAGGTACTGCGCTTCTCTGTCGGCTTTGGTAAACCTATCTGGATGCGTAAGGGCAAAGATGGCACTGAGTATGCTGTCGCCTCCATCCCTTTAGGTGGCTATGTTCGAATGCTCGATGAGCGTGAAGGACCGGTTCCAGATGAGCTCAAATCTCAAGCGTTCAACAACAAAAGCGTCTATCAGCGAATCGCGATCGTTGCAGCAGGCCCGTTTGTTAATTTGATCTTTGCCCTCTTTGCGTATTGGTTCCTATTCATATGGGGGGTGACGGTTGTAAAACCTGTCGTTGGCGCCGTTGCACCTGACTCGCTTGCAGAGCAAGCTGGTCTTCAGCCCAATTATGAGATCGCTGAGATTGACGGGCGAGAAGTGCTCTCATGGGAGGAGATCAATTTAGCGTTGGCAGCACGAGTGGGTGAGACAGGTGTATTAACTCTTCGTGCAGGTGAACCTAATTCTGGTTGGTTAAGAAACTACTCGGCTGATCTGCAAACTTGGGATGTTGATCTAGAGACCACTTCGCCACTTCGAGCCTTTGGCTTGTCACCCTGGCAGCCAGAAGTGCCTGCCGTTATAGGTCAAATCTCTCCTGATGGCCCAGCTTATAAAGCAGGTCTGCAAGAGGGCGATAGGGTCGTCAGCATTGACGATACGCCTATCGATAACTGGATGGCTTTGGTTGGCAAAGTGCAAGCTTCTTACGATACCGATCTTCGATTTGAAATTGTTCGTGATGAACAGTCCGAAGAGGTGATTGTAAGACCCGGCCTAAGACCCGGCAGTGATGCCTTAGTTGGCTATATCGGTGCCGGCGTTGTCGTCCCTCAGTGGCCAGAGGATATGTTAAGGGATCTCTCTCAGGGGCCGGTGGATGCTCTAGTGAGTGCCTACGAAAAGACCGTTCAGATGATTGGACTGACGCTGGACTCGATCAAGAAGATGATCGTTGGTGTCATTTCAGTGAAAAATCTGAGTGGCCCAATTACGATCGCTAAGGTGGCCGGCGCTTCGGCATCATCAGGGTTGGAATCCTTTATCAGTTTTTTGGCCTATCTCAGCATCAGTTTGGGTGTGCTAAATCTTTTACCAATTCCGATGCTAGATGGCGGTCATTTAGTGTACTATTTTGTAGAACTGATTCGAGGTCGTCCTGTCAGCGAGCGTACCCAAGCTTTCGGAATGAGGTTGGGTATGGCGCTGTTGTTTAGTTTGATGGCCATTGCATTTTTTAACGATTTAGCGCGTCTTTAAGCGTACTAGAGGAATCACTGGATGAAACGCTTCACACTCTTATCACTGTTAGGACTTATCTTCTCGGTCCATGCTATTGCCAGTGATTTTGCCGTCGATGACATTCGTATCGAAGGTTTGCAGCAGGTTGATCCAGCCATTGTATTCCGAAATTTTCCGATTAATCGTGGTGATCTTGTCGATCAACGAGCTCTCAATGATGCGACAAAAGATCTGTTCGAATCCGGTTATTTTGATGATGTAGAGCTACTCAAAGATCAAGGTGTGTTGATTGTTCGAGTTAAAGAGCGCCCGTCCGTTGCGCTGATTCGTCTTGAAGGTAACGATCTGATCAAAGACGAGCAGTTAATGGCTGCCCTCAAACGATCAGGCCTTGAAGAGGGAGACGTGTTTCGTCGTTCAGCTCTTGATCAAATTCGTCTCGATCTGCTTCAAGTATACAACCAGGCAGGTCGCTATACCGCTGAAATCAACACGGATGTTGAGCAGCTAGATGGTAATCGTGTAGCCCTCAATATAAAAGTCACTGAGGGTGAAACTGCGGTAGTACAAAAAATTAATATCATTGGTAATTCGGCTTTCTCTGATGAAGAGCTGTTGGGTCTGTTTGATTTGGGAACAACCAATCTCTTCTCATGGTGGACTGATAATGATAAATACGCTCGAGAGAAGTTAAGTGCTGATATCGAAAGACTTCGTTCCTACTACTTGGATCGCGGTTTCGTTAAGTTTGATATCAACTCATCTGATGTCTCTATTAGCCCTGATCAGAAGCAGGTCTTTGTTACCATCAGTCTGACAGAGGGTCAGCAGTATAAGTACACTGATATCGATGTTGTTGGTGAGTTCGGTGTTGATAAGTCTGAGCTTACTAAACACCTTCAGATGAAAACAGGCGATCTGTTTTCTAGAAAGTTGGTGGTTGAGACAAATAACCTCATTCAAAAAGAGTTGGGTGATTCCGGCTATCTTTTTGCTAAGTCAAACGCCATACCTGAAGTTGATGACCAAGGTGGTGTGGCGCTCAAATTCTATGTTGAGCCGGGTAAGTTGGTAACGGTTCGTCGTATCGAGATTCGTGGTAACGCGATGACGGCTGACGAGGTAATCCGTCGTGAGTTACCGCAGATGGAGGGCAGTGTTGCTAGTGCAGATGCGATTGAACGATCCAAAACCCGCCTTGATCGTTTGGGCTTTTTTAGCAAAGTTGATATTAAAACATTGAGAGTTGCTAGTGCAGATGATCAGGTTGACCTTCAGTTTTCTGTTGAAGAGCAATCACTAGGGCAAATCAACGCTGGCGTTGGCTACTCCAGCGCTGAAGGTATTTTGTTTGATGTCGGCCTTCAACAAGATAACTTCTTGGGAACCGGTACAGAGTTTGGCTTTGCTTTTAATAACTCTCAAATTCTAACTCAGTACACATTCAGCTTTAATGATCCCTACTACACTCTTGATGGGGTAGGGCGTGGCTATGATGTCTATTACCGTACAAGAGATTTCGGTAATGATGATCTCTCTGATTACAATACCAATGAGGTTGGTGCCTCAGTGAATTTTGGTTACCCGATCGATGAAAACCAACGTGTCACCCTTGGTGTCGGTTTGGATTCAACGGATGTAAACATTAATGAGTCTGTTTCAACGCGACCTGACATTATTGACGAGTTTGTTACCTCAGCAGGTTCTTCGTACTTAACTTATAACCTGAACGGCCGTTGGCGCAATAACCACCTGAATAATGCCTTTTTCCCAACGGATGGTTACCTTCACGATGTTCGATTGGATGTTGCTGTGCCAGGTGGTGACCTTGCTTACTACAAAGCCAGTTACACAGGTCGTTACTATCAACCGCTTAACCGAGATCAAACCTGGGTGTTTGGACTTAAGACTCGTAATGGTTTCGCAGGCTCATTGGACAGTAACCCTTACCCCTTCTTTCAACGCTATTTTGCCGGTGGGTTAAGAACCGTTCGCGGTTTTGCTAATAACTCTTTAGGCCCTAAAGATGGTGATGACCCAATAGGAGGAAACATTCTCCTGTCAGGCTCTGCAGAGCTAATTTTCCCTGCGCCATTTTTAGATGAAGATTCATCGATTCGTACCATTGCCTTCTTGGATGGCGGTAACGTATTTACTACGGATAGCTGCTCTGGCTTGACAGACTGTTCTGACAATATTGATATTGTTGAGGTTCGATTTGCTGCCGGTGTCGGTTTGAGCTGGATTACGGCAATTGGCCCGTTGTCTATCTCTTTTGGTCAGGCACTGAACGCTAGCTCAAATGATACGAAAGAGTCTGTGCAATTCTCATTAGGACAAACCTTCTGATGATTGCTCGTTCTCTGCTTTTTTGGGTGTTTGCCTCTATCTCGCACTCAGCTATTGCTGGTTCAATGGTTGTTCTTGATGTCCAAGCGGCGCTTCAGTCGAGTAATGCTGCAGAAGCCTTTCGCGCAGATTTAGTTAAAAGCACTTCCCAGCAAGAGTCTCAGGTTCGTGATTTAGAAAATCAGGCTAAAAAGATGCAGTCTGATTTTGAGTTGAATAAGGGGCTGCTGACTCAAGAACAGATTCAGCAAAAAGATCTCCAATTCAAGAAAGTGTATGGCGAGTATCAGCGACAGCTGCAAGCGCTTCAGCAGCAGCGAGCGGCTATGGAGAAAGAGTTTTTAGAGGGTATGCGTCCCAAGTTGGATCAGGTCATCAAAGCGCTTATTGATGAAGGCGATATTTCGCTGATTATCAATCGTCAGTCGGCTATCTATGTTGAGCCTAGAATCGACATTACAGGTGAGATTATTAAACGCCTGAATGCCCAGGAGTGACTGGGGTTTGACTGATTTTTCCGAAAAAGCGTCCGATTTAGCTCTTCGCGTTAGTGGAGAGCTTGTTGGTAGTGATTGTCTAATCTCTGGGATGTCTACCCTTGATAAAGCCGGTGCTGGTCAGCTCTCTTTTCTATCCAACGCCAAATACCAAAAACAGCTTCCAGACACTCAGGCTGAAGTCGTTCTAGTCAGTGCAGAGTTCGTTGATCTGGTCCCCAATAGCGCTATTGTCGTTGCTAATCCCTACCTAGCCTTTGCAAAGTTATCGCAGCTGTTTGATTGGCGTGGTCCTTTAGTCGCTGGAATTGCGCCGACTGCAACAGTAGACCCTTCTGCCGAGATCGACCCCTCTGCTCAGATTGCGGAGGGTGCCATTGTTGGCGCTCAAGTTAAGGTGGCTGCCCATGCCTATGTGGGTCCCAACGTGGTCATAGGTGAGGGTGTCTTGGTCGGTGAGTCAACACGGCTTGAAGCGAATGTAACCCTCTACCCAGGAGTATCCATCGGTAAGCGATGCATCATTCATTCTGGTGCTGTGATTGGAGCCGATGGGTTCGGTTTTGCTCATGACGGTCAGGGCTGGGTAAAAATCGCCCAAGCCGGTGGTGTGATTTTAGGTGATGATGTTGAGGTCGGTGCAAACACAACGATCGATCGCGGTGCTCTGTCGGATACTTTGATTGCTAATGGTGTGAAATTGGATAATCAAATTCAGATTGCACACAATGTTGAGATCGGAGAGTCAACGGCCATAGCTGGTTGTACTGCAATTGCGGGTAGCACTCGTATCGGCTCTCATTGTACTATTGCAGGTATGAGCGGTGTCACGGGGCATTTAGAGATTGCCGACCGAACCCACATCACGGCGATGACTTTGGTCAGTAAATCAATCAAAGAGTCGGGTGCTTACTCATCGGGTACTGGGGTTGAACCTCACGCTCAATGGAAGCGAAATGTGGTCCGGTTTAAGCAACTTGATGAGTTGTCCCAACGCGTTAAAAATCTAGAAAAGCTTGTAAAAAAGCTTGCTGAATAAGGCTAAAAACTGAATATGATGGATGTAAATGAGATCCGTAAATACCTTCCGCACCGCTACCCTTTTCTATTGGTTGACCGCGTTGTAGAACTAACACCCGGTGAATCCATTGTCGCTTACAAGAATGTGACCGTTAACGAACCTTTCTTTAACGGCCACTTCCCTGATCATCCCGTCATGCCGGGTGTCTTGATTGTTGAAGCGATGGCTCAAGCGGCCGGTATTCTTGGTTTTAAAACCATGGATAAAACACCTCAGGATGGTTCGATCTACTACTTTGTGGGTGCCGATAATCTGCGTTTTAAACGCCCAGTAGTGCCTGGCGACCGCCTTCAGCTTGAAGCGTTGGTATTGTCTGAAAAACGCGGTATCTGGAAGTTCCAAGTTAAAGCGACGGTTGAAGGTGAAACGGTTAGCTCGGCAACCATTCTGTGTGCTGATAGGAAGGTCTGATTTTGATTCACCCGCAAGCGATTATCGATCCCTCTGCTAAGTTGGCAGAGGGTGTTGAGGTTGGACCTTGGAGTTACATCGGACCTGATGTCGAGATCGGTGCAAATACTCGTATCGAATCACATGTTGTCGTCAAAGGCCCGACCAAAATCGGTAGCGGAAATCATATATTTCAATTCGCATCTGTGGGCGAAGATTGCCAAGATAAAAAGTATGCCGGTGAACCCACTGAATTGATCATCGGTGATAACAACGTTATTCGAGAAGGCGTAACGATTCACCGCGGAACAGTTCAGGATAAAAGCCTGACGCAGATTGGCAGTCATAACCTTCTGATGGCCTATGTCCATGTGGCCCATGACTGTGTTGTCGGTGATCATACGATTTTGGCCAATAATGCAGCCTTAGCTGGGCATGTTCATGTTGGTGATCATACGATATTGGGCGGTTTTACAGCTGTTCATCAGTTCTGTCACATTGGTGCACATGTTATGTGTGGTGCCGGTACTGTTGTGCTCCAGGATATCCCCTCTTACACCCTTGCAACCGGTAATCCCGCATCACCACACGGCATTAATGCTGAAGGTCTAAAACGTCGAGGCTTCTCATCTGAGTCGATCCGTGCGCTTAAGAATGCCTATAAAACGATCTACCGTAAAAACCTTACTCTTGCGGATGCGATCGCTCAACTAGAGTCGCTTGAAGCTGGCGAGTCAGCATTGACCCCATTGATTGAGTCGCTACGTAACTCCTCTCGTGGAATCATCCGTTAATTCAACTAGACCCATTAAGATTGCTATTGTTGCTGGAGAAGAGTCCGGTGACATTCTTGGCGCTGGGTTGATCAGTTCGTTAAAGAAGCGCTATCCCAATGCCACATTTGAGGGGGTAGGAGGCCGTCGAATGATTGCTCAGGGCCTTAATTCAGAGTTTCCTATGGAGCGTCTGTCGGTTATGGGTCTGGTGGAGGTCTTAAAACGGCTTCGCGAACTTTTAAAACGGCGCAAGAAGTTAATAGAAAAGTGGTTGCAAACACCCCCCGATCTTTTTATTGGCATTGATGCTCCCGACTTTAATTTAGGTCTTGAGAGAGTCCTAAAAGAGCGTGCCATCCCAACGGTTCACTATGTCAGCCCCTCGGTTTGGGCCTGGCGAGAGAAACGTCTAAAAAAGATTGAACAGTCGGTTGATTTGATGCTCTGCTTTCTCCCTTTTGAAGCGAAGTATTACAAAGATACTCAGGTTAAGGCTCAGTTTATTGGCCATCCATTAGCCACTCAGCTGCCACTCTCTATTAGTCAAAGCCAAGCCAAAACGGCTCTTGGTCTGAGTGATGCGAGTCCCGTATTGGCTCTGATGCCAGGAAGTCGCAGTTCTGAAGTGGGTAAGTTGGCACCCCCGTTCATTGAAACGGCACTCGCGCTTTGCAGTAAGATTCCCAATCTTCAGGTCATCCTTCCAGCCGCTAACGAAGCCCGTTATCAGCAGATAGCCCTGTTAATTCGAGAGGCTCAGGCAGAGAGTAAGATTAAACTTGTTCAAGGCTCCTCGCAGGAGTGTTTGATGGCGGCAGACTCAGTTTTGATTTCGTCCGGTACGGCAACACTGGAAGCGATGCTCTGTTCAACGCCTATGGTGGTGGCCTACAAAATGGCCCCGCTGAGTTATGCGATTATTTCTCGAATGCTAAAAACTCCCTATGTATCCCTGCCTAACCTATTGGCAGGCAGAGCATTGGTTCCCGAGATTTTTCAGTCTGATGTGAGGGTCGAGGTATTAGAGCCTCTGGTTTTACAAAGTCTGACGGATAGCCATTACATTCAATCGCTGCAGCAGGAATTTTCTGATCTGTCTGGGCTAATTCGCCAAGATGCCGATGAGCAAGCGGCAGAAGCTGTATCCACACTATTGGAGTTTAGAAGCTGATGCAGCCTCAAGAATTTAACTTTGCTGAGCACTCTCTCTTTGCCGGTGTGGACGAAGTAGGGCGAGGACCGCTTGTTGGCGATGTGGTTGCAGCAGCAGTGATTCTCGATCCTAACAATCCTATTGAGGGGTTGATGGATTCGAAAAAGCTGTCTGAAAAGCGTCGTGAAGCTTTGTCCATTGAAATTAAAGAGCGAGCGTTGTGCTGGTCAATCGCGGTTGCAACGCCGCAAGAGATTGATGAATTGAATATTTTGCACGCGACAATGCTGGCGATGAAGCGAGCGGTGTTGGGTTTATCCCAAGTGCCTGATCATGTCTATGTGGACGGTAATCGATGCCCCGAGATTCCTTACTCTGTTGAAGCGGTAGTGAAAGGTGACTCAAAAGTCGCAGAGATCAGTGCGGCTTCTATCATTGCTAAGGTACATCGTGATCATCAAATGCTAGAATTGGACGCACAATTTCCGCAGTATCAATTTGCCAAACATAAAGGCTACCCGACGCCGGCTCATCTTCAACTGATACAAGAGCACGGGGTATTACCGGAATATCGTCGTTCATTTGCGCCAGTAAGGCGCCTAATAGAGGGGAATCAGTAGAATGACTGACGCATCGTTCGTCCATCTTCGTGCGCACTCTGAGTTCTCACTCTATGATGGTCTGGTTCGTGTTAAAGAGCTAGTTAAGCATGCTGCACAGGCGCAGATGCCCGCTGTTGCGTTAACCGATCAGACCAACTTCTATGCGTTGGTTAAGTTCTTCAAAGCGGCCACTGCGGCGGGGATTAAACCAATCTGCGGGGTCGATTTTTGGGTGGTAGATGATGCCGATCCGGAGTCGCCACCGACCCAGTTGACGCTGCTCGTTAAAAACGGCTTGGGTTATCGTAATCTCACCGAACTGGTCTCTAGAGCCTATGCCGAAGGTCAGTCACTCGACCCTGAGCGTGCGCTTATCTATAAAAGCTGGATTGCAGAAAAATCTGAGGGTGTGATCGCGCTCTCGGGCGGTCGCCGTGGGGAGATAGGTCAGGCGATCCTATCTGGTCAGGCGGATTTAGAGGCTCGTCTGCAATATTGGATGGATCTTTTTCCAGATGCCTTCTATCTGGAATTGGTTAGAACAGGGCGCTCTGATGAAGAGACGGTCATCCATAAAAGTATCGAGCTTGCCCAGTCGCTGGGTTGTCCTGTCGTTGCAACCAATGAAGTGATGTTTGTCCGCGAGGATGACTTTGATGCTCATGAAGCGCGAGTCTGTATTAACCAGGGGCGCACTTTGGATGATCCGACGCGTCCAAGAGATTACTCTGATCAGCAATATTTCAAATCCTCTGAGGAGATGATTGAGCTCTTCTCTGATATTCCCTCAGCGATCGAAAACAGCGTTGAAATCGCCAAACGATGCAACATCGAGATTGAACTTGGAACTTACTACCTGCCAAGATTCCCAATACCTGAAGGGGTGTTGATGGATGACTACTTCAGGAGAGTGTCTGAAGTCGGTTTAGAAGAGCGCCTCGATTTTCTTTTTGATCGAAACTCCGAAGAGTTTGCTGAGATTCGTAAGGCTTATGATGAGCGGTTGAAGTTTGAGCTGGATATCATCATCCAGATGGGTTTCCCAGGTTACTTCCTGATCGTCATGGACTTCATTAAATGGGCTAAAGAGAATGGTATTCCTGTAGGGCCAGGGCGTGGTTCGGGTGCCGGCTCATTGGTCGCCTATGTCCTTAAAATTACCGACCTTGACCCACTTGAGTACGATCTTCTGTTCGAACGTTTCCTTAACCCGGAACGTGTTTCGATGCCGGACTTTGATATCGATTTCTGTATGGATAATCGAGATCAAGTCATTGACTACGTCGCTCAAACCTATGGGCGCGATGCCGTTTCGCAAATCATTACCTTCGGTACCATGGCGGCTAAAGCGGTGGTTCGAGATGTGGCGCGTGTTCAAGGTAAGCCCTTCGGTCTTGCTGACCGCCTCTCTAAATTGATCCCATTTGAAGTGGGAATGACACTCAATAAAGCTTGGGAGCAGGAAGAGGCGCTTCGCGAGTTCGTTGAAGGCAGTGAAGAGGCTCAAGAGATTATGGAGATGGCCTACAAACTCGAGGGGGTTACTCGAAATGTAGGTAAGCACGCCGGTGGTGTGGTGATCTCTCCAACCAAACTGACCGATTTCTCGGCAACTTACTGTGATGCTGAAGGTCAGGGCTTGGTGACCCAGTTTGATAAGAATGATGTTGAAGAAGCGGGTCTCGTTAAGTTCGACTTCTTGGGCCTTAGAACCCTGACTATCATTGACTGGGCACTTGAGACCATCAATAAACAGAAAGAGATTGAAGGCGAAGAGCCGCTGCGAATTGAAGCGATCGATTTAGAGGATCCAGAGGTCTACGCTCTACTCAAGCGTGCAGAGACTACGGCGGTTTTCCAGCTCGAATCCAGTGGTATGAAAGATTTGATTCGTCGTCTCTTGCCGTCACGTTTCGAAGATATCGTCGCACTGGTGGCCTTGTTTCGTCCCGGTCCTTTGCAATCGGGCATGGTTGATGACTTTATTAACCGTAAGCATGGCCGCGCTGAGATGGCTTGGCCTCACCCTGATTACCAGCTGGATTCTCTTCAGCCGGTATTGGAGCCGACCTACGGCATCATTCTCTACCAAGAGCAGGTCATGCAGATCGCTCAGGTGATGGCGGGTTATACGCTGGGCGGAGCGGATATGCTGCGTCGAGCGATGGGTAAGAAAAAACCAGAAGAGATGGCGAAACAGCGACATCTTTTCATTGAGGGCTCAAGCGCTCAGGGCATTGATGAAAAACTGGCCGGTAATATCTTTGACCTGGTTGAAAAATTTGCGGGTTACGGATTTAACAAATCCCACTCGGCTGCCTATGCATTGGTCTCTTACCAAACAGCTTGGCTAAAAACCTACTATCCAGCGCCATTCATGGCTGCTGTTATGTCCTCTGATATGCAGAACACCGACAAGGTGGTGATCTTCATTGAAGAGTGTCGTCAAATGAAGCTTAAAGTACTGCTTCCCGACGTTAATTTGAGTGAGTTCAAATTTACGGTGGGTCCAAATCAGGAGGTTGTCTACGGGCTTGGAGCGGTTAAAGGCGTAGGTGAGGGTCCTGTTGAAGCGATCATGGAGGCTCGGAAATCGGGAGCGTTTAAAGATCTGTTCGATTTCTGTAAACGAGTAGGGTCTAAAAAACTCAACAAGCGAGTGCTTGAATCCTTAGTACGCTCTGGTGCTGTTGATGCCTTAGGTCCCAATCGAGCGGTGTTGTGGGCCGCTATACCTGCAGCTTTGCAGTCGGCCGATCAAGATGCGCGCAATCAAGATGCGGGAATGTTCGACCTGTTTGGTGAGTCTGAAGAGGTTGTCGATGCCGATCCTTTCGAGCAGTTCATGAATGCTCGCGAGTGGAGCGACAAAGAGCGTCTGAATGGCGAGAAGGATACCCTCGGTCTTTACGTGACGGGTCACCCTATTGATGAGTATGAGTCTGAATTAAAACACTTTGTTTCTCGCAAACTACAAGAGCTTCAACCGGCTAGAGGGCGAGCTCAAAAAATGGCCGGCTTGGTTGTCGACCTGCGTGTTAAAAAGACCAAGCGAGGCGAAAATCTCTGCTTTGTAACCTTGGATGATCGATCTGCTCGTATCGATGTGAGTCTGTTTGGTGAAACCTATGATGAAGCGCGTCGTCTGATTCAAAAAGATCAGGTGATTGTGGTGGAAGGAGAGGTGGCTCAAGACGACTATAACGGTGGCCTCAAGGTGCGTGGGCAGCAGGTATTAAGTGTCGCGGATGCCCGTATTCGTTATGCGAAGTCGTTAACGATTAAGGCCGACGCAAAGGGGTTAACTCAACAAAGCTTGAGAATGTTGCAGGACTCTTTGAAAAAAGCACGCGCTTATCAGCAGGGTATGCCTGTTGTGATTGACTATAGCTGTGCTGAGGCGAAGGGTCGGATTGAGCTTGGCTCAGAGTGGATTGTCTCTCCTGATGACGACCTGATGCAATCACTTCGCGAGCAGTTTGGTAATCAGAGCGTCTCGCTGATCTACTAGTTTTCCTGACAGTATTTAGCCACCTAGGGTGGCTACTTTTTTGCGTGCGCGGTAGAATTCAACAATCAGTTTTATCTTTTAGAAGCGAATTGTATGAACCCCAACTACCTTGATTTTGAACAGCCAATTGCTGATCTGGAAGCAAAGATCAATGAACTTAAACACGTTGGCGAAGATAATGAGAGTATCAATCTCTCTGACGAGGTATCGCGCCTTCGTGAAAAAAGTCACTCTCTGACTCGTTCAATCTTCTCTGACCTGAGTGCTTGGCAGGTTTCTCAATTAGCTCGCCATCCGCAACGCCCATACACTCTGGACTACATCAAATACATCATCGATGAGTTTGAAGAGATTCATGGCGATCGTCATTTTGCTGATGATCAGGCGATTGTGTGTGGTATTGGTCGTTTGGATGGTCAGCCTGTTGCTGTGATTGGTCATCAGAAAGGTCGTGAAGTCAAAGAGAAGGTTCGTCGCAACTTTGGTATGCCTCGTCCAGAAGGTTACCGTAAAGCACTCCGTGTGATGGAGATGGCAGAGCGATTCAACATGCCGATTCTTACCTTTATCGATACTCCAGGAGCCTACCCAGGCATCGATGCTGAAGAGCGTGGTCAATCCGAAGCGATTGCATTCAACCTTGCGAAAATGTCTAAGTTGAAGACGCCTATTATCGCAACAGTGATTGGTGAAGGGGGTTCTGGTGGTGCATTGGCTATCGGTATCTGCGATGAGCTACTAATGCTTCAGTACTCAACTTACTCAGTCATCTCTCCAGAAGGCTGTGCTTCAATTCTATGGAAAAGCGCAGAGCGTGCTTCAGACGCAGCTAAAGCGATGGGTATCACGTCTGAGCGTCTCCACGAACTGGGTCTGGTTGATCAGATTGTTGCTGAACCGCTGGGTGGTGCGCACCGTGATCCCGCGTTGATGGCCGCTAGTCTTAAGCAGCAGTTGCAAGCCTCACTGAAAAAACTGACTGGCCTAGCTGATCAAGAGTTGCTGGATCAACGTTATCAGCGAATTCTCTCTTACGGCGCCATTGGTCGTTAATGAGCAATAAAACAGCCGCAGATATTCGAGAGAGTCTGCGGCTTTTTTTTCTACAACATCCCCATATTGAGCATTGGGTCGTTGCCTACAGCGGCGGTCTAGACTCAAGTCTGCTTCTTAAGCTCTGCTCTGACATACTCCCTCCTGATCGCTTGTCAGCACTGCATGTTAATCATCAGCTGCAAAGCGGCTCTGATAGCTGGGAGCGATTTTGTGCTGAATCAGCATCCGAATGGGGTGTCTCTTTTGAATCAGAAAAAGTGACCTGTGACTCCTCGTCTGAAGAGAGCGCAAGGCAGGCGCGTTACTCTACATTTAACAAGCGTTTAAAGCCCAAAGAGGCTTTGCTGCTAGCCCACCACCAAGATGATCAAGCCGAAACGGTCCTGTTTAACCTCTTTAGAGGCTCAGGTGTTAATGGGCTTTCGGGAATTGCTTCAAATAGGAGAGTTGGGGAAGGAGAGCTTTTCAGACCGCTTCTGAATACGACAAAGTCTGATATCGAGTCAGCGGCCAAAGAGTTGCAGATTGCTTGGGTGGATGATCCCAGTAATCTCGATACAAGCTTTACCAGAAACTGGATTCGTAGAGATTTGTCGGGCGTTTTGAGCGCTCAATGGCCTGACTGGAAATCTACGCTGGCTAAAACAGCTTCACGCTTGAGCGAAGCGAGTGAATTTCATGAAGCGCTGGCGCAGATGGATCTTGAACGTTGTCAGCTAGAGGAGGGGGTTCTCTCCTTAGCACTCCTGCTGCAGCTCTCACTGGCACGTAAGAAAAATCTTCTCTATCACTGGTTAAGTTCTGCTGGCCAGAGGGTAGGCTCGGAGAAACAGCTGGAATCGATTGCAAAGCTGGATGTTAAGGCAAAGGGTGAGTGGCAATTTTCCACAGTGATTTTGCGCGCCTATGATGAGAAGTTATTTTTATCACCTGATATTGAACGTCAACCCTGTGAGTCCATTGAGTGGGTGGTCTCTGATGAGACAGTGACATTTGGTCCTGGTCAGTTGAGCGCCATTAGATCTGAGGCTGGTCTGCCGGTAGATATGAAACTAACTCTTCGAGCTCGAGAGCCAGGTGAGTCTGTTTACATTGAGTCTCGCGGGGGGCATGTCAGTATTAAAAAGCTGATGAATGAGCATCGAATCCCACCTTGGTTAAGAGAGTGTTGGCCAATTGTCTGTTCGTCGGGTCAGGTGGTGGCGATTCCTGAAATATGGCTGGATGAAAAAGTCTGCGTTAAAGACGGATTTTTACTAAATTGGGTCGTTTGATGTTTGTTACCAAAGCGCTCTTTTGGTAGACTGATTTCCCATCTTGAGTTCGCTAGAACTCCCTACAAACTCTATCTGACAGGTTCTGCATGACGCGCTATATTTTCGTCACCGGTGGTGTTGTTTCCTCATTGGGCAAAGGCATTGCTTCGGCCTCTCTCGCGGCAATTTTGGAAGCGCGTGGTCTTAAAGTCACCATGCTTAAGCTCGATCCATACATTAACGTGGATCCGGGTACTATGAGTCCGTTTCAGCATGGTGAGGTATTTGTCACCGAAGATGGTGCTGAAACCGATTTGGACCTTGGCCACTACGAGCGTTTTATTCGTACGACCATGGGCAAGCGAAACAACTTTACGACAGGCCGTGTTTATCAACACGTTCTTCGTAAAGAGCGCCGTGGTGATTACCTAGGCGGAACTGTTCAGGTTATTCCTCACATCACTGATGAGATTAAGCGCCGCGTTATCGAAGGTGCAGGTGATGCTGATATCGCTCTCTGTGAGATTGGCGGTACCGTTGGTGATATTGAGTCCTTGCCGTTCTTGGAAGCTGTTCGTCAGCTGAAAGTGGAGCTGGGCTCAAACCGCGCTATGTTCATGCACCTCACACTTGTACCTTATATTGCTACGGCCGGTGAGATTAAAACTAAACCTTCACAGCACTCCGTGAAAGAGCTGCGCTCTATCGGTATTCAGCCTGATATTCTGGTATGCCGCTCTGATTTTGCGCTGCCTGAATCACAAGCTAAAAAACTCTCTATGTTTACCAACGTAGAAGAGCGCGCTGTTATTTCATTGCCTGATGCAAATACCATCTACAAAATTCCTGCGATGCTTGAAGCACAAGGCTTGGATCAGATCGTTGTTGAACGATTCAACTTGGATTGCCCTAAGGCTGATCTAGGTGAATGGAATGCGGTAGCTGATGCGTTTTTGAATCCAGAGGGTGAAGTGACCATCGCGATGGTCGGTAAATACATGGAGCTTCTGGATGCCTACAAGTCTCTTATCGAAGCGATTTCACACGCAGGCATCTCACATCGTAAGAAAGTAAAAATTGAATACATCGATTCTGAACGTGTTGAGCGTGAAGGGGTTGAGATCCTTAAGGACTTCAGCGCGATTCTAGTACCTGGTGGATTTGGTGAGCGTGGTGTTGAGGGCAAGATCGAGGCGGTACGTTACGCTCGTGAAAACAAAGTCCCTTATCTAGGTATCTGTTTAGGCATGCAGGTTGCTGTTATTGAGTATGCACGTAACGTTGCTGGCTTGGCGGGTGCAACCTCGTCGGAGTTCAACACAGAAGCTGAACACCCTGTTATCGGTTTGATTACTGAGTGGACCGATCACACCGGTGAAGTTGAACAGCGTACTGATGATTCAGATCTAGGTGGCACTATGCGCCTAGGTGCTCAGTTATGTCATCTTAAAGCGGGCACGCATGTTTCTGAAGCCTATGGTTCAACTGAAGTTGTTGAACGTCACCGCCATCGTTATGAAGTGAACAATAATTACGTTGCCCAGCTAGAAGCTGCCGGACTTGTTATCTCAGGTCGTTCAACGGATGGTGAGTTAGTCGAGGTTGTGGAGGCACCAGATCATCCGTGGTTTGTGGCTTGTCAGTTCCACCCAGAGTTCACCTCTACGCCACGTGATGGACACGGTCTATTTAAAGGATTTATTGGCGCTGCGCTTGAGTACCAAGCGAACAGCTAATTAGGAGTTAGGGAAATGACTACAATTGCAAACATCAAAGCACGTGAAGTATTGGATTCACGTGGTAACCCAACGGTTGAAGCGGACGTTGTTCTTGAGAACGGCATCATGGGGTCTGCTTGTGCGCCATCGGGTGCATCAACTGGTTCACGTGAAGCACTAGAGCTACGTGATGGTGATAAATCTCGCTACCTAGGCAAAGGCGTGCTTAAAGCTGTCGCTGCCGTGAACGGCGAAATCAAAGATGCCCTTGTTGGTATGGATGTGACTGATCAACGCGCTCTGGATAACAAGATGCTTGAGCTTGACGGTACTGAGAATAAGAGCAAATTTGGTGCGAACGCCATTCTTGCTGTTTCACTTGCAGCTGCAAAAGCGGCTGCGCAAGCTAAAAACATTCCACTTTATCAACACATCGCAGAGATCAATGGTACTCCAGGTCGCTACTCTATGCCTGTGCCAATGATGAATATCTTGAACGGTGGTGAGCACGCGGATAACAACGTTGATATCCAAGAGTTCATGGTGCAGCCGGTTGGCGTATCAAGTTTTGCCGAAGCGCTTCGTTGCGGTGCTGAAATTTTCCACGCGTTAAAAGCGGTGCTTAAAGCTAAAGGCCTTAATACAGCGGTTGGTGACGAAGGTGGCTTTGCGCCAAACCTTGCGTCTAATGAAGAGGCACTGGTTGTCATTAAAGAGGCGATCGCTAACGCAGGTTACGAGTTGGGTAAAGATGTCACTCTGGCACTAGACTGTGCCTCCTCTGAGTTCTACAAAGAGGGTATGTACGATCTTGCGGGTGAAGGTAAGAAGTTTGATTCAGAAGGATTCGGTGACTACCTTAAAGCATTGACTGAAAACTACCCAATTGTCTCTATTGAAGATGGCATGGATGAGTCTGATTGGGATGGTTGGGCGAGCCTGACAAGCAAGATCGGCGATAAGGTTCAGCTAGTTGGTGACGATCTATTCGTAACCAACACTAAGATTCTATCTCGTGGTATCGAACAGAGCATCGGTAACTCGATCTTGATTAAGTTCAACCAGATCGGTTCACTGTCTGAAACCTTGGATGCGATTAAAATGGCTCAGGATGCTGGCTTCACGGCAGTTATCTCACACCGTTCTGGCGAAACTGAAGATACAACCATTGCTGACCTTGCAGTGGGAACAGCCGCTGGGCAAATTAAGACCGGTTCACTTTGTCGCTCGGACCGTGTTGCTAAGTACAACCGCCTCATTCGTATCGAAGAGGAGTTGGGTGCTGCAGCAGCATACCGAGGCCTAGTTGAGATTAAAGGCCAGGGTTAATAGAAACATGATATAAAAGGGCCTTAGGCCCTTTTTTTGTGGAGAAAAACAGCTTGCGTTGGTTTTGGTTAATTCTGCTCCTAATGGCAGTGGCGCTTCAGTATCGACTCTGGTTCGGAGAGCCAAGCTTGCCTCAAATTTGGCAGGTACAGAGCGATATTGAAGAGCAGCGCAAGATTAACCAGAGGCTGTTGGAGCGAAACTCAGAGCTGGAAGCTGAAGTGCAAGATCTAAAACGCGGCTTGTCAGCACTCGAAGAGAGAGCCCGATCTGAAATGGGAATGATCGGTAAAGAGGAGACTTTTTATCAGGTGGTTAAGCCTTTGACACCATCGGAGATGGATAGTGACTGAATTTGTTGTAGAGCCTTTCAGCTATGTGAACGGCCAACCCGATGTGAAGGCACAGCTTCGTTCTGCACCAGAGGATTTTCGTGTTGTTGAAGATTTGGGGTATGAACCAGAGGGGGAAGGCGAACATCACTACCTATACATTCAGAAACGCGGTGAAAACACCGATTGGGTGGCGCGTCAGCTAGCTAACTTCTGCCAGGTCAGCCCCAGAGATGTGGCCTACGCAGGTAAAAAAGATCGCCATGCCGTAACTGAGCAGTGGTTCAGTGTCCATCTGCCCGGATCTCGACGTGTGCTTAACTGGGCGTTATTCGGTGGTGATACGATCAATGTTCTCAAGTCGAGTAAACATCGTCGCAAGATTAAACTCGGTCATCTTAAGGGTAACCGATTTGAGATTACCCTCAGAGAGGTCTCTGATGTAAATCGACTTCTGCATAAAGCGACTTCTCTTGAATCAGGGGTTCCTAACTACTTTGGTGAGCAGCGATTTGGTCAGTCGTTCGGTAATCTTCACTCAGGATTGGCTATCCTGTCGGGTGAGTTGGTTGAACGTCAGCGCAACAAACGCAGCATGTACATTTCGGCACTGCGTTCCTATCTATTCAATCGAGTGATCTCCACTCGTATAGATCAAGGCACCTGGGATAGCCCTCTCGATGGGGATGTCTTGATCGAAGACTTCACGCAAAAAGTTCATCGTTACGACGCTAATGATCCTGATCAAAAAGCCCGTTTCGATCAGTGCGATCTGCATTTGACTGCGCCGATGTGGGGTAAAGGCGAATTATACTCCCTGGATAAGGCTCAGATGATAGAAAAGTCGGTCGTCGCGGGGTATCCTCAAATATCTGAGGGGTTGGAAACGCTTGGGCTTAGACAAGAGCGTCGCAGTATGCGATTGGTCCCAAGAGATTTGCATGTGGAAGTGCTAGAAGAGCAGGTCGTAAAACTCAGTTTCTCTCTTCCATCAGGCTCGTTTGCCACGAGTGTTTTGCGTGAGCTGTGTGTCTGGTAACCCTTTCCACTTAGGATTGAGCCAATAATAGATAAGAGATAACTAGATGCATATTTTGGTTTCCAATGATGATGGTGTTTACGCACCGGGGTTGCGGGTTCTTGCTGAACGTCTAAAAGAGGCAGGTCACCGCTGTACGGTTGTAGCACCTGATCGTAATAGAAGCGGTGCTAGTAACTCGTTAACCTTGGATCGTCCTCTTGATGCAATTGTGCATAGTAGTGGTTATTTTGGAGTCGATGGAACGCCAACCGATTGTGTGCATTTAGGGGTTTCTGGGATTTTCTCAGATGGTGATATCCCTGATATCGTCGTTTCCGGTATCAATGCGGGTGCAAACTTGGGTGACGATATTGTCTATTCAGGTACCGTGGCTGCGGCAACCGAAGGTCGTCATTTGACACTACCACCTATAGCAGTATCGACCTGCAATTTTCACCCTAAACACTATGAAACGGCCGCACAGGTAGTGGCTGATCTGGTCGCGAATATTGAATCCTTGAAGGTTGCACCGAGAACCGTCATTAATGTGAATGTTCCTGATCTCCCTATGGATCAATTAAAGGGTGTGCAAATTACCCGTTTGGGCCACCGCAGTGCTGGCGAACCGCCACTACCTACTCAAGACCCACGAGGTCGAACTCGCTATTGGATTGCCGCCGTCGGTGAAGCCAAAGATCGTGTTGAAGGTACCGATTTCTATGCGGTTGAAAATGGCTATGTTGCGGTCACCCCTCTGCAGCTGGATATGACTCGCTACTCTGATCTTGATCAGGTGGCTGATTGGTTGGAGCAGTAATAGTGTCCCAACAGCTTTTACGTGAAGGGATCGGAATGACTTCACGCCGAACAAGAGAGAGGCTTCTCAATCGCTTGCAGGATCAAGGGATCACCGATAAAGCGGTATTAGAGACGATCGTTGAAACGCCCCGTCATCTCTTCATTGATGAAGCGCTATCGCATAAAGCCTATGAAGACACCGCGCTGCCAATTGGATATAACCAAACCATCTCTCAACCCTACACTGTCGCTAGAATGAGCGAGTTGCTGTTGGAGTTTGGTGCTAAAGATAAGGTGTTAGAAGTTGGCACGGGATCTGGCTATCAGACAGCAGTTCTTGCTCAGCTCTGTCAGCAGGTTTTCAGTGTAGAAAGAATTCTTCCGTTACAAGAGCGAGCTGCATCTGTACTGGGCTACTTGGGATTGAGTAATGTCTCTCTTTTTCACACTGATGGTGGAATGGGGCTCGAGCATGAGGCACCGTTTGATGCCATTATGGTAACGGCAGCCCCCTCAGTTATTCCCGAATCTTTGAAGAAGCAATTGAAGGTGGGTGGCGTTTTAGTGGCCCCTGTTGGAGATGAAGAGCAAAAACTGGTTCGCATTTTGCGACGCAGTGATTCGCATTTTGAGACCAAAGTGATAGAGCCGGTTAAGTTTGTTCCTCTACTCAATGGGTTGGTAAGTTAATAGACAATGGATCATTTAAATAAGCAGCGCACAGCGTTTCAATATTTTAAGTTGTTATTGAAAGGGATGTTGATGGGTGCGGCTGATGCTGTTCCTGGTGTTTCAGGTGGAACTATTGCCTTCATTACCGGTATCTATGAAGAGCTCATTCACTCGATTCGTCGCTTCGATTTGAAAGCACTGAATGTTCTTTTTAAGAAAGGCTTAGTGGCTGCCTGGAAACAGGTTAACGGAACCTTCTTGTTGGTCCTTGTAGCCGGTATCGCGCTCAGTATCATCTTATTGGCGAAGACGGTTCTGTTTCTCCTAGACGAGTACCCGGTTCTGTTGTGGTCGTTCTTCTTTGGTTTGATTCTTGCGTCAACATGGAGTGTGGCTCGTCATGTTGCAGGTTGGTGCGCCAATCGGATGTCCGTCTTTGTTCTTGGCGCGGTGTTGGCCTATTTGTTGACCTCCATGTCGCCCAGTAGTGTGCCTGATTCGGCGCTGATGGTCTTTTTTGCAGGGATGATTGCCATCTGTGCCATGATTCTTCCAGGTATCTCAGGTAGCTTTATTCTGCTTCTATTAGGGATGTATACGACCATTCTGACAGCGATTAAAGAGTTTGATTTTGCTGTTATCGCACTGTTTGCCGCTGGTGCGGCCTCTGGTTTATTGGCGTTTTCTCGAGTATTGAGTTGGGCTTTCAATCATTATCGCTCAATGACTTTAGCGCTGTTGTCAGGTTTTTTGCTGGGTTCACTCAATAAGGTGTGGCCATGGAAGTACACACTCTCTTACACCATCAACTCTAAAGGGCATCAGGTGCCGCTCGTGGAGCAGAATGTTACCCCAACAGCCTTTACAGATCTTACGGGTGAACCATCTCAATTAGTGTTGGCCATTCTATTGATGCTGTTTGGCTTAGCGGTTGTTCTGTTAATCGATAGACTGCCATCGAGAGGCTAACTGTTTGCGGCTCACTGCTTTACTTGCATTTGCGCTACTTCTCTCTGCTTGCAGCACAGGGTATGCCCCAGTTTCAGATCAGTCACTAGGTCTTCAGCGACCCACCATCGGTGCGGGTGAGTATCGTGTTCGATCGGGTGATACTTTGATTGGTATCGCCTTTAAATTAGGGATCGATCACAGAAGATTGGCCGCAATCAATGGCATTAAAGATAAAGATCTAATATACGCCGGCCAGGTTTTAAAAACTCAAGGCAGCCCTGTTGCTACTCCTTCAAAGCCCCCCTCTAGAGCGGTTGCTAAGCAATCAGTCAACAAAACCCCATCACCTAAAAAGAGAGTTGCGCCAGTCGTGACAAATTTTTCTTGGGGTTGGCCACATTCTGGCAAGATTCTTGCTAGGTATTCAGCTAAAGAGGGTGGCAATAAAGGTTTGGATATCTCTGGCAAACTGGGTGATGCAGTTAAAGCAGCAGCACCTGGGCAGGTGGTATATGCCGGCAGCGGTTTGCTAGGATACGGAAATCTTGTCATTATCAGTCATAGCCAAGAGTTTTTGAGTGCCTATGCGCACAACAGTAAAATTCTGGTTAAAGAGAATCAGCAGGTAAAAGCGGGGCAAGTGATTGCTGAGCTTGGAAGCAGCGGAGCAACGGTTCCCATGCTTCACTTTGAGATTCGAAAAGACGGTAAGCCGGTTGATCCGTTGCGCTATCTACCCAAACGATAGCCCGAACGTTTCAACAAGCCCTCACCCAATAGCTTGATGAAGTGAGTGCAGTATGAATTCAGACAGCAAGATTGAGTTCAATGATGAGTTGTCAGATGATTTAGATCTTTTAGATGGCGAACAGAATAATAATCAAAATGAGCATGAGACAGTCGTCGACTCTCGTCGTGGTAAAGACGGTGTCGCTCATGAAGATTTAATCTCAGCAGGTCAGCTGGACTCGACCCAACTCTACCTCAATGAAATTGGTGCTGCCTCGCTGTTGACGCCCGATGAAGAGAAATCTTTGGGTAGAGCGATCCAACAAGAGGGGTGCATGAAATCCCGTGCGCGAATGATCGAGGCTAATCTGAGGTTGGTGGTTAACATTGCGCGTCGTTACCAAAATCGCGGCTTATCACTGATGGATCTCGTTGAAGAGGGTAATCTTGGACTTATTCGTGCAGTAGAAAAGTTTGACCCTGAAAAAGGCTTTCGTTTTTCCACCTATGCCACTTGGTGGATTCGCCAAGCGGTTGAACGTGGGGTCATGAACCAGACGCGAACCATACGTCTACCCATCCATATTCTTAAAGAGTTGAACAACTATCTTCGCGTTGCACGTGAGCTCTCTCTTACACTGGATCGTGAGCCGACCCCAGAAGATGTGGCTCGTCATCTAGATGAGCCTCTGGAGAATGTTGAAAAGATTATGCGGTTGAATCAACGCGTTGGGTCTTTGGATATTGTGGCAACAGAGGATGGTCGATCGCTAACGGAAGCCATTTCGGATGAAAATGTTAAGTCCCCCGATGACCATAACGCCGATGAAGACCTTCACAAGAATCTAGAATATTGGATAGGCACGCTTCCAGAAAAACATTGCGAGGTTATCTCTCGACGCTTCGGCTTGCGTGGTTTTGATGCTCAGACCCTGGAAATGGTGGGTAATGAAATCGGCCTGACTCGCGAAAGGGTACGACAGATTCAGGTGGAAGGACTCAAAAAGCTTAGAGCGATCTGTTTAGAGAATGGTCTTAACGTCGATTCGCTGTTTAGGCTGTAGCTAACGCTCTAGTAACGCTAGCTTGTCGGTTTTTCCATTCCACTCTTCAGCATCAGAGAGTGGTGCCTTCCGGTAACGGATGTTTGGCCACTGCTCACTCAGTTCGGCATTGAGTTTGTAGTAGATATCCTCCTGTGGGAGAAGGTCATCCTCATGTTTAATAGCTTGAGCAGGGCATTCAGGTTCGCACAGTGCGCAATCGATACACTCATCAGGATGTATCACTAAGAAATTGGGGCCTTCGTAAAAACAATCCACGGGGCACACATCGACACAATCCGTATACTTACACTTGATACAGTTTTCGGTCACGATAAACGTCATGTGTTACCTCCCATCAGCTTTCTATTGAGTATAGATTAAGCGGATCAGTATTTCTCAACTAACTGTTTGAGCTCATAGATTAGGTCCAATGCCTCTCTAGGTGTGAGTGAGTCAGGATCCAATGCTTTTAACTTTAAGTCGCTCTCAGATGGAATAGGAGCGATAAAGAGATCGTTTTGTTGTGGTGATGCCGCTCCAGCTGTTTTGAGGCTGGTTGAAGTAAGAGGTTGAGATTGGCTCCCCTCTTCGAGCTGAATCAGTTTTGATCGGGCACTTTGAATCACTGAGCGAGGTACACCTGCCAATTGAGCAACTTGCAGACCGTAACTCTGGCTTGCAGGCCCCTCTTGGACCTCATGCATAAAGACAATATGGTCGTTATGTTCAACAGCCGTTAAGTGCACATTGACGACGCCGTCAATAAGCTCTGATAGTTGTGTTAGTTCAAAATAGTGGGTTGCGAATAGCGTCAGAGCCTTACACTCTTTAGCTAAATACTCTGCTGCGGACCATGCAAGTGATAGGCCATCAAATGTACTTGTGCCTCTTCCTACCTCATCCATTAGAACTAAAGAGCGCTCTGTTGCGTTATGCAGTATGTTAGCCGTTTCGGTCATCTCAACCATGAAGGTAGAGCGTCCGCCCGCCAGGTCATCGGAGCTACCCATTCGAGTGAAGATTTGATCGACGATGCCAATTTCCGCGCTGCTGGCCGGAACAAAGGAGCCAATCTGAGCCATTAAGGTAATGATGGCTATTTGTCGCATATAGGTGGATTTACCACCCATATTTGGACCGGTCACCATCAGCATCTGTCGTTCTGAATTGAGTTCGGCATTGTTGGCGACAAAGGGCGTGTCTAACACCTGTTCAACAACAGGGTGGCGACCTTCAGTAATCCTTAAACTAGCCGAATTAATCAAAGCTGGGCAGCTGTATTCCAAAGTAGAGGCGCGTTCAGCGAGGTTGCGTAGCAAATCTAACTCTGCCAGTGCCTCGGCTGATGAACGAAGAGGAGTAAGCTGTTTGGCAAGTAGATCGAGCAGCTCATCATAGAGGGCTTTTTCGCGGGCCAATGCACGGCTTTTCGCGCTAAGTGCTTTATCCTCAAACTCTTTAAGTTCCGGTGTTATAAAACGCTCTGCGTTCTTAAGAGTCTGACGGCGTTGATACTCTACTGGAGGTTCAAACTGTTGGGCTTTACCGACCTCAATAAAGTAGCCGTGCACGCGATTGTAGCCAACCTTAAGTGTGGCGATGCCTGTGCGAACTCGTTCACGTTCCTCGAGGTCAATTAGATAGCTACCTGCGTTTTCACTCAGGCCCTGAAGCTCATCAAGCTCCGTATCGTAGCCACTGGCAATGACACCGCCTTCACGAATGACAACGGGAGGGTTCTCTTTAATAGCTCGGCTCAAAAGCGAGGCTAGATCCGGAAAGGAAGAGACAGCCTGTTTGAGGTGGATGAGTCGATTGCCTTCGCAATCTGTCAGTAATTCTTGGATGTCTGGTAGCGCATTCAGTGCCAATTTGAGACGCTCTAGATCCCTTGGTCGAGCTGAGCGCAGAGCAACACGTGACAGAATTCGCTCTATATCGCCAATTGAGCGCATGACATCGTCAAAGGCTTCAAAACGGAACTGATCCAGCATCCATTGGATGGCTTGCTGTCGTTCTTGTAGAGCAGTGATATTACGAAGGGGTCTGTGCAGCCATCGGCGCAGCATTCTGGCAGCCATAGGTGTCTTAGTTCTATCTAAAACAGAGACCAGGGTTTGCTCGCTACCACCATTGAGGTTGACATCGATCTCAAGATTTTTACGTGTAGCGGCGTCGATATGAACCGCCTCGTTACCCTTATCTACGATTAAACTGTTGATGTGGGGTAGAGCGCTTCGCTGAGTATCTTTAGCGTATTGCATTAAACAGCCAGCCGCCGCAACAGCAAGTGACATGCCTTCACAGCCAAACCCCACTAGGTCTCGAGTTTTGAATTGCTCGTTTAGGATTCGATGTGCGGTCTCAATCTCAAACGCCCAAGGTGGCTGGCGCCTCAGGCCAAGACCACGAAGCGACTGGATCCACTCTTGCTCAGCAAGCTCATCTGAGACAAGCAGCTCTGCAGGCTTTAGTCGCTCGATTTCGGAGTGTGCGAATGCTGAAGTGTCGAGTTCAGAGACATGAAAGCGACCTGCGCTAATGTCCAGTACTGCTAGGCCATATCGATTTTTATGTTCATAAATGGCGGCTAAAAGATTATCACGACGCTCCTCTAGAAACGCCTCGTCTGTCAATGTGCCAGGTGTGATGATTCGAGCAACTTGACGCTCAACCGGCCCCTTGCTGGTGGCTGGATCACCTACTTGCTCGCAGATGACAACGGACTCACCCAGTCTAACCAGCCTGGCGACGTAGCCCTCGGCTGAATGAAAAGGGACTCCGGCCATTGGAATGGGCTCACCGCCCGATTTGCCACGTGCAGTTAGCGAAATGTCCAACAGCTCGGCAGCTCGTTTAGCATCGTCGTAAAAAAGCTCATAAAAATCCCCCATGCGATAGAACAGAAATTCATGTGGGTGATCGGCTTTGATGCGTAGATACTGTTGCATCATAGGTGTGTGCTGGGAAAGATCAGGTGTTGTATTCATTGGCTTTTTACTTCTCTATCTACCGTTACTGCTGATTTTCCAGCTTTTCTTCGACTGCTATTAATAAACACTAATAAATCCTGATAAAGACAGATTAAGCTTAAAAGTGTAGTATTTTGTATAGTTTTTATTTTAAACATAAAATGTTTACTTAAAACCTATACTTTAACTGTCATGGAGTCAGTGTCGCTATGTCTGTAACTCATTCTACAAGAGGATTGTCCGACCTATCTATAAAGAGAATGAAGAAAGGTCAGGCTGATCTGGTGGACTCAGGTGAAAATGCTGGTCTAAGAGTGACAATTGGTGAAACTGGCAAAAAGACTTTTATATATCGTTATCGATCGCCCGAAAACAACAAGATAAGACAGTTCAAAATAGGTAACTATCCTGATGTAAGTCTTGCACATGCAAGAGTCGAATTGGCCAAGCTTAAAGCTGATCGTGCAAAAGGGCTGTGTCCAGCTACTTTGAAAAAGATAGAAAGGAAAAACGCACAACAGGTTAGCGTCGATCTTAAGGCGATCGAATTAACTGTTGTTGATGCTATAGAAAGATATCTCTCTGAATATATTGAGGATCGTTTTGATCGTTCAGGTCGATTGATTAAAACAGGTGCAAGAGTCATCAAAGGTCAAAGAGAGGTGCGAAATCTTCTGCTTGGCAGTCCTGCGAAAATTATTCGTAAAGATGGTCAAGACAAGAAGCCAATGTTTGCTGAGTTACTTGGTAATGTTGCTGTAACACAGCTTTCTGCCAAAGATATTTTCAATGCTGTGGTAAAGGTAGTTGAGCGTGGAGCGCCAGTATCAGCAGGCAACATGTTACGAGAATTTACCGCAGCGCTTGATTACTCAATAGGAGACGGCCTTCCTGATGATTTTTCCAATCCATGTTATCAAGCAAAGGCAATGCTGAAACGGAAGAAAATAAAGCTCTCAGCCAATAAAGGTAAAAGAGTTTTGAATGATACAGAACTTTCAATGTTGCTCAGATGGTTGCCAAGTTCAAGGTATACACCCACCCAAAAAGCTGTCCTGACTTTTGCATTAATGACTGGTTGTCGTACTGGAGAGGTTGTAGCGGCTGAATGGCGAGATATTGATTTAGATAGGGGTATATGGGCTCTGCGTGAGAATAAAACTGATATGCCAAGGGATGTTCAGCTCTCAACTCAAGCAGTAGCATTTCTAAAGCAATTAAGGCATCTGACGGGGGAATATGTATTTCCGAGTCAAAGAACGGGTAAACCGATACAGCAGAAAAGCTTATCTGAGCAAGCTTGGCATATACGTAAATCAGGTCAAATGTTGGATATAGATCATTGGACACCTCATGACTTAAGGAGGTCGGTTCGTACTGGTTTGGCAAGACTTGGTTGTCCTGAAGCAGTCTCAGAGGCAATTTTAGGTCATGAAAAGTCTGGCGTGGTCGGAATTTATAACTTACATAGCTATTCGAAAGAAAGTAAACGTTGGCTTCAAATATGGTGTGATCATCTAGATAGTCTTAGGGAGTTTTCATGAAGCTAAATGCCATTTTGGATTTACTCGATTTGGATGAGCCTAGGCCACCTTACGATTCAAAAGAGTTTGTAAGTAAATTGTCCTGTATCGATCTGGCGCTTTCTGAAAGTTATGTTTTGGTGGACCTAGCAAAGTTAGAGATTCTTCATCAATGTCCTGATTTTGATGTAAGCAAATTAATTAGGCTACACGATTGGGCATTGAACTCTAATACTGAACATATCCGTTTTGTGATAGAAGAAATTGGCATGAGCTGTCCAATACTTCCTGCTTTACAGAAAATTATCTTAAAAGTTAATCATCAGTTTTTGACTGATAGCACACCAATTAACAATCAAAGCGCATCAGTGATTCTGAAAAAACAGAATCAAATCGAAGCAATGCACATGGCTCTTAAGCTTATGTGCTACTTAGGTGATAGTCAGTCAGTTGCCCTCAATAAGGCTAGCTTTTGGATAAAAGAAATTGTGGGTGAGGGTTCTAGGGGCTTTAGTGTAGAAACCTTGGAGGGGCTGTTAGAAAACAATAGACATCATTTCTTACCATTTTACGAAGCTGAAAAAGCAGCCATGAGTGATTCTGAACTGTTCGAAAAAGTTCAAGAGCTATCAAGATTGATCGATAGTGCAAGGTAAATCTGATTTTAGTTTTACCTGTGTGTATTAACTGTGATTGGTTTCAATAACTTCCAGACATGAATCTGGAGGTTTAAATGAAATCTGACTTTACCGTAAATGAGTTCGCACAAGTATTAAGCGTATCGCTTCCTACTATTTGGAAGTACATAGGCAGGGGAGATATCGCAGCATACCGTGTTGGCAGAAGTGTGCGTATTCCGCATGATGAACTAGCGAGGATTCGTGAATCAAATCGTATAGAAGTTACTAAAAATTGTGACTCCTAAGATTGTTGCTATGAAATCTATACAGCAGCAGGTAATCACGGCTCTCGGAAAAGGCTCATTCTATTTTTTGGATGGAGAGCTCTGTTACAGAGCTTACCAGTCAGATGTTCAGGAAAAGGCTGAACGCTGGTTAGCTAAAAACCTGCAAGAAATTTTGGATGTTATCCTTAATTTAACAGGGATTGATTGTTACAAATATATTGGTTTTAACACAGGGTTCTATGGGCTGCATAATTCAGATGGCGTCACGTTATCCTTTGAACATGTTTCCAGTGAAAGTGATGCCTATTGTATTTTCAATGCGTGTATTACTTATGAGCGAGGTCCAAAGGCAGGTAATAAATTACCAAAGAAAAAGTTTAAAGTTGGGCGTCGTACTAAGCTGAGAGCCTTTTTGAGGCTTTGCCGTTTGGAACCTAGAAGGGAGTCTGAATACCATGAGCACATGGGTAAACTTAAATCTAAATTATTTGAAGCTAAAGTTGCTTCCACACGAAACGGAAACAAATTAGATAAAGACACCCTGATCCCGCTTAACGTGTCCGAAAATGAGTTACGCGAGAGTTTATCGGCATTAATCGAAATTTCGGTAAATGATCGTCATTATTTCGACAACTTCTCGGCATTGCCTCGGCAAGCAGCTTCGGCAACTGATGTGTCAGATTTAAGGTATGACGGGGCTTTGGTGAAAGAGAATGTACGTGCCAATTCAACTGCGTTAATCAGCCGTAAGGAAGTACGTAAACACGGTAGTCTAGTGTCTGCAGCTTCCACGCATGATTATTGGCTTTCTGAATATTCTAAAGAGCTAAAAGTATCTAGATACAAATAGGAAAGAATTCGCTCATTAATATTGATCATAGATAGCTCGTTCAATCTTTTGGAAAGAATACTTCCCGCTCTGTATCAGAGCATTCTTCAGGTGAATCAGGTTGCCAGCCAGTTGGATCACCTGCATAGTCAGCTTGATCGTCGAACTCTGCGATTTCTCGTTCCAAATAAACATTTTGGTCCGAGTAAGAAAGAGTTAATTTATCACCTTTTTCTAAGTCATAATTAACGAGTAGTGCGATAAAGCCTAGCAATGATCTTACTTGCTCTGTACTCCCCTTAAAGGTTCTAAAGCCATATGTACTCCCACTAAACTCTAATTCTGCTATATCAAATTTTGCATCGACAACTACGATGATCTTCATGGTGTAGTCATCATAGAAGCACTTATCCAATCTATCTAAAAGCTCAAAGAACATGTCATCTTTAGATTTTTTTCTATAGTTAATGCTGTTTTTGCGACATTCTCTATCTTCTAGATAAAGCTCAGCTTCTATTCGTTTTTTGGGGGAGAGGTCAACCGTTGGTAGCACAGCCCTGTAAGCTAATTAATAGTAAAATAAAAATTACCGATTTGATTTTGTTACTCATTACAACGCCTCCGATCTGTATTGCAATTGAAGTCTATAAGCTCCAATGGAGTTATGGTGATTTCTGGTGTACGGGGAAAAGGGAGAATGGCGTATCCTGTTGATTGATTCCTGCAAGAATCTCAACCAACAGAAGGTGATACGCCATGACTCATTCTAACCTGACCGCTCTTTCA
>NZ_WBYR01000010.1:0-91455 GCF_013283315.1 Marinobacterium sp. xm-g-59 | reverse complement strand
AAATATATAATCAAATGAGGCCGCATCTTAGCCTTGGCATGAAAACGCCAGAAGAGGTGCATAAAAAAGCGACGACCTAAGGTCGTCGCTTCAATCAAAAACCGTCAACGTATTTTAGGACGGGACACACACTCATCGTGAATCTCCTAAAAAAGTAAATAAGAGCCCTCAGGGTTGAGGGCTCTTGGTCGGATTACATCGCTGCTTGGATAGAAGCGATTAGCTGAGCTTTACCCTCAGCAGCCGACTGATCTGAGTTGAAGAAGTTAGTAGCGGTATCGTAGATAGCGCCAGAAACTGCTTCAGGGACAGCCATACCGTGCGCGAAGCTTGGTACTAGACCGCCAGTTTGTGCAGAAGATACAAAGGCATCCATTGACGCGTGTGCACAGCTATCGAACTCGTCACGAGCCATGCCTAGACGTGCTGGGATAGAACCTTTGTTAAGGTTGAAGACTTTCTGGAAGTCCTGACCTAGGATCTGCTTAGCCATCTCTTGTTGAGCTTTCTGTGCGTCAGCATCAGACTGCGCGAAGAAGGCAAAAGAGTCGACGTTGAACGTGAATGAACCTGACGTGCCTGGTGCTGCAACACATGCGTAATCAACGCCTGGTGTCTTACCAGCAACAGTGAATTCACCTTTCGCCCAGTCACCCATAATCTGCATTGCAGCTTCACCGTTGATGACCATTGATGTCGCAACGTTCCAGTCACGACCTGGAGAGTTTTCATCGATTAGACCACGGATCTCACCGAATACGCGGAACACCTCTTCAGTCGTTGCGCTGTTAAGAGCGTCTGCATCTAGCTCAACGAATGCTTTCTGGTAGTACTCAGGACCGCCCACACCAAGCACAACAGCTTCAAATACAGTCGCGTCCTGCCAAGCTTGGCCACCGTGCGCTAGGGCAATGTAGCCAGCGTCTTGGATCTTTTTAGCTTGAACTAGGAAATCGTCCCAAGTTGTTGGGATGGTAGCGCCCGCTTTTTGGAAGATCTCTGGGTTAGCCCACAACCAGTTTACACGGTGTACGTTAACTGGAGCGGCAACGTATTTGCCGTCGTGTTTCATTACATCAGAAACCACACCAGGTAGAAGTGCATCCCAGTTGTTCGCTTTAGCGACGCTATCGATGTCTGATAGGAAACCTAGCTCACCCCACTCTTGGATCGATGGGCCTTTGATCTGTGCTGCAGTCGGTGGGTTACCCGATACTGCACGTGACTTAAGAACGGTCATTGCGTTCTCACCGCCACCACCAGCAACTGCGAAATCTTTCCAGCCCACACCCGCTTCAGTCAGTTTCTCTTTTAGGTATGCAACTGATTTCGCTTCACCGCCACTTGTCCAGTAGTGAAGAACTTCTACGTCAGCAGCCTGTGCTGCAGTTGATAGTGTTGCCGCAGCTACGCATGCAGCTAAAGTACGTTTGATCATTGAGTAAACCTCTTTATTGTTGTTTATAGGTAAGAATACCTTGGGAACCTGCGGACAGATTCACTAAAATCAATATAACAACTTGAGTCTTACGCAGAGTTTCGTTCTGTTACAAAGTGTGACAATGGAAAACGAAGCTCAACGATCAAACCGCCCCCTTCACGATCAAGCAGCTCAATACTGGCTCCGTGCAGCTGGGCAATCGACTTAACAATGCCCATGCCCAGACCGACATGAACCGATGAGGGCGCTTTATCGATGCGATAGAAAGGCTCAAAGACTCGCTGCTTCAATTCATCACTGAGACCCGGGCCTCGGTCACACACCTGCACCACCAACTCATTGTCTTCCGGCTCTTTATGGCCAAAGATCTCGACTCCACGCCCGTAGTGCAACGCGTTATCGATCAGGTTAGTAAACAGGCGTTCAAGCGAGAGACGGCGACCCTCTAAGACAAACTCATCGGGCAGTGTCGCAGAGCTGGGCAGCCCTTCGATCTCTGCACTGGCAAGGGCTGACTCAATCACCTGTTTCAGATCGATCTGTTCGCTATTCTCGTGAATGGCGCCATCTTTAATCATCTGCAAGGACGCTTTGACCAGCAGATCGACGTTCTCAATGTCGCCGATCAGGTTATCACGCAGTTTATCGTCATCAATCATCTCAACCCGCAAGCGGGCGCGTGTCAGAGGGGTTTTCAGATCATGGGAGATTGCGGCAAACAGCTTCTCGCGATCGGAGATGAACTTCTCTAGTCGTTGCGCCATCTGGTTAAAGGCACGAATCGTTGTCTGCATCTCACGCGTACCCTCGGCCGGAATCAGGGAGGGCGTTTTACCGCGCCCTAGAGCATCCGCCTCACGCGCTAGCCTTCGCAAGGGTCGAACAATACCGGCAACCAGCAGGGTCACCAACACAACCACGGTCAATGTCACAGCCACTAAAGAGACCAACCGCTCAGATTCAAACAGAGTACTGCCCATGAAATCCCCTCCGGGGAATACCGTGGCCAGATAGACCCACTCATCCGGGTTTAATTTAAGCTGCACAACAACGACAGGGCTGTCATCACCGGGATCTAACAGGGCAAACCGCTGCCATTTGGGTGGCAGCTGCACCATTAGGTTGTCATCCGACAAGATGCGAAGATTCGAAAACGCTACGAACTCAACGGCAAAATCTTCAGATTTATAGGCTAACTGGCGGGCTGCATTCTGCTTTACACGCTCACCAACAAGCTGCTGCAGCTCACTGTTGGGCAAGGTCTCTAAATGAATTTTTTGACTGTTAATCGAGACAAAGTAGCGCGTACCGCCCATATCGCGCAGCTGATCGAGTACGATGTGTCGATATTCTCGCGGCAGTTTAGAGAAGAACTGAATCGTCTGACCGATGCGCGCCCCCATCACTTCCGAGATCTCAACAAGACGTTCGCGTTCTGCCTGTTGAATCTGGCGTGTCCAGACATAGGAGCTGACTGCTTGTGCCACAAGGACACCGATGATCAACACCAGAGACATACGTGCAATGATCGACTTAGGCATCAGCCGATCGCGTAGGCGGGACCAAAAACCGATCATTTTAGAACCAGGTGGTACCCTTTGCCGCGAATGGATTTGATCGTTTCATCCTCGCTGAAGGGTGTCAATTTGGTGCGGAGTCGACTGACTAAGGTATCGATCGAGCGATCTTGCGGAAGCGCCGCATGCCCCTTTAACTCCATACTGAGCTGATCACGGCTGATGACACCGTCATGGCCATGCAGTAGCGCCAACAGATCAAACTCGGCCCCAGTCAAACTGAGCGCCTCACCATTGACTAACACCGTTCGCTTCGCCCTATCTAACAGTAGAGTAGAGCTAGCAGTTGGTGATTCGACGGGGGCGGATCGACGCAGCAGCGCTTTAATGCGAGCCAACAATTCGCGAGGGTTAAAGGGTTTACCCATGTAATCATCTGCACCCAACTCAAGACCCAGGATACGATCCACATCGTCACTGGCAGCGGTGAGCATAATGATCGGCAAGTTGGAGTCCTGACGCAGAGTACGACAGAGAGCCAGTCCATCCATGCCCGGCAAACCGACATCAAGAATCAACAGCTCGGCAGCACTGTAGTCGCCCTCAAGCAGCGCTTCAGCCGACTCAAACGCAAGTACCGTGAAACTGTTTTTCTCTAAGTAATCCGAGAGCAGTGAGCGTATCTCGTGATCATCATCAACGAGTGCAATGACAGGCATGTAGGGTAACTTCCTAATTGTTATCTTTTTACTCTAACGAGAAACACTTACGAGAGCTAGCCTTACTAAGTTCACCACCAAATTACCGTTGGAGCGATCTTGCAAAGGTCGCGATTCTTTCAATCCCCATTCGCCTCATCTTCGATAAGGCTCCAACTAAGTGCATTGAAGGGGTACTGCACGTACTGTTGGAGCGGTCTTAAAAAGGCCGCGATGCTATTTGCTTTCAACAAAAAACCCCATAGCCTAGGCGATGGGGTTTTTTAATCATTGGGTGATTAGCCTTCTAGCGTACGAGCTCTTTCAAACATGTAAGGCACCGTCGTCATACCAGCCAGTACTACCGCACCCAAGATCAATAGAGGCGCAACAGCTGCCATGCCCATTGATACTAGCAGAACCGCTGCTGCCACGTAGACGGCTGCAAGGATAAGCGCCAGTGAACGTTTCAAGGTCACAGCTACAGCCACGGCACCCAACACAAGCACGAGAAGCGACGCGAAGGATTGCCAGTTGCCAGACACAATGGCTTGTAGTTCAGCCACAGCCGGCGCATCCAGTAGGCGAGCCGTTTGGTTAGCCGCAAGATCAAGTCCAGCTGCTTGCATTGCCACCATGCTGTTGTGCTCATGCAGTGAAATCGCCGAGCTGATCAGTGCAGAACCCGGTGTTAAGCAGGCAAACAGAGCAAGAACCAGAGCCACAACACCCAGCATACGCTGAACTTTAACCGCTGATTTAGATTGGCGAACAATATCCAATCCAACGGCAACCAAAATGATCAGACCCAGTACCACCATCTGCCAGAAAGTCTCTAGCTGAGCCAGGGTCAGACCGTTATTGATCAGTTTCAGAAGGATGACACCCATGAAGGTACCGATGATCGTACCGCGGCCACCAAACAGAGAGGTACCACCAATAACAACCGCAGCAATGGCATCCAGCTCCCACATCTGGCCGTAGTCAGATTTTGCATAAGGCGCGCGGCCTAGGAAGAGCATGGCACCCAATGCAGCGCCCATCGAACAGATTACGTAGGTGTAGAGGGTGTAGAGACGCGTATTGATACCCGCTTGGCGAGAACCCTGTTCGTTACTACCAATCGCATAGATGTATCGACCCAAACGCATGTTGGATACAACGACTGCCAACAGAATGAAGAAGACGATGAAGATGATCATAGACATCTGGAAGGTACGGAAGAAGTCCATCCAGTGCTCGTTCACAAAGGCACCCATCGACTCCATAAAGCCGCTCAGCTCACCCGCTTTGTAATCAGCACGAAGCTCGGCAAAGGGGTTGTAGCGACCAAATAGATCAAAGGTTTCAGGTAGCTTAGGTGTTGCACGCGCATCGGTTGAAAGGTGTGCCGTACCACGCCAGATCGAGAGACCGGCTAGGGTAACGATAAAGGCCGGCATCCCGAGATAGGCGACCAACGTGCCATGAATAATACCCACTAATGCACCCATCGCTAGGCCAGACATGATCGCTAACCAAGGTGGGAAACCCCAGTAGCTAACAATGTAACCGGTGACCGCTGCGATTAAGCCCATAACAGATCCAACCGAAAGATCGATACCTGCCGCAAGAATCACCAACGTCATACCACCCGCAACAATACCGATAGCGGCTGAGTTGTTCAGAATGGTCATTAAGTTAGTGGGATGGAAGAAGGGTTTACCATCCGTTACTAGCTCAATGGCTAGAGCAAGAATCAGAATCGCCAGCAGTGCGCCAGACCACTCTTTACGGAAGAAAGAAACCGTAACGCCGATCGCTTTATCTTGAAGGCTTTTAGAAGTCATTATTCAGGACCGTTTGTTTTAAACAGTTAAAGAAGAGATCGGGCTAATGCCCGATCTCGACGGAGTGTAAGTAAAACTTACTTGATACCTACTAGGTCTTTGTAAGCACCTGAAGTAGATGGAGTCACTAGGAAGAAACCAGTGTCGATGCGTGGTGATACATCTTTACCCTGTGATGCAGCAACCGCAGCTTTGATGCCTTGGTAACCCATCTGGTAAAGCATCTGAGCTGTGTCAGCGTGTACCCAACCTTTATCCATCGCTTCGATTGCGTCAGTTGCGCCGTCGAAACCAACCAGTTTGATGTCACCTGCGCCTAGGCCAAGGTTTTCCATCGCTGCTTTAGCACCCATAGTGCCGCCGTCCCATGCGTTAGCAACCATTTTGATGTCGCTGCGTGAGTTTAGGATCGCTTCAACACCTTCCTGAGCTTGGTTAGAGTCCCACTCAGTTGGTACTTCTAAGATTTCAGAGTTTGGGCGAGCTGTTTTGAACGCTTCAACGAAGCCGTTACGACGCTCTTGGCCAGTAGACTGAGCTTGGTTACCCGTCACGTAGATGATCGCATCGCCATCGTTGATCAGAGTTGCTGCAACAGCACCCTGTACTTTAGCCACTGCGTAGTTGTCTGTAGCAACGAATGACGTCACTGCAGCGCCTGATACGCCAGTATCGATTGCAACAACAGGGATACCTGCATCCATTGCATCGTTTACTGCTGGAGCAACACCTGAAGAGTCAACTGGCGCGATACCGATTGCATCCACACCCTGTGCTACTAGGTTTTCGAACACTTCTAGCTGGCTTGATAGGTCGCCTTGGAATGCTGGACCTACAGTTACTAGGTCAACGCCCGCTTCTTGAGCTGCGTCTGCTGCACCCTGGTTGATCATCATCCAACCTGAGTTTGTTGCTGATTTAGTGATGTAGCCGATAGAACCTGCGTATACAGAGCCAGACATAAGTGCGCCAGCAGCCATTACGCTAAGCATTTTTTTCAATTTCATGTGTAGATCTCCACATTTGTTTGTTTTTGTTTTCGGCGGTCTATTTCGATGCCTAACTGCGATCTTCTAATACTTTATAGCGCCCTGTCAATAATTAAATTGAATTGATTTAATTATTGACTCGCTCTTAATTGTTAGTCATATTTAGTCACATTCAAATAAAGAGAATTTTCGTTCAGGAGTCTTAAAGTGTCTCAAAAAGTCTTAGAGATCAGAGGGTTAACCAAGCACTACGGCGGTGTACACGCGCTGAATGATGCGGACTTTGATCTTGCTCCGGGTGAGCACGTAGCGATTGTTGGAGATAACGGTGCGGGTAAATCGACCTTCGTTCGTAACCTAACCGGTGTAGAGCAACGCACTCGCGGTTCGATCAAATTCTATGGTGAAGAGGTCAACTTCGACTCTCCTCTTGAGGCTCGCGATGCTGGTATTGAGACCGTGTATCAAAACTTGGCACTGGCAGATGAACTAGACGTGCCAGCCAATATCTTTTTGGGACGTGAAAAGACCAAATTCAATCTTGGCCCATTCAGCTGGATGGACAAGAAAGGGATGCGCCAAGAGTCAGAAGCACTGCTTGAAAAGACCGGCGTTAAGATTCCTGACCTAAGCCAGTCCTTACGTGGCATGTCGGGTGGTCAACGCCAGTGTGTAGCGATCAGCCGTGCAGCGGGCTGGGGTGAGAAGTTGATCATCATGGATGAGCCAACCGCCGCTTTGGGTATCCAAGAGACCACGCGTGTTGAAAACATTATTCGTGGCTTAAAAGACCAAGGCATTCCCCTAATTTTGATCAGTCACAACCTTCGCCAAGTCTTTAACCTTGTGGATCGCATTATTGTCTTCCGCCAAGGTCGTATCGTTGGCAACGTTGTAGCGGCTGAAACGACCGGCAACGAGATCGTCTCGTTGATCACCGGTGCAGCGGATCAGGGTGTCCACGAAAACGCGAGTTACATCTAATTATGCGCAGCGCTTCGGCTTCTCAACGCGCCTCTGGTTCAAACCAGGTCGGTGTTCGCCAATACAATGAACGACTCATCCTCTCGTTAATTCGTGAGCATGATGCGTTGACGAAAGCCGAAATTGCCAAAGCAACCAACCTTACTCCACAAACCGCATCAACGATCATTAATCGATTGATGGAACAGGACCTGTTAATCGCAGGCACTAAACGCCGCGGCGGTTTGGGACAGCCTTCTACCCCCTACGCACTCAATCCTGAAGGGGCGTACAGTATCGGTGTCAAAATTGGCCGCGCCTCGTTGGAGGTGCTGTTTATGGATATGACAGGGAATATTCGTACCCGCATATCGCACGAATACCCCTTCCCGACGCCTAAAGAGGTCTATGCCAAGATCGAGCAGAGCATCAACACGCTTCTTGAACCTCTTGACGAGATGCAACGCGATCGCGTTACCGGTGTTGGCCTGGCAGCGCCGTTTGCGCTGGAAGGTTGGGGCGATGAGCTAATTGAAGCGAAAGAGGCTTTAGCTGAGTGGGCGAAAATCGATCTGCTCGAAGAACTAAAGAAGGTCACCGACCTAGATGCGGCCATGCTGAACGATGCAACAGCAGCTTGCCTAGCCGAGCTAACCTACGGTAATCCGCAGAGCTGGGAGAACCTACTCTACTTCTACGTGGGTACGTTCATCGGTGGTGGTGTCGTTCTTAACGGACAGATTCTTCCAGGCAGCCATGCCAATGCCGGTGCACTGGGTTCAGTTCCGAGCGCCAATGGCAAGCAACTGATTCACTATGCGTCACTGCACCAGCTTGATAAACGATTGAAATCAGAATCGATCGTGGCGGATTTTGCCAATCTATCGGAAACCCTAGAACAGGATGCCTGGGCTCTGTTTACAGAGTGGGCTGACAACGCAGCACCCTACATTGCCCAGACTATTGCGGCAGGTGCTGCCTTTGTTGATCCAGACGGAGTCATCATTGATGGACGCCTACCGGCGGTCGCGACACAGTACTTAGTACTGGCTATCAACCGTGCTTCGAGCGATGTGAACTGGGAAGGTCTCAACAAACCCCCGGTAATCGCAGGCAACCTTGGATTTGAAGCCCGCGCACTAGGGGGGGCTCTACTGCCGATCTACTCTAACTTTGGCTTAGATAACCAAGCCTTCCTTAAAGCCGCTCAATAGCGAAGATCAAAGCACCAAATTCGTTTCATACTCACGCAACGCCGCCTGCGCTGCAAAACGGATGTGAGCATTCGCTTCACCGTAAGCCTGATACCCACCGATACGCTGCACAACTTCAAAGAAGACACCCTGTACTTCACGCGTGTAGAAGTGCAAAAACTCACCCTCATCATTCGCATCATAAAGAATATTAAAGCGCTGCAAGGTCTCAATTCGCTCAGCAGAGAGACCAAACTTACCCTTAATTTCACGGTAGTAGTTATTGGGCACCGGCAACACGGACTCCGGATTGACCTGCGCTGCAAAGGCCAAAATATCCTCACACTCAAACGCGATTTGTTGCACACCGGCACCGTGAGTGCGCTGAATAAAGCGTTGTGGTGACGCTTGTCGTGCTTCGGTCATGTTGATTGGAATCTTCACCTGCCCGTTCTGACTAGAGGCCACTCGACTGGTCACAAGGCCATAAATATCGGGCAGATCCTGAACCGGCGTAATGTCAAAGTTAAACACTGATTTGTAGAAGAACGCCGCCGATAGGAAATCGGTATTTGTCACCGACTGCGCCATATGATCGACGCGTTTAACGCCGACTTTGGGTAGTTCTACTCCCTCGACCGATTCAAAATCGACATCAAAGAAACGGAACTTCTTATGACGTTCAACTAGATAGACCAAACTGTCGCCAACACCACGCAGCGCTGGGATATTCAACTCACCAGGGCCTGCCGAGTTATTAAAGCGTTTGATTTGATACTCGTCTGCCTGTTTCAACGACTCTTTGACACTCGACGTCGTCAGTGCCAAAGCACAAACTGATGCGCCGTGCAGCTGGAAGTGCTGGTGAGCTTGGCTGGCAGGCTCGCGGTTAAGCACTAGGTTTACATCACCCATCTGCATCAGACCGACATCTTTAGAAAGGTGCTTGTGCGTCTCTTGAAAGCCTAATGAATTCAACATAGAGACGATCGATTCACCCTCTTCACCAGCAATCGCAAACTCAATGAACTCAACGTCAGTAATCTCAGCTTTAGGCGTTTCATCCTTGCACTGCTTATCCAACCAGATCAATGAACGCATACCATCTACTGCACGCTCTTTGGCAGGTGAAGCACGGAACTCATCGTTGAAGATCTCGTGCGAAACGTAGTCATCAAACCCTTTATCACACAAGACTTTCATGAAATCGACGACCGGAAGATCTCCCTGACCTGGGAAGCTGCGGTAGTGACGGCTCCAACTCATCAAATCGCTCAAGTGCATCACAGGCGCATCGGCCACCTGAACCAAGGCGATCTTATCAACAGGAATCTCATCGCGCAGACAGTCGAGTGTGTTGCCCCGAGAAAACATATGGAAGGTATCAAGGTTTATGCCCAGCGCAGGATGATCGGCACGCTTCACCAGATCCCAAGCATCCTCATAATCAGCAATAAAGCGCCCCCAAGAGAGAGCCTCGTAGCCCATAATAAAGCCCTCTTTAGCTGCCAGCTCAGCCGCTTCATTGAGGTCCGCAGCACAACGTGCACGATCATCACTGGCATGAGGGGAAACACTAGAACAACATAAAATGCGTTGTGTGCCCAGCTCATGCATCATCTCGAATCGACTCTGCATGTGATAGAACTTTTGACGCTTTAACTCAGCAGGCAGACCTTCCAGATCACGAAACGGCTGCAGCGCTAGAATCTCCAAACCTAAGTCATCGGCAATCGACTTCACCTCACGCGGTGAACCGGCAAACTGAATCAGGTCATTATCAAAAATCTCAACCGCATCAAAACCCGCATCCGCAGCGGCTTCAAGCTTGTTTGGCAAACTGCCAGAGAGGGTAACGGTAGCAATGGATGTTTTCATAATGAGCACTCATATCGGGTTACTTTGAACCAAGAGGTTCAAAACTATAAATGCATATTAGCAAATATAATTTAAATTATTAAATAGTATTTAACTGATTAGATATAACCTAAAATCTTCAGGCAAAAAAAAGACGGAATGCTCAGCAGTCCGCCTTAAAAAGGACAAGGAAGTTAATCCTCCATATGTCCCCCAAGGAATAGTTGACCAACCTTTGGATCATTTAAAAGTACGTCAGCTTTGTCATGCATTCGAGTTTGGCCTAGTTCAAGAACCAATCCATAATCTGAAATTCCTAGAGCAGACTTAGCATTCTGCTCAACCATTAGAATAGTCACACCGTCATCTCTTAAAGCTTGCAGAGTTTTAAAAACATCTTGAACAAGGTTAGGAGAAAGACCAATTGAAGGTTCATCGATCAAGATCAATTTAGGATCAAGTAGAAGCGCTCTAGCAACCTCTAACTGCTTCTGCTGACCGCCAGACAGCTCAATCGCTTTTCGATCTTTGAATTCACGAAGAATTGGAAATTGGTTCATTACCTCTTCAATTCGACTCTTTACTTTTGCTTGGTCCGGCGACGTAATCCCACCCATTTCCAAGTTGTGGTAAACAGAGAGCTGAGGAACTACGTTCCGCCCCTGAGGAACATAGGTGATGCCTTTATTTATAAGCTGTTTGGGTGTCATTCCTACAATATTTTCACCGTTAAGAAGAATTTCTCCTGAGTGAATATTGAGCAACCCAAAAATAGCTTTGAAAAGGGTCGACTTACCTGCGCCGTTTGGACCAATTACGGTTGTGATCGATGCCTTTTCTATTTCGCAGTTGGTGCCGTTTAGAATTGTGGTTTTACCATAGCCGCCATAGAGGTCTTTAATTTCTAACATGTTTACCCCCCCAGGTAGGCATCGATAACTTGCTGATTATTTCTAATCTCGTCAGGTGTACCCTCGGCGATGATCTGACCTTCAGCTAAAACTATAATTCGTGTGCACAAAGACATTACAAATTCCATATTGTGCTCAATAACAACAAAAGTGGTGTTATGCGTCTTGTTGTAGGCAATTAAACGCTCTTTCAAGTTACCCAACATGGTTAGGTTTACACCACCAGCTGGTTCATCCAATAGCACTAGACGAGGTCCGCCCATAAACGCCATTGCGGCATCTAGTAGTTTTTGTTGCCCATAGGATAGAGACCCTGCCAGCTCATCTATCAAGTGCGATAAACGGAAGAACTCAATCATCTGTTTGGCCGCCTCTGTCAAACCTGCATCACTCGGTCCAAATAACCGTGAAAGCATAGTGCCCTGGTGTTCTTGACCCGCAAGAATGACATTCTCTAGCACTGTCATATTCGGAAACACTGAAAGCTGCTGGAAAGTTCGAGCGACACCCTCTTTATTGAGTTTAGAGGGCGGCAAACCAGTAACATCATGACCGTTTATTTCGACGCTACCATTGGTTGGGCTGTACTGACCCAGAACACAGTTGAACAGGGTCGATTTACCAGAACCGTTAGGCCCGATCAGACCAAGAACTTCACCTTCAGCCACATCAAAAGAAACGTCTTGTACGGCTTTGATACCACCAAAATGTTTGCTGATATTTTTAACAGAGAGTACTGCCGAACTCATAGCTGTGCTCCTTGTTCAAAATCTTTTCGCTGCTGCTTCTTAGAGCTGAAACGCTCTGTAGTTTTCTTGGCAAAACCAATTAGACCAGATGGTGAGTAGACCATCAGCACGATGACCAAAATCGCGTAAATCATCAGGTAGTAACCTTCTGTAAAACGCAGGAACTCTGGCAAAATCAAAACTATCGCGGCTCCAAGAATAGGGCCATAGAAGAACCCTGCCCCACCTACTACCACCATCAAGAGTAGTTTTAACGACAAAACTAAGTTAAACGAATCTGGGTCAATGAATTGAACCAGTGGAGCCATTAAAGCACCAGCCAGGCCAGCAAAAGCGGAGCCTATTGCAAAGGCTAACAAGGTTATTTTAGTGGTATCAACACCAAGGCTTGAGGCACGTACTGCATTCTCACGAAGACCTTTAAATGCTCTGCCCCAAGGCGAATTGATGATCCATGCAAATACCGCCGCTGATAAGACGAAAATAATCAAAACAAAGTAGTAGAAGGGTAAATTCTTCATAGTACTAATGCCGAAAATTTCCGGCCTTGGCATTCCCACTAGTCCAAAGGAACCTCCAGTTAACCAGTCTTCATTACGCAGTACTAAAAAGACCAAACCGTTAAAAGCTAGGGTTACAAACGCCAGAAAGTGGTGCTGAACTCGTAACGCTGGGTAGCCCAACAGAAGACCGATGAAGAAAGTAACAACCATCGCTATAGGTGCGGCGGCAAGCCAGTGCAATCCCAATCCACCAATACCTGAGTCTGCTGGCGGCAACGTCAACAGAGAGGCAATGTATGCGCCTAGGCCCATAAAGGCAGCTTGCGCTAGAGAAACCTGACCTGCATATCCAAGCGTCAGGTTAAGGCCCATCGCCGCGATTGAGAAAACCAACCAAGAAGCAAGTAGATAGATGATGTAGTTACCTTGACCAAGAGGTGCAACGATAAGAAGTACGATAAAAATCGCAAAAAATATGATGTGCTTGTTCATACCGTACGCCCCTCAGATTGGCCCATGATGCCTTGAGGACGCAACATGATAATTAGAATAAGTAGAATCAGTGGGACAGCCTGTCGATACTCAGCTGAGAAATAAGCAGCAGACAAATTATCAACAACACCAATGATTAACCCGCCCACTAATGCGCCTTTGATCTGGTTAAAGCCGCCTACAATTGCAGCGGTAAATGCAACAAGTCCTAATATTTCACCATTTGAGAACTTAGCCAGATAAACCGGCGTAATAAGCAGGGAAGCTATTGCTGCTAAAGCGCCGTTGATAAGAAATGTGTACATAATCATTTTCTTAATATCGACGCCTAATACCTGAGCAACTTCAGGACTTTGTGCCGTTGCCTGCATGCATCTCCCAGTTTGGGTTCGATTTAGAAAAAGTTGGAGAGCAACGATTGTGCCGATAGCGATGAAGAAATTTACTAGATCTCCAATAGAGATCGCTGCTCCAAAAATAGTGATAACGTCATGCGAGAACATGGTTGGGAACGGCTGCCCTAGAGGAGAGTAAAACTCTTTGGCCGCCTCTTTTAGTAGAATACCCAGCGCGATGGTTGTGATAACCAGAGGCAAAACACCGTGGGAAAGCATAGGCTCTACAATCAATTTCTTGAATATCGCTCCCAACAAAAAGATCGATAGAACGACACCCAAAGCGAATGCGATCCACATTGGCAGACCCAATTTTGTCATTAACGCCAGCACTATGAATGCTGGAATCATCACAAACTCACCTTGTGCGAAATTAATTGTTTGAGACGCTTGCCACAGCAAGGTAAAACCTACTGCAGCCAGTGCATAGATTGCGCCTGCAGACAGACCAGACACAATGATCTGAATAAACTCAACCATGAGAAAATACCATTATAAAAAGAGGAAGCGGGCTGAAACAGCCCGCTTAGGTAGTGCAGTTTTAGTTAGCAGGAAGTTCTTTAGTGATCTTCTGCTTACCATCAACGACTTCGACTAGGAAGCTCGCACGAGACATTTCACCGGAATCATCCCAACAAACATCCATAAGGACGCCTGGGTGATTAGCTGCATCTAGACAAAGACCGTGCATAGTATCTGCGAATTTTTCTTGATCAAACTCGCCAATCTTCTCAGTCACATACTTAACAGTGTAAGCACCTAGGTAACCCTTGATGGCATTGTGGTCAGCGCCGTAGCCGTATTTAGCTTCGAACTTAGCCGCCATCTCTTGGATCGCAGGAACAGGAGCTTCAGCTGTAAGGCCTACGTGACCAAAAGCACCATCTGCAGCACCGCCAGAAAGGTCAATTACTTTCTGTGAGATCAATACTGTATCACCAGCGATTGGGACACTCAGACCTTGCTTCTGAGCTTCGATTAGGAAGCGAGCAGACTCTTCCTCTGTCATGTACGCAAATACAGCATCAACACCTGAGGACTTAATCTTTGCAACATCAGCAGCAAAGTCCACCTGACCTTGCTCAGTCGGTAGATCAACACCAACATTAATACCAGAGTTGCCAGCCACTTTCACAAATGCATCATGACCGCCTTTACCAAATTCAGTGTTCGCCCAAATAACAGCGATGTTTTTAACACCAAGACCATCTTTCAAGTAAGAACCGATTTTAGGCATACCCTTTTGAGCACCGAATGCGGTACGGAAAATATAAGGATTGCCTTTAGCAGTGATAGTTGGGGACTCAGAACCGGTGATCTGTGGTACGCCATTCTGTTGAGCAACCAACATATTTACAACGGTTGAAGATGAGTAAACGGTACCCATTAAAACGTAAGCGCCCTCATCAATGGCTTTCTGAACCATTGCACGCGAGTTCTGTGGGTTTGTCTGACTGTCATAAGCAACTAGGTCAACCTGTTCACCAAGAATACCGCCAGATGCGTTAATCTCTTCGTAGGCCATTTTTAGGCCGTCGTGCCACACAGCACCAGCAGCAGCACCAGCACCCGAAAGTTCAGCCACGCTTGCGATACGAACATCTGCACTAGCCATTGATGAAGCAGCAATTGCAACTGCTGCTGAGAGAGTCATTGTCTTAAACATAATTTCCTCCCGGTTATACCGGTTTTATTGTTATTCCTTAAGGAACTGTAGCCGTCTTAAAAAGACGTAGGAATCAATCTAAACATAATCGAAAAGATCGACTAAGAACATTTAGCTGTATTTAGCGATTTGTTGAAATGGATATTCTGTACCAATAACAGGACAAAACGATCATTTTTATTTGCATAGAACAGATTAAAACGAAGTGAAAATTCAGCTGAAACAGCGGCTCTATACGCCTTTTCACTAAAAATAAAGAACGATAAAGCAGGACTATTTTTATCTTAACTAATCTTCTGAACCAACCGTTCTAATAAAGTCTCTAAACTGACTGGGCGTCTTACCGGAGTGTTTTTTAAAGAATCTAGAAAAGTAGGCCGAATCATCAAAACCCAACATATAAGCGATTTGTTGGACGCTCATTGTCGAATAGGCCAGTTCTCTTTGGGCAACTACAATCAATCGTTTATTAATCACATTTAGTGGACTTTGACCCAGCACCTCATGACTCAACCTACGGAGGTGACTCGGGGTTACACCTAGCTTTTCTGCATAGTCATTGACTGAAAGCGCGCTGGTGCTTGATTTATTAACTAAAGTCCTAAACCTCTCCACCAGATCAGTTTTTCTATTTGCGGATACGTTTTCATCCGCTTGTTGATCTTCTGCAAGGCGAGAGATCAGCACGAAAATTGACGCCACTAAATGTATTGATGCATTGGTCAAATAGCGTTCAGCGAAACGGCTTTCAAAAATCACAACTTCAAAAAGCTCTTTCAAGTGAGCCAACAACGAGCTGTCACTTCCTCCGGCTATTACTGATCCTTTATGGAGAATCGATGCGACAGAGTTACCAGACATAGGCAGAGCTGCCTCCACTTGCTCTTGAGGGATAGTAATGACATACCCATCAATACCTTCATCAAAAGTGAAGCCGTGTACGATCCCTGAAGGAATCACTATAAAGCAAGGCGCATCGAAACCAACTTGCTGCCCATCAAAAAAAGTGACTCCGCCTTTTCTTTCAACAAACAAGAACTGCAACAAGTTTTCATGATGATGTGGTTGAATATTCCATCCATTAGGCTGAGCGCGCTTTTGAATTCTTTCGATATTAACAGGAGGAAGTCCTTTAGAATCAAACACTTCCCCATAAAGCGCATAACTTGGAATATTATTCATAGCAATATTTCTGAGTTTTTATGTTTATTTTGTCCAACTATAGGCTCGTTTTTTAACTTTGCAACTAGCCTTTTGAGGCATAACTTAAGCTATCTAATAATAAACAGACTCAAGAGCATTTCTCATGACTTCAGAATCAGTCGACTGGCTAAACATTTCTAATAAAACCTTCATCGTTACTGGGGGTGGAAGAGGCATTGGCAAAGCCATTGTGGACACACTCTTAGCCAGCGATGCAAAAGTGGGGGTGATTGATAAAGATGTTGAAGATATTGAAACGATCACTGGCCGACTTGCTGCTCAAAGCGCAGATATAACCGATGTGAATTCAATAGAGCAAGCTGCTGAGCACTTCCAATCAACTCTTGGTTTGGCTGATGGCTTAGTTAATTGTGCAGGTCTTTTTTCACCCGGCTCAATTAGTGAAGTCGATTTGAGTGAATGGGATCGTGTCATAAATACCAACCTCAAGGGCGCTCTGATTTGTAGTAGAACCTTTATTAAACAAATGCTGCAGAAAGGTCGGGGGTCAATTGTTCACATCTCATCGATAGCTGCTCACTTCCCGCAAACAAACTCTGGAGCTTACAGCGCAAGTAAAGCTGCAATACTTCAACTGTCGAAACAGATTGCAGTTGAACATGGCGCAAATAACATTCGCAGTAATGCTGTATGCCCAGGGATGATACGAACCCCTCTATCAGAGCCATTCTATTTAGATGATTCCATTAGAACCGCACGAGAATCTATGACCGCATCTGGCAGAATTGGTGAACCTGAAGACATCGCCAATGCTGTAGCATTTCTGCTAAGCAGCCGTGCTGAATATGTTAATGCAACAGAAATGGTCGTAGATGGTGGATTTGAAGCAACGCCTATGCACTTGGTTCCAAGACCAGGTTACAACGCCAAATAATTTGAGAGCATGACTATGAACATTAAAAAAGAGTGTGACCTACTTGTAATAGGTTCCGGAGCTGGAGGCCTATCCACAGCTATTACAGCCAAACACAATGGTTTGGATGTACAAGTCATTGAAAAAGCAGATGTCTATGGTGGAACTACAGCGTTTGCTGGGGGCGTTCTTTGGATCCCGTGTAACCACCACGGGTTAAAGCAGAATCCAAACGATACGCTTGAAGCTGCTGAAGAATACATGAGAACCGAAGCCGGCGAAGCATTCGATCAAAAATCTGCCAGAGCTTTCCTCGACAAAGGCGCTGAAATGGTCGATTTCTTTGAACAAAACACCAGTGTTCAATTTATCCCAACGCTCTACCCTGATTATCATCCAACCTACTCAGGTGGCGTAGATATTGGTCGTTCGATTCTAGCGAAACCCTTTAATATCACCGAGCTTGGCAAGGAGATGAAGCGTCTTCGTCCGCCACTAAGAACCATCACGTTTATCGGCATGATGTTCAACTCTTCCAATGCTGACCTTAAACACTTTTTTAAAGCGACGAAGTCAATCACCTCGTTCATATACGTATGCAAGCGCCTCGCAAACCATATGGTTGAGCTTATTCGCTATGGCAGAGCTATCAATGTAACTAGTGGTAATGCTCTAGCTGCTCGATTAGCTAAAAGTTCATTTGATTTGAATATCCCTATTCACACCTCAACAGCGGTCGAAAAACTTCTCATTGAAGAGGGCAAGGTTGTTGGTGTTTTAGCGAAGACTGCGGAAGGGACTGTAGAACTTAAAGCACGCAAAGGCGTAGTGCTTGCTGCAGGTGGTTTTGCTCAAGAAATTGAACGTATCAAGAAGGTTTATCCGCACCTACAGCGCGGTGGAGAACATCATTCACCAGTACCCGTCGATAACACTGGTGACTCAATGCGAATGGTAGAAGAGATTGGGGTAGAGATCTCTTCTGACTATAAAGAACCCGCAGCTTGGATGCCTACCTCTGTTGTTCCTTTTAGTGATGGCACTAAAGGTATGTTCCCTCACCTGCTCGATCGATACAAACCAGGTGTTATTGGTATATCTCCAAAGGGTGAGCGATTCTGTAATGAGAGTGAGTCATACCATGATGTGGGTACATCGATGACTAATGCTTGTGCTGATAGTACAGAAACCTATATGTGGCTCGTATGTGATAGCACCTGTCTTGGTAAATATGGTCTTGGCTACGTTAAACCTGCCCCGCTTCCTTATGGCTCTTTTGTTAAGAATGGATATCTTAAAAAAGGTAGCAGCTTAGAAGCACTGGCGTCTGAGATCGGTGTAGATACTGACACATTGAAGTCAACTATCGACACATACAACAAAGACGCTGTGAACGGTCAGGACCCGATGTTTAACAGAGGCGCCACTAGCTTTAACCGATATTTGGCTGACCCAGATAACCAACCAAACCCTTGTGTAGCTCCTATACTTAAAGCACCTTTCTTTGCACTGAAAGTGTACATGGGCGACCTTGGCACATTCAGTGGCATTCCAACTGACAACTATGGTGCAGTTCTTCGTCCCGATGGCACAAAGGTTGAGGGGCTGTTTGCAGTAGGTAATGATCGCCATAGCGTAATGGGTGGCACCTACCCTGCAGCAGGCATCACATTAGGGCCTATTATGACTGCAGGCTATGTGACTGGGCGTCATTTAGCTGGTATTGATGATCATTTAGAGTAAGGAAATCAGATGAAAACTATGCCAATAGTAGATCATCGTATCTATACAATTGCGCCACGAAAAATGGGCGAGTTTATTGAAGTATTCAACACTCTTGCCATGCCCATTTTAAGAGAGACACTTGGCAATCCACTTGGGTTTTATACAACTTGGGTAGGTGAACAAAATCAGTTTGTTCATCTATGGGGTTATGAGTCATTAGATGATTATGAGAAGAGATCAGCGGCTCGAGACAGCCACCCTGAATTCGCTAAATACTTAGCTGCATCAGGTCATTTGATCGTTTCTCAAAGCACATCACTAATAAGGTCGATTGACGCCCTAAACGACAATTAAAATGAAAACGGGAGCAATTAGCTCCCGTTGTTTTATTTATAAAAGAATTTAATTCAAATCTAGTAACTGACTATTAACATTAAACTGTTTCACAAATTGCGCTCTCGCTTCACTCGGATCTATTTCTTTTTGAACAAAGAACTGAAACGCATCTATTCCCTGATAGAAAAATAGATCAAAACCAGACACTAATTCCAAACCAGCAGCATGAGAAGCCTGTAGGAATTCAGTATCAAGCGGCACATAGACCGCATCAAATGCCCACTTCTGTCCGCCAAATAGTGAAGGGTCAAGTGGGTTGCCTGGCGATTTGAGATGCCCTATAGGTGTACAGTTAACCAGCCCATCAACCTGCTTAGCAACGTTGGGGATTTCATCGGCGAGAATAGCTTCAGCATCTGCTCCTGAAGCAATGAGTGCTTCAACCAAGGACTCGGCACCTGCTGCGCTCAAATCATACACATAGATTTTTTCCGCATTGAGTTTAGTTAAACCGAAAGCAACAGCACGCCCTACACCACCAGCACCCAGCATAAGCACTTTGCCCGCAGGCTTGTCGCCACGTCGGCTAACGTAACCTTTTACAAAACCACTAAAGTCGGTGTTCGTCGCTTCGAAACTATCTGCGCCTATTCTCATTGTATTGGTTGAGCCAACCATCTCTACTGCTTGATCAGCGTCAGTCACCACGTGAGTAGCCAACTGTTTGAATGGGAAAGTTACGTTTGTTGCTACATATCCTTGTTCCTTCATGCGAGAAACGGTTTCTTGAAAGCACTCTAACGTATTATGTTCAGGCTCAATTAGGTCGTACTGAACATCAAAACCATAAATTTTACCGAGCATTTTATGCAGTGCTGGTGATTGCGATTGGCTGATGGCATGGCCAATTAAACCTATCTTAATTGTCATATTCGGATCCCTTTTGACCAAAAAAGAGAGGCCGAAGCCCCTCATAAAGTCACAACCCCAAGTTGTGGCAGAGCTAACTTTTACGTTTAAACAGGCGCATAACAGGAGTCTGTGAAATCAGCGCAAGAACTATGATTGAGAAGAGTGCTACCGATAGCGGGCTAGAGAATAGGTTGGCAAAGAAGTCTGGTAGCGATTCACGCTCAGAGATAATTGCACGACGCCAGTTCTCGTCAACAAGACGCGCCAAGATAACACCCAAAATTACCGGACCCACTTGGAAGCCATAGAGCTTCATAAAGTAGCCAAGCACACCAAAAGCGATCATCCACCACACATCAGCAATGGAAGTGTTGATTGCATAAGCACCTACTATTGAGAGGATAAAAATCAGAGGAACCAAAACGCCCTTTGGACACTCAACAATTTTCGAGAACAGTTTAATGCCGGTAAGACCAAAAATTAGAACGAAAATATTGGCCAGAGTCAGGTTACCTACGGTCATCCAAAACATCTCTGGTCGCTCAACCAATAAGAGAGGCCCAGGATTCAAACCGTGAATAAACAGCGCACCGATAAAGACGGCTGTCACGGCATCACCAGGTATACCCAGCGTCAACATAGGAATATAAGCACCACCAACGGCTGCATTGTTAGCAGTCTCTGGAGCAATAAGCCCCTCTTTGGCACCCTGACCAAAAGGCACTTTAGGTTTTTTTGTGGTGCGTTTTGCGTAGTCGTAGGAGATTAATGCAGCGATATCACCTCCCGTTCCTGGCAATGCACCAATCACAGTACCAAGGGATGAAGTCTGCAGGCTAAGTGGTAGATACTTTTTAACATCACTCCAGCTAGGGATGATCTTGTCGAGCTTTTGTTTGATAGCCTGTTTATCCAGATGGTGCAGCTGCATCAATGCTTCAGACAAACCAAACATACCAATCATGACGGCCACTGGGTTGATACCATTCCAGAGTTCAACCACACCAAACGTGAAGCGCTCCTCTGCGGTTAAGGGATCAAGTCCTACCGTACCGATCAGCATGCCGAAAGCACCCGCGAAAATACCCTTTGTTAGGCTCTCTCCAGAGAGGGAGCCAACTAAAAGAATCCCCATAATACCTAACATCATGTAATCACGAGGTTGGAAAGTGATGGCAAACTCTGAAATATTTGGCGCTGCGATCGATAGAATAATGATGCCGACAAATCCTCCAATCACAGACATTACTGTAGAGAGGCCAATAGCGCGACCGGCTTCACCTTTCTGAGCCATCGGGAAGCCATCAAGTGCTGTGGCAATAGCAGATGGAGCACCAGGAATGTTGAGTAGAATCGCTGTTCGTGAACCGCCGTACACGCCACCCATGAAGACACCTACCATCAAGGCAAGTGCATTGAAAACATCCCATGAGAATGTGAATGAGATAAGAATTGAAACGGCCATGGTCACTGACAGACCAGGAATCGCCCCAATGTATATTCCTAAAAAAGTTCCTAACGCAGTCAGTGCGAGAAGGTCTATTGAGGTCCAAGTAATCAAGAAGTTACTAAGCGCTTCCATTATTGTGCCTCCTTAGCTTTAAACAGATCTTCGATCCAAGCCATTATTTCTCGTTCTGGAACAAAGCCTTCGGGAAGCACCACTTGGAAAATCAATCGGAAGATGACATAGATAATGACCAGAACCATAAACGCAAGCAGGAAGCTACGTTGCCAGCTGGACTTATGGAGGTAGCGCAGCGTTGCAAAAAGAAATAGAAACGCAGTGATAATAAAACCAACCGTCTCAAGCACGACCGAGAATATCAAGAGCATTGCTAAAGTGACCGCAACCACTTTAGGCATAATGTCTACGGTAAAGCGAGCCCCTTCTTGTTTTGGTAGCTTGAGATTCTGTACAGCGATGATACAAGAGGTAATCACCATCAAACCAGATGCGGCCATAGGGAAAGCACCAGGAGAGCTTAACGCTGAAAACTGAGCAATACTGTAGGACTGCCAAAACAAGAAAAGACTAAAGGCAACCAGTAGGAATCCGAAGATTACCTCACCAGGTTTATTAGAAAGATGTTGAGAGTGAAGCATAGAAATCACCGAACTAATGGCGCAACAGCGCTTTAGTAGAAACAACCGGGCAGAGAGCCCGGTTGTTAGAGTCGTTAGAACTTACTTTGAACAGTTAATACCGAACTCAGCAGGATCACGCTTGCCGAAACCAGCGTTGTGAACGATACAAGATGAAGTAGCGCGGTAGTTCGTTAGGAACTTCTCTGCTTCTGTACCAGAGATACCCATCACTGTGAAACCACGGTCATCCATAAGTTTCAAGAATTCTGGTGCCTTAGCTGCTTCAGCGTACGCTGCTTGAAGTTTTGCAACAGCGTCATCTGGAGTGCCTTTCTTAACGAACACACCGAAGAATGGACCCCAAGGTAGGAACTCTTTGTAGCCAGGGAAGGCTTCAGTGATTGGAGCAACGCCTGGTAGAAGTGGGTTAGCAGCAACGTCTACAAGACCAATCGCTTTCATACGACCCGCCTTAACGTGCTCGATAGCAGCACCCAGTACCGCAGGCATTACGTCAATAGCGCCACCCTGAAGTGCTGTAAGAGCTGGGCCGTCACCGTCGTATGGAACACCTGTGAACTCAACTTTAGCCTGTGCGTTAAGCATAGCTAGAACGATAGACGTTAGACCACCAGGACCTGTAGAACCTGTTTTAACAGCACCTGGATTCGCTTTTGCGTAAGCTACAAGCTCTTCCATGTTGTTGTATGGTGCATCGTTACGTGCAACGAAAATTGGCACACCACGAGCTAGAACGTTTACTGGGATCATGTCGTTGTAGTCGATATCAGCAAGACCAAGAGTCTTGTACATCTGTGGGTTTTCTGCGCCCATTAGAAGCGTGTAACCGTCAGCTTTCTGAGCGTTTACATATTTCATTGCGATTGCACCAACACCGCCAGTTTTGTTAGTCATAACAATGTCACGACCCAATACTTTTTCAGCGTGTGGAGTTACAGAGCGCATTACGGTATCAGTTGAACCGCCAGCACCCCATTGGATGATGCCTTGAACGTCTTTTGCAGGGTAATCAGCAGCGAATGCCGAAGTTGTTGTCAGTGCTAGTGCAGCACCCAGAAGAAGCTTACGCATTTTATCTCTCCATGTTTTTTTATTTATTAGGTCAAGACCTTTTAATATTCTTAACCCAGTTGTGAATAACGTCAAATACCAATATTTAACCATTGTTAACATATTGTTATTTTTCGCGACTCAATTTTTTTTCAATTTCTGAAATCGTTTGTTGTGCGAAGCTCGACATTTTATGACCCGTCTTCGAGTATAAGTAAACTGAGACTGAGTACTCCTCAGCTAAGTCTCTAACCTCTACACCGCTCAAATCCCTTCTCAAAACAGAGGTATCATCTATAAGAGCGACACCCTGATTTTCACGAACTAAACCTATCACCGTTTGTGAAAAGCGCCCTCGTGTTGCATAAACAACATTGAGTCCTGCATCTTTAAATGGCGCATAAAGCTGTGCACCAAAAGGATCTTGGGGGTCGACACCGATAATCGATTCACTTCGAATATCTTGAACAGAGATAACCTGTTTCGCAGCCAACTCATGTCCCTGAGGAAGAATGACCTTAACGGGCACACTTCCCAAAAACTTCACATCTATGCCCTGACTATCAACATCGGTAGTCATAATGGCGAACTCACCCTGCTCTAACAGGACATAATCAATAGCCTCTTCATATTTAACGATATTCAGATCGATATAGAGGCCTGGGTAACAGTCCCTAATAGTGCGTACAGCTTGGGGGGCAATGTAAGCAGCTATTGAAGGTGCAGATGCGAATGACAATTCTGAATCATCGCCACGCTTAACTGACTCAAGAGCGAGCTGTAAATTCTCAACACCCTTATAAACTTCTGACAGCTGGTCAAAAAAGTTTCTCGCCTCAACTGCTGGAACAAAGGTGCCACCCTTTCGCTCAAACAATCGAATGCCCAAAGTATCTTCGGCATGCTTGATAATACGACTAATGCCCGGAGCTGAAACGTGGAGATGCTCTGCAGCACCTCGGATGCTACCTCGAATCATTACAGCTCTAATCGCCTCAATTTGCCTAAGCGTTATATCGCGCAAACCGATTCCTTTGGGTTAAAAAATTACGCTAACCAGCGCTAAAAAGTAAAACTAACAAATAGTATTAAGTTATACCTAACAATTTATATGCTACTTATTATCGATTTTTTAGATAAGCCTGAGTATCCGAAAATAGCTGTCGCAACACTACACTTTCACCTAGCTCCTTTGTTTTTTTGATCTGCGGCACCTCCAGTGAAATAGCTATATCACTAGGCAGAGCATCAACAATTTCTGCGATAGAAATTTCACCTAAGCCTGGCGCTAATCGCTCATCACGACCGGCATAGATCAGCTCTTCAAAGGTATAACTCGATTGCACAGGCGCATCACACAACTGAGCGAATGGAAGTCGATCGGCAGGGATGCTCTTTAAGAGCTCGATACTAGAATTCGAACGATTAAAGTGAAGTGAATCAACCAAGATACCTAGATGCTCTGAACTGTTCTGAACCAACGCCCAGCAACTCGCTAGGTCATTAATAACGGTCCAAGGGAAAAACTCTAGAACCGCCTGAATACCTTTAGCCGCTGTTAAATCAGCAAATTGACCAAGGTTGTCACCAAGACGAGTGAGATCGTCATCATACGGCGCAGTAATGATGCTCTTGGCTCCAAGTTCAGCCGCTGTCTCTATAAGCGCATCAAATGAGCCTGGGTCAGTAGTGGGTTCAAACTTTAAAAACTCGACATCGTTTACCCGAAGGCCGGTTTCTGCGAGAGCCGATTTGGTTTCTCGAAGCATCTTGGCATCAGACATCAACGGATAACCGGGTGTCACATCGTTCACCGCTACAAAGCGAAGCCCAACGCTTTCAAACCCTGCCTCTGCTGCAGCACGAATGAACTGTGGTGGTGGCAGATCCAATGCGGATAGATGCGCCAGCCCCAATGGAGTGTTATTCATTGGTTAGGCCCGACACATGATTACCCACTACGTAGCCAAAGGTCAGTGCAGGTCCAATTGCAATACCGCCAGCCGGATAGAAACCACCAAAGACACTCGCTGCATCAGTCCCAACAGCATACAAACCATCTACTGTTGAGCCATCCGACTTGAGTACCTGACAATGCTCATTCACATCTATACCCGCAAAAGTACCAAAGCTTCCCGGAACTACTTCAATAGCAAAGAAAGGGGCCTTCACGATTGGCGCGACACAGGGGTTAGGCTGAATCTCAGCATCACCCTGAAGACGCATGTATGGCGTAGTACCACGGCCAAATTCTGGATCTTCACCTTTGGCTGCTGAGTCATTGAATGATTCTACAGTTTCAACAAGCGCTGCTGAATCAATCCCACACTGGCTTGCCAACTCCTCAAGAGAGTTAGCCTCTTTGAGATACCCTGATTTAACCCAGGCTGAGTATGGAACCGGTGTTGGACGAACAATGCCAAGTCCATAACGACGTAAGAATCGGTGATCACAGATCATCCAGGCCTTTGCAGGCTCATCAGCATCTAATTGAGCCTGAAGGTCGGTAACAAAATCGTGATATCCCAGTCCTTCGTTGCAGAAACGTTTACCATTACGACGCACAGCAATAAGACCAGGCTTACCGCGATCGATAATATGAGGGAAAACACCAATACGACCGCTCTGCCATGGAACCAATGAAACGGGGCAATAGGCTGCTGGTGCTGCCGTGTCTGATTTAAAATGTCCACCAACACTTTCAGCAAGCGCCGCGCCATCTCCAGTCGCCAGTGGCGTAGCCAACGTTGCATGCTCAGAATTTCGAACAAAGAGTTTTTCTCTACGATCTTTATCGTGCGGGTAGCCTCCGCTAGCTAGCACTACACCACAAGCTGATAAAATCTCTTCACTACCTATTTTAACTCCGACAACCTTGCCGCTCTGTTCAATAAGGCTAGTAACCTGAGTCTCTAACTTAAACTCCACTCCTAAGTCTATGGCCGACTTAAAGAGGCGCCCAATTAAAGCATTGCCGTTACGAAGGTCGGTGCTGCGTTTAAATCGGAGGAGATCAAACAGAAAACGCGTCATGCGCAGCCCAACATGCACAAGTGATTTAAATGAACGGGTCACTGACATGAATGCTTTCAGGTCTGGTCCGGATTGAATCATCAGGCCATAGAATGTGGTCTCATCAAGAGGCTTCTTAAGCTTAGAAAAGTGCTTACCCAGGAGCTTTGCATCAAACGGCTCCGCAATTGCCGAACGTCCACCCATTCCAGCACCTGGTTGATGACCGTAAGTATCAGGAATACCTGGGTCTCCTTGAAACTGAAGGGAGGTATTATTGTGGAAGAAATCGATCATTTTTGGCGCATTTTCTATGAAAGCGTCCACTCGCTTTTCATTAAAAAATGGACCGGTAACATTTTTCAGATACTCTCGAACCTCCGAAGGCTCATGATGGATACCGCGAGCAGTGGCAAATAAGTTTCGTGGGGACCATATCCAGCCACCTGACCATGCAGTTGTGCCGCCAATATCCTTATCCTTTTCAATCACTAGGACACGTAGGCCGTTTTTTGCAGCAGTAACTGCACTGGACAACCCTGCAGCACCTGAACCCAGAACAATCAGGTCGTAACTAGAACTATTCATGCAATTACCACTAAAGCTTTTCGAATCCAGTGAGGAACTTAGACTCATCATCGGTCATAAAGCTAACGAGCGTTTCTGCCTGCGCATCAAACATATCAGCGCCAGCCATCGCTTTGCAGCCTATAGAGCGAGCATACTCACCCGTTTTAGAGATAGCAGGCTTAGTCAGCGCATCACCAAACATCATATCTGCCGTTAACTCTTCAAGTGGGACAGGTGTAGGATCGCCCTCTTTCATACCCACGGGCGTTACATTGGCAACGATATCCATACCTTTAGGGGAGTTACTCTCTGCAGCCCGAACACGACCAGGGAACACCGCATCTAATTTGGTAACTGCCTGGGATAAACGAGCAGCATCAAGATCGAATATAAAAAGGGTTGCTACGCCCTGAGCCAAAAACTCATAAGCCACAGCACTGCCAGCACCGCCAACACCGATTTGCAGTACCTGTTTACCTTCTGGCTCACCACCCCGATTTCGAATGGCAGCGACATAGGCTTCACCATCAGTGTTGTCACCATAGAAGCTGCCATCTGCCATTCGACGAGTCACATTCACAGCACCAATCACTGATGCGCGCTTTGTCACCCGATCACAAAACTCTAGAGAGTCGATTTTGTGAGGCAGAGTAATAACGATGCCATCAAGGTTTTGTAACGATTTAGCGGTTATAAAGAAACCAGTAAGATCTTTGGGGGCTACGTGGACTGGCGGCACAATGCCATTGATACCACGAGCCGCCATAATCTCTGTAAGATACTTAGGCGAGCGTACCTGAGCAATTGGATCACCAACGATTGGAAATAGGCGAGTTTCGCCAGATAGTTCAAAACCCATTAGTTCAACTCTCCTGCTGCATGCTTAGTAGCAATGTATGCGAATGTAATGCCTGGTCCGATAGTAATGCCGGGTCCTGGGTATACACCCCCCATAATTGACTGAAGGTCATTACCAGCAGCATACAATCCCTCAATCACTGTTCCATCATCCTTAACTAACTGTCCGTTCTCGTTACCTGAGAAACCTTTGGCGGTACCTATAACCCCAATTTCAAGTTTCACTGCGAAAAACGGTCCTTCAAGCGCTCGAATCGTTGTATTAGGCGCATTCTCTGGATCACCGTTATGTTGCTGATATGGTGTAGAGCCTCGACCAAACTCAGGATCTTCGCCACGAATGGCATCTGCATTATATTTAGTTAGCGTTGCAGCAAGATTTTCTGCAGGAACACCAATAGCTTCAGCTAAACCTTCGATGGTAGTTGCACTCTTCAGGTAGCCCTCTTTGATTAAAGGCTCAGGGTTATCTCCACCTGGACGCAATAGACCGAGTCCAAATTTATTTGCTGCTTTTTGATCTCCAATCAACCAGATAGGTTCTTGACCCATCTTTTTACCGAGCACTGTTCGGCCAAAATCGTGGTATGAAATTGTTTCGTTTAAGAAGCGCTGACCGTCACCATTTACACAGATAGTACCTGGCTTGCTGCGATCAAATACGAAGTGAGGATAAACTGCAGTTGATCCGTCTTTGCGAGTACGCGTTGAACAAGGCGCATAAAAAGCAGGATGCTTATCCGCACTTCCATAGTGTGCGCCTAAACTTTCCGCCAGTGGGTGCAACGTCGCTTTATTGTCTGCACTTGCCGGTGAGATACCTGAACAGGTCTCTTCATAGTACTTAGACTGACGCTCTTTACTTGCACCAAAACCACCCGTAGCAAGCAACACTCCACGTTCAGTAGTAGCCTCTTGATTGCTGCCGTTTTCAGAGAACTTAACCCCAACCACTCGACCAGAATCTTCAACAAGCTCGGTAACCGACGCATTAACTTTTATATCGACGCCTAGCTCACTAGCTGAATGAAGCAGACGAGCAATCATCGCCTGCCCCATGACATAACGAGAGTGACGTCCATAAAAAATGCGATCAAGCACATAGGTCGCAACCAAACGCCCTACATAGAAAAACGATTTAACCGATTTGTAACGATCAAGAAGGTTACGAATATCGATACGGTCAACCTGCATACCACCGAGAACCGTAAACTCTTCGATAGGCGGGCGCACCAAATCACGCAACTTACCCATAGGGCCAGTTTTGTAGGGGACTGGCTCGATCGCACGACCATTCAATGTCGCGTGTCCAGCATCCCACATATAGTCTGGATGTTTAGGACATGGACGAAATTCCATTCGAGTCTGACTTTGCAGCGTTTCAACCGCAGTGGCCGCGTGTGCAAGAAAACTTGTTCGAACATCGGCATCTGAAGCATCGCCGACCGTTCCATCTAGAAAAGCGGTTACCTCTTCTAATGTGTCGCTGTCGTTAACTTCACGCCCAATTGAACTGAGTGGTGTCCAAGTCGTGCCACCAGATAAGGCACTGGTACCGCCAACATACTGACTCTCTTCTAGCAGCAATACCTTCCAACCTTTAAGCGCTGCAAACACGGCACCAGAGAGGCCTGCCGCACCAGAGCCACAGACAATAAAATCGTAATTAGAGCTTAAATTAGACACGCGAACTTACCTCGATCGCTTAAATTGATAAGATAAAAATCTCATAAATTTGAATTTCATTCAACTTTTTAAAAACATTTCACTTCTGTTATAGTCCAAATTCACAAAACAAAATTTTTACCAGTAGTCGAAATTACCAGTAGTCGAAATGAGTAGTGCATTAGAGAAAGCCTTTAGCCTAATCGAATACCTAGCCCAAAACCCGCATGGCAGTTCAGTCTCTTCGTTATCAGAAGCGCTCGGCCAACCCGCTAGTGGTATTCATCGCTCACTTAAAATGCTTGAGGAGTTGGGTTATGTGCGACAGTTAGATCAAGGTAAACACTACGCATTAACCATAAAGCTATCGGCACTCGGGCTCTCATATCTTGGAGGGCTCGGCCTAAATGACGTGACTCAGCCAATACTCGACAAACTTGCTGAGCAAACTGAAGAACTGATTCGCATGGCGATCATTGATGGCGAGCATCTGGTTTGGGTAGGTGTCTCCCAAGGAACAAAATCAGGCCTTAAATATGACCCAAGTTCAGAGCAAGGCCAGACAGCTCATTTTGCTTCGTCAGCCTCTGGCATAGCGCTTCTAGCAACCATGAGTGACGAAGAAGCCATCTCAAAAGTCATGAAGCAAGGCATGACCAGAGACGGACAAGGATCTGGCGCACCAATGACTATTCAACAACTGTTAGATGTACTTGGCACGACTAGAAAACGTGGCTATAGCATCAACTGCAACTCTTTCCTCGACGGAATGGCCGCTATGGCGCGAGTGATATACGACCCAGTGACAGGAAAACCATTCGGAACCGTCAGCATTGCAGGGCCTGCAGTAAGGCTGACTAAAGAGCGCATGGATACATTCGAAAAGCGTCTAGAACGTGCCTCGAAAGAGCTTAGTGAAGCAAGCAGAGCGTCCAATTACTTTAAGCATCTTGAGGTTTAGCGAGTGCCTGTATCGTCTATAAAACACACAAAGCCCAGTAAGGATTACGATGTTGTCGTTATTGGCTCTGGTGCTGCAGGTCTATCCACTGCATTAAGCTCTGCTCAGCAAGGTTTGAAAGTTGCTGTTTTTGAAAAGAGCTCAGTTATTGGAGGCACGTCCGCTTGGTCAGGGGGTTGGATGTGGCTGCCACAAAACCCCTACGCAAAAGAGGCGGGTATCGCAGACTCAAAGGAAGAGGTTAAACGTTATCTTACCTCTGTCGCAAACGGAGCGGAGCTTGATCCAAGAGTTGATACCTTCTTAGATGCTGCTCCAAAAATGGTCGAGCACTATCGTTCAACAACCAGTGTCGATTTCATAGCTGGGAATAAAGTACCAGACATGCAAGATTTACCTGGTTCAGTGACGGGTGGAAGATCTTTATGTGCGGCCCCTTTTAATGGCCGCAAACTGGGCAAGAATATTCACTTTCTTCGACGCCCTTTGGATATCGCTTCAGTTTGGGGGATGGGTATTGGCTCCTTTGAACTTCGCCAATTTTATGATGCTTTAAGAAAACCAAGTGCTTTCATCCATGTTTGTAAAAGATTCTTGACCCACTTCAAAGATTTGATCCTGTTTCGACGCAGCATGTACCTCCAAAACGGTAATGCGTTAGCTGCATCTCTATTTAAAAGCACACTCGATCTTGGCGTTGAACACTTTACAGACGTGGAGATAGAGACGTTTATCTCGAATCAAAACGGTGTTTCAGGCGTAACTATTCACAGAAATGGTGAATCCATCGAGATTAAGGCCAAGGCTGTCGTATCGGCTGCTGGTGGATTCCCTCATAACCAAAAACTTCTGAATAAATACATTGCACCCAGAGCGGGAGCTCAACATTTTTCAGCGGCTGTCCCGGAAAACACTGGCTCAATAATCGAGTTGGCGCAAAAGATCGGTGCTGCAATCTCTTCAGATTATCGCGAGGGTGCTGCTTGGGCACCTTGCAGTAGAGTTAAAAGAGCAGATGGCAGCGTTGGTAAATATCCTCATCTATTAGAACGAGGCAAACCTGGCATTATTGCAGTTGGCCCAGACGGCCATCGTTTCACAAACGAAGCCAACTGCTACCACATGTTCCAACAAGGTTACTTTGACACCTATTCTGATGAGCAACCGGTAAGCTGGGTAATAGCAGATCACAAGGCTTATCGCCGCTGGGGACTAGGCTGGGCAAAACCAGCTCCTTTCCTAAACTTACGGGCACTTAAAACTGGCTACCTTTTGAAAGCAAATTCACTTAACAAGCTTGCACAGAAAATGGGGGTACCCAGTGACTCGTTGAATGAAACGGTGGCGCGTTTTAATGACTTTGCTGCCAAAGGAGAAGATCTAGATTTCAATCGTGGCGAGTCAACCTACAACAAAGGTGCGGGCGATTTTGAACACAAACCGAACCCATCGTTAGGTGAACTCAAAAAGCCACCCTTCTATGCGGTAAAACTGGATTCAGGCAGCCTTGGCACCTTTATTGGACTCAAGACTAATCATGAGTGCCAGGTCGTTAATGCAGCAGACGAACCCATACCAGGGCTATATGCCGTTGGTAATGAGGCGGCCAGTATATTCAGAGGAGACTACCCTAGCGGCGGCATTACCCTTGGGCCAGCCATGACCTTTGGTTATCTCTGCGGTCAAGCTATCGGCAAACATTTTAACAACAAACCAGACAATTAATTTTGGAGCGAAGATGAAATACTACGAACTAATCACACTAAAAACAGTGATATTTGGTGCCGGAAAAATGGCCGATGGCATTCAAGCTTTCCTAAATGCACCGGAAGCAAAGGGTACTCTATACGGCGCTTGGTTCTCAGACGTGGGTAGCCTGAACGAAGTCTACCTACTTCGCGGCTTTAACTCGCTTGAAGAGATGTATGAAGAGCGTGACCGTATCCGTCTTTCTTCTGATCCATTTAACGGCGGCGAAAACCTGCTTCACTACAGCTGTGATTCATATAAAGCGCTTGATTTCATGCCTGAAATTGAGCCAGGTGAATTTGGCAAGGTTTATGAGATCCGCACTTATCAACCAACCCTGAATGGCCTAGCTCCAACCATTGAAAAATGGCGCGAAGCCGTTCCAAAGCGTGTTGAATACTCACCACTCACTATCGCAATGTACTCACTTGACGGACCAACCCGCTTTACACAGATCTGGCCATACGATTCAGCTAATGCCCGCGCCGAAGCACGCGGCAAGAGTGTTGCAGATGGTGTTTGGCCGCCAGCGGGCGGACCCGCTTTCCTTCGCCCTGAAATGGAATCAACAATGGCTATTCCAATGCCATTTTCACCGCTGAAATAAGCATATGGGCAATCAATATTCTCTCGCTTATTTAACGACCAAAGAGTTATCTCCAGATGAGGCTGTACTCGTTGCAGCCGAAACTGGATATGACATGGTTGGTTTTCGACTTTTACCAGCAGGCGCTGAAGATCCGTTCGCGATTCTAACCGACAAAAATCTGCAACAGCGAACGCTGTCTGCAATGAATGAAACTGGCATCAAGTTAGCTGATATTGAAATTGTGCGAATTAATGACAGCTTTAATCTAGCTCGTTTCGATCAGTTTCTCTCGGTTGGTGCAGAACTTGGTGCGAAGCACGTACTGGTTGCTGGTGATGATCTGGATAGAAACCGCCTTATAGAGAACTACGGCAACTTCTGCAAACGTGCAGCAGAGTTTGGTATGAGTGCGGACTTGGAGCCAATGCCTTGGACCGCGGTCAAACACATTCGTGATGCTATTGAAGTTACAAGCGCTGTTAACTATTCAAATGCAGCGATTCTTGTGGATGCACTGCACTATGACCGCTCAGAGAGTTCGTTAGACGATTTGCGTTCAATTGACCCAAGTCGTATCAACTACATCCAGGTCTGTGATGCACCTTACATCAAAAACCCAACCTTGGATCAATTGATACACAATGCTAGGGGTGAGCGATTTCTTCCCGGGGATGGCGATATTGATATAGCCTCAATGCTACGGGCGCTTCCTAGAGATAAAGTCATCAGTATTGAAATTCCGAGAACTGCTGAGGAAGCGACTGTCTCACCTAAGGATCGGGCTCTCCAAGCGCTATCGAGAACTCAACAACTGGTTGCTTCTCTCTAAGCTCAATAGAGTTTTATCTTTTACGAATCAAGGTAAGCAGCAAAAAGACGCTGGCGGTCATGCCCAAGAAAACCTGCGCCAGCGCTTCCAATCCGACACTAGAGACTATAAGCCCCAAAGAGAGTGGCATAACCACTAAACCAACTCCGGCGGCAGAGATCTGCATGCCGATCAGGTTGGTCACATGCGATTTTGCGACTCGCTCTGAGGTGGTTGAAAGCAGTGCTGGGAAGGTTGGTGCAAAGCCAAGGCCGACCAGAGCAAGCCCATAGACCCCACCTGGCCCACCTATTTGAAGGGTGAACAGAACCAAGCCAATCAGTGAAAGTAAAAGACCATAGAGCGTCAGCTTCATCTCACCTAACTTGGGCGCAAGCAGGCCCGAAACGATTCGACCAAGGGTAAAAGATCCCCAGTAGAGAGTGACCCAAAGCCCTGCCGTGGCAAGGACCACACCCCTCGACTCCGTCAACAGGGTAAATGCCCAAAAGCCCAATCCAATCTCTGCCGAGGTGTAGAGAAAAAAGGCCAACATACTTAGCCATGCCGCCGGTAGTTTGAGCGTGGCGAGCATGCTGGCATTACCCTGCTCTTCCGGTTCACCAGCACTAGGCTGGTCACTCCATAAGCCGCGATAGTGGATAAAAGCAGAAAGCATCAATAACATCAAAAACGCGACCAACAGATAGCCAGGCCGCCACAGACCTGTCATCGCCAGCGATAGGGTCATGATGGCAGGACCTAGAGTGACTCCGACACCAAAACTGGCATGCAACCACTGCATGATACGGCTTGAGTAGTGTTTCTCCACATAGGCATTGAGGCCCGCATCGATACCACCACCGCCCAGACCGGCAATCAGTGCGACAAAGGGCATCCAATACCAGTCAGGCACAACCATAAACAGCACCAATGCGATGACGGTAAGTGAAGCACTTTGAATCAGCAGGCCAGCCAATCCAATACGATTAACAATTGCACCGATCATGAAGCTGCTCAGAGCATAACCGACGGTTCCGCCGGTCATGATGATTCCGAGACGATCCAGAGTGGTTGAGAACTCATCGGCCATGGTAGGCCAAGCCACAGCGAGCAGCGCATCAGGCAGACCTAAAGAGATGAACGCTATAAAGCAGAGAACTAAAAGAAGGCGGCTAGGATGCATGTAAAACTCACTAAAAAAGAGCTTCAATCTAGCGAAGCTCTAATGAAGTTACCAATCCAAAATGTTCTTAAATATCAGTTGGCGACAAAGCGCAAAATCATCTCTTGTACCTGCTGATTAAGATGACTTTGCCCCTCTTCCGTAAATAGATCGTTGCCAAAGGCTGCACTGAAGGTTGAGCGGTTTGAGTTATTGAAGAAACAGGCTGAACTGATCAACCAGTGAAGCTCAATGACACTGATGCCCGATCGAAAAACACCCTCCTCAACACCTCGTTGGTAGATCTCGCCAAGCCGATCGATGGCAGGGTTGTTAACCTCCTCAAACGCCTCTTTTGCGATCAGATTGCGTCCCTCGTGAATGTTCTCAATCATAACCAGACGAATAAACTGCGGATTGTTGCGCTGATGTTCAAAAGTGAACGCCACCAGTGAGCGAAGCGCCTGCTCGGGATTGAGATCATTCAAATGCAGCTGTTGCTCGCCCAAACGGATATCTCGGTAGGCAGCCTCAAGAACGGTACGGTAGAGCTCTTTTTTATCGCCAAAGTAGTAGTAGATCATCCGCTTGGATGTATCGGTTTTTTCAGCGATCACATTGACCCGCGCACCGGCATAGCCTGAGGTGGCAAACTCTTCGGTGGCGACACGCAGGATATTGGCTTTAACTGCTTCAGGATTACGTTTTTTTGCGGCTGAACGGTTCGATGTAGAAGGGATACTCATTTTACTTTTAACCAAACGTTTAAAAAACGGTTATAAAGGTTCTAACAAATTGTTTTAACCAAATAGTACAAAAAGCTTGAATGCCTGTATAGGGCTATGGCAAATTTGCACTACTTAGTTTTAACCAAGTAGTACAAAAGCTAAGAGCAAGACAATAAAACCAGCTTGCTTGGGGTAGGTGGTTTTAGACATCTTGCTACAAAAAATCTTGGAAACGTCATCTCTAGGCGTGAAACGATAATAAATTGGAGAGCCCAATGAAAAAGGCGATGCTAAAAACTCTTGTTGCTACTGCTGTAGCCGCTGCTTCTGTTTCAACTTTTGCAGCACCCACTATCAAACTAGGTCACGTTGACGGCGCTGACTGGCAGACATCTAAAAAAGGTGCTGCTGGTGTCATCTTCAAAAACATTGTTGAAGGTGAGACAGATATCAAAGTAGAACTTTTCCCAGCAAAAGCTCTAGGTAACGAAGGCGATCTAGTTCAGCAAGCACAGGAAGGCACTACGCACATGGCGATCGTTTCTGGCGCTATGGCTAAAATCTGTAAAGAAGCTGACGTTCTAAACATTCCTTACACATTCTCAAACGCAACGATCGCCTGGGACGTACTTGACGGTCAGTTTGGTCAAGATCTTGCTGCACACTGTCTAGAAGAGACTGGCCTACGCACACTTGCATACGGTGAGACAGGTTTCCGTAACTTCACTAACAACGTTCGTGAGATCAAATCTCCAGCAGACATGAAAGGTCTTAAGTTCCGCGTTCAGCCAATCCCTCTATACGTAGAGATGGTTGAAGGTCTTGGCGGTGAACCAACGCCTATCGCTTGGTCTGAACTTCCAAACGCACTTACAACTGGTGTTGTTGACGGTCAGGAAAACCCTGTCGGCACTATCTACAACAACAACCTTCACAAGCTACAGAAGTACATGGTTCTTGATGGCCACGTTTACGCTGCTGACTTCATCGTAATCAACGACGAATTCTTCCAGTCTCTAAGCGCTGCTGAGCAGGACATCATTGCTAAAGCCGCTCGTACTGCAGGCCTAATGGGTCGCGCAATTCAGCAGTTCAACACGGCTGAAGGCGTAACGAAAGTGGTTGCTGAAGGTATGAAAGTACACTCACCAACAGCTGACGAAATGGCTCAGTTCAAGAAGCTTGCACAGCCAGCGGTTAAAGAGTGGCTTGCTAAAGAGCTAGGTAGCGATGAGTGGATCGCTAAACTAGACGCTGCTGTAGAAGCTGCTTCTAAGTAATACTCCAAACCTCTTCAGGTTTGCACGGCTCCGACCATCCGGTCGGAGCCTATTTCTCAAAAAACTTATAACTGTCGGTATGACTTATGCACACTCTATTGCGTAAGGTGACCCGCTTCGTCGGTACCTTTTTTGCAGCAGGTTCAGCCATCTCTATGGCTTCAGTGTTCCTGATCATCTTCATAAACTCAGTACGCCGTTACACCATCGGAGAGTCGATCCCATGGGGCGAGGAGTTACCCGTCTACCTGGCAGTCTACGGAATTATGTTTGGCATGGCTTGGGCTTACCTGCTCGATCGCCATGTCTCTTTTGATCTTGTCGCGGGTCTGCTGCCTAAAGCAGCCCACAAACCGATCAATTTCTTTGTGGACCTCTGCATGGTCGTTATAGGTGCGCTGTTGAGCTACTCCGGCTACCTCTTCATGATGAAGCGCGGCAAAGTCGATGCATCCAGCATCCTTTCAAGTGCGCGTGAACTTCGAGATCTATTCGGTATCGAACAGCTTGCGGTTCTTGGGCAGATGTACCCCTACTACTTCGCTATGGTGCTGGGTGGCGCCATGCTTGCAGTAGCAGCACTACTGCGCCTGCTAAATCGAGCTGCGAATACCGATCAACATGAAGCGGAGGGCGCATTCTAATGACTTATGCCATTCTTCTAGGCGGTATCTTTATTGGCCTACCCATCGCTTTTGCCATCATCGCTGCACTGCTCTACTTCATGGCTGTGGGCGAATTCCCATACCACCTTCGCATCGTGGCAACACAGATGTTTGGTGGCATGGCCTCTTACCCACTATTGGCGATCCCTCTATTTATTCTTGCCGGCGAGCTGATGAATGAGTCGGGTATCACCAGTCGTATCATCGCCTTTGCGAACGTTTTGGTCGGCAAAATGCGTGCCGGCTTAGCCATGGTGAATATCTGGGCTTCGGTCATATTTGCCGGTCTCTCTGGCTCTGCGGTTGCGGATACATCGGCGATTGGTCGTGTCTTTATTCCAGAGATGGAGAAGAAAGGCTACCCACGTGAGTTTGCTGCTGCCATTACGGCGGCCTCTTCCGTCATTGGTCCGATTATTCCACCATCGATTCCTGTCATCATCTATGCCCTGACTGTGACGGGTGTCTCGGTACCCGCGCTATTCATGGCCGGTGTGGTTCCCGGTGTAATGCTTGCGATCTTCCTTTCGGTCTACGTCTACTTCTTCAAAGGCCACTACGAGAAGCAGGGCACAGAGCACGAACTTGGCGAAAAGCAGAGCAACTCTCGCGCCCTGATCCAAGGGATTATTCCTCTATTGATGCCTGTCTTCGTGGTTGGCTCAATACTGATGGGGGTCGTGACGCCAACGGAAGCGGCCAGCTTTGCCGTGGCCTACGCCCTGTTTGTCGGAATCTTTGTCTTCAAAGAGCTGAAAGTCTCTAAACTGGCCGGTCTTTTCGCCCGAGCGATGCGCGACAGCTCGATCATCATGGTCGTTATCGGTGCGGTTGCTGCTGCTAACTGGTTGATGAACTACAACCGCGTTCCCAACATGATCACTGACTTCGCCTTGGAGTACATGACGGTTCAGTGGATGTTCTTAGTCGGCGTCATCATTCTCTTCTTAGTGGTCGGTCTGTTCCTAGAGGGCATCGCGGCAATGTTGGTACTGGTGCCGATTCTGCACCCAATTGCTGTGAGTCTAGGCGTCGACCCAACTCACCTTGGCATCATAATTATCTTCAACCTAATGATTGGCTTGATCACACCACCAATGGGACTCTGCCTGTTTGTCGCGGACTCCATCGCTAAGGTCGGTATGGCGAAGCTGAGCAAGGTGATTTTGCCGCTATTCTTAGTGGAGCTTTTAGTTCTTATTATTATCACGTTCGTTCCAGATTTGGTGATTGGATTACCAACAGCACTGGGCTTGCTGTAAAGGATGACAGCTATGAAGCAACTTAAACTGGGTTTAATCGGTAACTCAATCTCACAATCGCGTGCCCCTTTCCTGCACAAGATGTTGGGCGATATCTATGGCTTTGATGTCTCTTACGACTTGAAGGATCCGGGTCAAAGTGACAAAGAGGCATTTAAAACCATGCTTCAATCACTTCGTAATGATGGATTTACCGGTTGCAACGTCACCTTCCCCTTCAAATCCATTGCCGTTGAGTTCGTTGATGAGCCCGATGAAGCGGTACGTGAAGTAGGTGCAACCAATACACTCTACCTAGCCAATGGTGCTGTAAAGGCAACAAACACGGATTACACCGGTTTTATTCACGGCTACAAAGCTCAACGTGGTGACAAGCCAGCAGGTGAAGTACTGATGCTAGGCGCCGGCGGTGTCGGTCGAGCGGTTGCCTTTGGACTGTTCCATTGTGGCGCAACTAAGCTGAACATCTTTGACCTAAATGTTGAAGGGGCTGAAGCGTTAGCGGCTGCGGTACGGGCTAAAGGCTATAACGCTGAAGTGATCTCTAAAGAGCAGCTAGCCGAAACAGCTAAAGCCGCCAACGGGTTGGTCAACTGCACACCCGTTGGACATTACGCTACACCTGGCATTCCACTAGACCCAGAACTATTTGGTGGTCAAGAGTGGGCGTTCGATGCGGTCTATGTCCCACTAGAAACTGAGTTCCTAACGGCCGCTCACGAAGCGGGTTTGGATATCGTCAGTGGCTTTGACCTCTTCTTCCATCAAGGCATTGATGCGTTTGATACCTTTGCTGGTATCAAAGCGGATGGGCATGAAGCGTTGGGACGTTTTATTGAAGAGTTTGATATTCAGAGCACGTTTATCAAGTTGCGCTGAATGACTTGGGCGCTGTTGGAGCGATCTTGTAAAAGGTCGCGATTCTCTTTCAAATCTATCGCCTCATCTGCGATAAGGCTCCTACAAAGGGCAGCAAAGAGATACTGCACGATCGGTTGGAGCGATCTTGTAAAAGGTCGCGATCTCTTTTCGCCTCATCTGCGATAAGGCTCCTACAACAAAGACTCTACGATGACTCCGTGGATCAGCTTTATAGAGACCAGCAACAGTCCGACTTCTACTAAGCCAAAGAACCATCGATCCTTCAAAATCTTAGTCAGCTTAGCCCCCATAAAGGTACCCAACAGTGCACTGGGCACCATCCAAAGCGCCAGCGTTAAATCCTCTGTGGAGTAGCCACGAAGCGCTAGGTAGGGTGGCAGTTTTGAGAGGTTGATCACAGCAAAGAAGAGCGTTGCTGTCCCGGCAAACACCAGTTTCTCCAGTTTTTGTGGCAGAACATAGACCTGAAAGGGTGGGCCACCAGTATGGGAGATAAACGAGGTAAAACCGGCAATGGTGCCCCAGATCCAACCGCCCACTTTGGTCGGTTTTTTCGCCTCTTTTACTTGGCGCTTTCCAAACCAGATATAGGAGACAAACGTGAGGCCCATAATACCGATCAGCAGGGCGACAAACTGATCAGAGACAATGGATGCCGTTGCCCAACCAATAAACACCCCTAGCAGACCCGCGGGGATAAGATTTTTCAGATTGATCATTGAGAAGTGTTTTCGATAGAGCCACACCGCCACCATGTCACTGATGATATAGATGGGTAGCAACAGAATGGCACCCGTCATAGGTGACATCACTAGGGAGAGGATCGGCACCGACAACATAGCAATGATGGGCAATCCACCTTTTGATAGGCCAACAAACCAGGCGGCAATCAACGCAATGACAAAGGCTGTACTTCCAAATTCAATCAATTAGGGAAACCTGCACTGAACATAAAGAGCTTCAAAGTATACGGCTCTTTTTCAATCTATGTACAAAAGATGTTGCACTCATGCGGCAGGATCTTAGACTAGGAAGCCTGCGAATAAGTCCATAGCATCTCAGCGAGATCTGAAATGTGTAGATACAAGGCGCTTTTTGCCGCTAATGGCCGTAGTCCTTAGCAAGAAGAGCAACACAGTAGATGCACATTACAGGTCACGCCCTGCGGGGCTTACAGTCAAATCCATCTTCAGCGTTGTGCTTTCTCGACTTAGCCCGCTAGGCCTTCGAAAACACGCCTTGATAATGAATTTGACTGTAAGCCTGAGATGCCATGGACTTGTTCGCAGGCTTCCAAAGCGACCAGTTGTCTGGCAAACAGTTAAGGATAGAACCATGGCAAAAATACTTCTGCTTCACGGCATCAACCACGCAATGTTCGGCAAGCGTGATCCGAAACATTACGGCACCTTTACGCTGCAAGATATCGAATCGGCCGCAGCTAATTGGGCTGCTGAGCAGGGGTGTGAGCTTGAGTGCTACCAGACAGACATCGAAGGTGAGCTGGCACGCAAAATTCATCAAGCCTTTTTGGAAGATGTTGATGCGATCGTTATCAACGCAGGTGCTTGGACTCACTACAGCTACGGTCTCACCGATGCGTTGGCGATATTCAAAGACAAAGGCCCTATCGTTGAGGTGCACATGTCCAACGTTCATGCGCGTGAGGAGTTCCGACATAAATCGGTCTTCTCACAGGTCGTTATTGGTCAGATATCAGGCTTTGGCTTGACCAGCTACAAGTTGGGTATTACCGCAGCAGCGGACGCACTTAAAGGAGCCTGATTGCATGAAAGGTTGGTGTCCAGTTTGTGAAACTCGACGCCCTATTCAACGTGAAGAGGGTATGGGCACTGACTACATTTGTACAAGGTGCAAAACAAAACTGTCACTCAGTGGTAAGAATCAAATTCTTATCTTGCCGTTTTTTTTAGCCGTTCTATGGTTAATTATCACTACGGTGTTTACCGAGAGAGGAGCCTTCAATGCTTATGAGATAGCCGCTCTACTCATCTCCATTCCACCATTTGCGCTTTACGCTTTGCGCTACATCACTTTTGAAAAGATCTGCGAGCAGTAGACTCGGCAGTTAACATTCTTGCTTTTAACGGCAACCCCCAGCGGTAACCTCCCAATGAGCCATCACTTCTGACGGCACGATGGCATGGCACCCAATAAGCAATGTTATTTGCACTCAGTGCTGATCCAACCGCCCGAACAGCTTTGGGATTTTTAATGTTTAAAGCAAGCTGAGAGTAGCTCACTGTATCACCCTCTGGAATCTGACAAACCGCTTGCCAGACCTCTTTTTGAAATTCTGTACCGATCACCCATGCTGAAGGTTTGGGTTGATGACAAAAACTCCCAAACAACTCAACCGCCTTCTCATTCGAGATGTACCAGTTTGCGTTGGCAAATCGTTTGCTTAAATCATCCCAACCACAAACCTCATCCCCTTCATAAAACCCAAGAAAAAGGAGACGGTCGTTAAACCATGCAGATCGAGCCACACCAAACTCAGTCCTTATGTCGCCCGTTAATATATCGAGCTGAGAACCTTGATTTTGTAGATGAGCTTTCGGTAACGCTATTAATTCCAAATGACTCATGACTAACCCCGCTAACTTTCTTCGACTCGCTGTTATTAATTGTTAACCCAAACGTCACCAAACTGTCATGTTTAAGGCGTTTAATCACGCTACTAAATTGATAAACGATAAAAAGGTAGCTGCACAATGAATCATAGTGATGCGCTAGTAAGAATGCACCATCGTGGCTTTAACGTTTCTGAGCTTAAAAACCAACCTAATATTGACCGCACCGATCTTGATGCTGCGTTGAAAAAGATCGAACGCGAGCATGAAACCTCTAAAAGAGGTCTAGCTCAACACTCGCAAGCCAGCTTTGCGATGCGACTTTAGACGCTAATTGCTCCAATAGCCCCTCATCTTCGTAGATTAATTGGACTTACACGAACCTTTGGTTATAAACTTATTCGATCGGGCGCTCTAAGCTAAATTTAGCTCCATAAGAGCAAACGAAAGTTCATGAATTGAGGTGGATATAATGAAAAAGACTCTACTTGGCCTAACAGCCGCTGCTCTTATGGTTCCTGCAACTGCAATGGCTGAGCGTGATGGCGCAACTGTATACAACACATACTGTCTAGCTTGTCACATGGTTGGCGTTGCTGGCGCTCCTAAAATGGGTGACGCTGCAGCATGGGCTCCACGTGCCGCTAAAGGTATCGATGCGCTTCTAGCGACTGCTAAGACGGGTATCAACGCAATGCCTCCAATGGGTACTTGCATGGATTGTTCTGATGCTGAACTTCAGGGCGCTATCCAACACATGCTAGATTCCTCTAAATAAGTTTTAGACGTCTCTACAAATAACCGGCCTAGTGCCGGTTTTTTGTTTTCTGGCATACAATAGCGGCTCTTAAAAACTCTCGGGGTACAGCTTGTCTGATCTAATCTGGTGGCAATACCTTCTCATTGCACTCATCTTTGTCTGGAGCGGCTTTGTTCGAACCGGCCTTGGCTTTGGTGGTGCCGTACTCGCCCTACCGTTTCTGCTGTTAATCGTTGATGATCCCCTCATCTTTCTGCCCATAATCGCCGTGCACCTGCTCATCTTTTCAGGGGCTATTACGCTGGGGAATCATTTCAAAGCGAAGCGTTTGGGAACCAGTGGGCTCAAAGAGAATGTCGATTGGCCCTATCTGAAGAAAACCCTAAAAGTGATGATTATCCCGAAGCTGATTGGGGTATTCGGGCTCTTAACACTGCCCAACGAGATCATGTCTGGGCTAATTTTTGTCATCGTCATCGTCTATTCAATTGGTTACATTCTTAATAAACCCTTTAAAAGCAACTCCGCTTGGATCGATAACCTCTTCTTAATGCTGGGAGGCTATGTCAGTGGTACTTCTTTGATTGCAGCGCCACTGGTCATGGCCGTCTACGCTAGCCATGTCGCTAAAGAGCAACTGCGCGATACTCTGTTTGTTCTCTGGTTCATTCTGGTGGTTATCAAGATGGGATCCTTCTTTGTCGTAGGCGTCGATCTGCAGTTAATCCACCACCTCTGGTTGCTGCCCTGCGCATTCATCGGCCACCTTCTTGGGCAAAAGCTGCACCGCTATCTGGTCAAGACCGATTCCGCCCGTTTCTTCAAAATTATTGGCACAGTACTGATCATTACCAGCACCATCGGTATTGCACGGACCTTTGCTTAAGGACAGGGTATACTACAAAACTTGTTCGCAGGTTCCCTAAATTTAAGGACTGAGTAATCATGGCAGAAAGCAAACAGACAACTGACTTCGAAGGCTCCCTAAAACGGTTAGAAGCCCTGGTTTCAGAGATGGAGAAGGGGGACCTCTCTATCGAAGAGGCACTAAAATCCTTTGAAGAGGGGATCAGCCTGACCCGCGAATGCCAAAAAATTCTGCAATCGGCCGAACAGAAAGTCGTGATGTTGACGGAGCAATCCGGCGAGCTGGTTGAACAACCGTTTAACGAATCTGAACAAACCTAATGCCACAACCAATGCTAGCTCTGTACCGACAGAGAGTTGAAGCTGAGCTCAGTCGACGTTTAGCTGAACGTAACGGGATTGACCCTAGCCTTCATCAGGCGATGCACTACAGCCTGATGAATGGAGGCAAGCGCCTTCGTCCCACGCTGGTCTACCTGGCCACTGAGTTACTAGGTGGACAAATTGAGCAAGCGGATACGGCCGCGTGTGCTTTGGAGTGCGTTCATAGCTATTCACTGGTGCATGATGATCTACCGGCTATGGATAATGATGAGCTGCGCCGCGGCAAACCAACCTGCCATATCCAGTTCAATGAAGCGACCGCCATATTAGCCGGTGATGCACTGCTAACCTGGGCATTTGAACTGCTCAGTCAGCCTATTGATGCACTACCAGCGTCCACTCAGTTACAGATGGTTCATACCCTAGCTAGATGCAGTGGTGATCTGGGTATGGTTGATGGACAAGCCTTTGACCTAGGCTCAGAGGGTAAAAGACTGAGTCTAGAGCAGCTGAAAAGCATGCACGCAGCTAAAACGGGCGAACTCATTCGTGCAGCTCTGCGTTTAGGCGCTTTAGCCAGTGGTAATGCTACCGATACGGATCTAGAGGCACTCGATCGTTACGCGCAAAAGATTGGACTAGCATTTCAGATTCAAGATGACATCTTAGATATCGAAAGCACCACAGAACAACTGGGCAAACCCCAAGGTTCTGATGAAGAGAGAGACAAAGCCACCTACCCTGCACTTATTGGGCTTACTCAAAGCAAGCAGTGGTTGAATGAATTGCACCAACAGGCGATTGAAGCTCTAGAAACCTTCGGTGAACGTAACCAGTCATTAATAGCCCTTGCTGATTTTGTCATTGCCCGTAACCATTAATGATTACTGATATCCCCACACAACGTCCTGCGACTCCACTGTTGGACCAGATTGACTCCCCTTCAGATTTAAAAGGGTTGAATCTGGGCCAATTACAGCAGCTAGCGGATGAGTTACGTCTCTATCTGCTCTTCTGTGTCGGTCAGACTGGGGGACATCTTGGTGGCGGACTAGGGGTTGTCGAACTGACACTAGCGCTTCACCAGCTATTAGACACACCAGACGATCATCTGGTTTGGGATGTAGGTCACCAAGCCTATCCGCACAAAATTCTGACGGGTCGTCGTGAGGCGATGCTTAACATACGGCAACGAGAGGGGCTTACTCCCTTTCCCGATCGAGCTGAGAGTATTTACGACTGCTTTGGCACTGGGCACTCCAGCACCTCTATCAGCGCCGTTCTCGGCATGGCGATTGCCGACACACTGCAAGGCAATGATCGTAAATCGGTGGCTGTTATAGGTGATGGGGCTCTGACGGCTGGTCAGGCCTTTGAAGCACTCAACCACGCAGCACATACTGATGCGAATCTACTCGTCATTCTGAACGATAACGACATGTCGATCTCGCCCAACCAAGGGGGATTGGCCACCTATCTAGCCAAGAATCTACGTGAGCAAGCACCCACTAACCCTGTGATGCCTCTATTTGAAGCACTGAACTTTGAATACTCTGGCCCTATTGATGGTAATGACCTGAGCCAATTAATCCCTGCCCTTAAGCAGTCATTGAGCCAAACAGGGCCTCAATTCCTGCATATTAGAACTCGTAAGGGGTTTGGGTTTAAGCCAGCTGAAGAGGATCCGGTCGGCTATCACGCCATCACTAAACTGGAAAAACCATCAGAGATCAGTGCTCCTAATCTGAAATACAGCGATCAGTTTGGCCAATGGATCTGTGAAACTGCTTCAAGTGACCCTCGAGTAGTCGCGATTACCCCGGCCATGAGGGAGGGTTCTGGCCTTGTGCAATTCGCTGACCAATACCCAACACGTTACTTTGATGTTGCCATTGCAGAACAGCACGCAGCCACCTTTGCAGCCGGCCTTGCGGTAGGTGGGATGAAACCGGTTCTGGCAATCTACTCAACTTTTTTGCAGCGCGCTTTGGATCAGGTCATCCACGATATCGCCCTGCAAAATCTCGACTGTTTGATCGCTGTAGATCGTGCAGGATTGGTTGGGGAAGATGGTCCAACCCACTCAGGTATCTTCGATATCCCAATGCTTCGCTCGCTACCCGAGGTTGTCATTATGACGCCCTCCACACTGGATGAGCAGCAGCAGATGCTGACTCTAGGCTACCAATACAATGGCTGTGCTGTGGTCCGCTACCCTCGAGGCGAAGGCGTTAAGAGCAGAACTCCATTAGCGTCCTTAGCCATGGGTCAAAGCCGGTTGGTAAGAGTTGGTAAAGGTGGCGTCATACTCAACTTTGGCCCTCTTTTACCAGCAGCCGAGCAGGTCGCTGATCAGTTGGATCTTGGCTTAATCGATATGCGCTTCGTCAAACCACTCGATGAAGCTATGCTTGAAGAGCTAGTGAATACTTACTCTCACTTTATCACCCTGGAAGATGGGGCTATTGCGGGCGGAGCGGGCAGTGCTGTGAATGAGTGGCTGACTCATAATGGCCAGAACTTACGTTGTCTTAACCTTGGCATTCCCGATCGTTGGATTGAGCATGCGACTCGGGATGAACAGTTACAAGATGCCGGCTTAGATGCTGACTCAATTCGAGAGCAGATAGAGCACTTTCTACAGACCTAAAAAAACCCCAGCACTGCTGCTGAGGTTTATCAATGCACCAAATCAGTACCAACCTATGCCATTAAGCATCCGGTTTGAAATGCACTTCGCTCATCATATGACCGAGTTTACCCATTTTCGTCTCTAGGTAGTGCTCGTTGTAGCGGTTCTTACCGACTTGCAGTGGCACACGCGACGAGACATTCACACCATACTCTTCGAGTGCAGCGACTTTACGCGGGTTGTTGGTCATTAAGTTAACGCTCTTAACACCGATCGCATCCAACATTGGCTGACACATTGAGTAGTTACGCATATCAGCGGCAAAGCCTAAGCGCTCATTGGCCTCTACCGTGTCACAGCCAGAGTCTTGCAGGTTGTAGGCTTTGACCTTATTCAAAAGACCGATACCACGGCCCTCTTGGCGTAGGTAGAGCAGAACGCCTTTGCCCTCTTCGGTAATGCGCTTTAGGGCCTCTTGCAGTTGAAAGCCACAGTCACAGCGCAAGCTGAACAAGGCATCACCTGTTAGACACTCTGAGTGCATGCGGGCTAGAACGGGTTCGTCACCTGCAACATCACCGTATACCAGCGCGATGTGCTCTTTACCGCTCTCGACCTCTTCGAAACCAACCATACGGAATACACCCATAGGCATTGGCAATTTACATTCCGCTATCAGTTTAATATCCAAAATCTTATCCTCAATTCGATGCATCCTTGCATCTTTACCTCTGAATTAGTGAAAGGTATTACGACCAGATCACTAAAGCAGATTGCTATACAGCATAGTTTACCGCTTGCACGACCCCTAGCGCCATCAATCCAGCCAATAGATCATCCAACATAATGCCTAGGCCACCCGAGACGCGTCGGTCTGCCCAGCCTATCGGCCAGGGCTTCCAGATATCGAATAGACGGAACATCACAAACCCGAACACGACCCACTCCCAGCCCGTCGGAAGCGCAATAAAGGTAATCCATAGGCCAACAAACTCATCCCAGACAATGCCGCCATGATCATGAACACCCAGATCGTCTGAGGTTTTGCCACACAACCAGCAACCCAATAAAAAGGTCACCAACATTAATAAAAGATAGGGTATCAGTGCCCAATCGTTGAATAGGTACCAAATAGGAATGGCCGCAAGCGTACCGACGGTGCCGGGTGCTTTTGGCGCGGCACCACTGCCCAAACCAAAGGCTAAAAAGTGAATGGGGTTTCGCCAGATACTGGCAGGCGCTCTATTCATGTTCGTTTCCAAAATGGTTGAAACCCAATGAGGCAGGCAGAGGCACAGGTTCGCCCGATTTCAACAGTGTGATCCCTGTTTGTTGTGTGATCTTGCCTACTAGAGTCAGGGGTAGTGCTAGACGTTCACTGATTTGTTGAAGTTCAGGCACTCTATCCTGTGGAAGTGTAAAGCAGAGTTCAAAATCCTCACCGCCTGAAAGCGCCCATCTCTCTGCCAAATCTGGGGCAAGATCTTTAATGTCGGCTGATAGAGGTAGTGACTCAGTATGGATCTCTGCCCCAACACCCGAAGCGGTTAATAGATGCCCAAGATCCGCTAATAGACCATCCGACACATCCACGGCTGAATTCGCAATTCCACGCAGCGCCTCACCCAGCGCAAGTCGCGCGGTTGGGCGATAGTAGCGTTCAAGTAGGTAATCAGACCCACTTTCACACTCAGCAGTTAATAGCGCTAATCCGGCTCGGGAATCGCCTAGAGTGCCGCTGACCACAATGGCATCGCCAGCTTTAGCACCGCTACGTTTAAGCGCCATGCCTAACGGAACCTCTCCATGCACCTGAGCCGTAAACACTTGTTGTTGCCCTGAGGTGGTATCCCCGCCGACCAATATCAGTGAGTAGTGATGACAGGCCTCTGCTAAACCTTTTGAGAAGGCTGCTAACCACTCTCGCGTAGGCCCATTCAGTGTACAGGCAAGTGTCAGCCATTTGGGGAATGCCCCCATTGCCGCCAAGTCGCTGACACTACTGGCAACTAATCGCCACGCCAAAACTTCTGGATCGATGTCCGGTAGAAAATGAACACCTTCAACCAGCGTATCGACAGAGATAGCGAGTTCGGTATGGGGACTGGACGTTAACAGAGCGCAATCATCACCAATGCCGAGTTGAACACTGGGATGATCGCCACTGATGGAGTCAAAATAGCGGCGAATCAGATCGAATTCGCCTGGCATTACTTACCGCGGTTGGCTTTGATCTCGACAGCGCGGACTTTTTGCGCCAGCTTATCGAGGACGCCATTAACGTACTTGTGGCTCTCGGTTGCCCCAAAAATTTTCGCCAACTCAACGCTCTCGTTGATAGCGACTTTATAAGGGACTTCGATACGATTGATCAGCTCATAAGCACCGATACGAAGTACGCTCACTTCCACCGGATCTAACTCTTCGACGTTACGATCCAGATAGATGTTAAACGCTTGATCAAGCTCTGCTTTTTGCGCATTCACGCCTTGCAACAGTTCAGAGAAGAGCGGTACATCGGTTTCACTCATGTCGTTGTCGACACGAAAATGAGCCTCTACCTCATTCGTTGGGTTTTTTGTCAGCTCTTGAGAGTAGAGTGCCTGCAGCACAAAGCTGCGAGCGTTGCGACGCTTCTCTGTATTAGAGACTTTTTTGCGCTTAGGAGCCTGTTCTTCGCTCATCTTAAACCTCAAGTTGGCGAAGAAGACTCACCATCTCAACAGCTGATAGCGCGGCTTCAGCGCCTTTGTTACCTGCTTTCGTGCCAGAGCGCTCGATTGCCTGCTCGATAGAGTTCACTGTCAGAACGCCGTTTGCAACTGGGATATCAAAGTCGAGAGATACCTGGGCTACACCTTTAGACGCTTCGTTAGAGACGTACTCAAAGTGTGGCGTACCACCACGAATTACCGCACCCAGTGCGATGATTGCATCATCTTGTTTCTGTTGAGCGACGCGCTTAACCGCCAATGGAATCTCAAACGCACCCGGTACACGAACGATGCGGATATTATCTTCAGAAACGCCGTGGCGTTTAAGAACGTCGATAGCACCTTCTAATAGGCTCTCTACGACAAATGAATTGAAACGGCCAACAACGATTGTGTAGCGACCATTTGCAGCGACAAAATCGCCTTCAACTACTTTTACACTCATGATCTTTTACTCTGCAAAAGGGATGTATTCATCAATCTCAAGATCAAAGCCTGAGATTGCATTAAATTTCATTGGTGAACTGAGCAGGCGCATTTTACCTACCCCAAGATCACGTAGAATCTGTGAACCTGTACCTACTGTCAGGTAAGCGCCGGACGCGCTGACATTCACTTTAGACGGTTTAGAACCACTGGTGATCTGGCTGATAGAGTCGCCAAGATCGATGCGATTACCACTATCCAGAAGCAGGGCAACACCCTTACCTTCTGCAGCGATACGCTCTAGTGCGCGACGCAGTGTCCACTTAGCTTCACTCTCCTCAGCTACGCCAACCACGTCACGCAGAACTTCAGAGCGGTTGTGTACACGAACCATAGTCGGCTCATCAGCACTGATATCACCTTTGTGAAGTGCAAGGTGGGTACAACCGAGGATCTCATCGTTATAGGTCGTGTAATTAAATTGACCGTAATCTGTCTCCAGTGAACCGGTGTCTGCCACCGTCACTGTCTGTTCATTAGTCGTACGGTAGTGGATTAGATCTGCAATGGTACCGATCTTCAAACCGTGCTCTTTAGCAAAGATCTCAAGATCGGGACGACGCGCCATGGTGCCATCTTCGTTCATCACTTCGACGATCACAGACGCTGCGCTCATGCCTGCCATACGAGCTAGATCACAACCCGCTTCTGTATGACCGGCACGGCTTAGAACACCACCTGGTTGCGCCATCAATGGGAAGATGTGACCCGGCTGAACGATGTCCTCAGGTTTAGCATCACCCCGCACGGCTGTACGCACAGTATGGGCACGATCAGCGGCTGATATACCCGTGGTCACACCTTCAGCAGCTTCAATAGAGACCGTGAAGTTGGTGGAGTAGGCTGCACCGTTGCTCTGCACCATCAGCGGTAGGTTCAGACGTTCACAGTGTTCACGCGTCAGGGTAAGACAGATTAGACCGCGGGCATTCTTCGCCATGAAGTTGATGTCATCTGGACGCACCATTTCGGCCGCAATCACTAGATCACCTTCATTCTCACGATCTTCATCATCCATCAAGATAACCATCTTACCTTGGCGAATGTCGTCGAGTAGCTCTTCGACGCTGTTTAATTGCATATCCACTCCTAAATTAACGCCTGTGCATAAAGCCTGCAGAGGCCAACATCTCCAATGAAATCCCTTCACTGGACGATTCAGATTCCTGCTTCGTTTGAAGCAAACGCTCTAAGTAGCGAGCGATCATATCCACTTCGATATGAACACCATGCCCCACTTCATACTGACTAATGATCGTCGTATCTGCCGTATGAGGCACAATGTTGAGGTGAAAACTGTCTGCATCAACACTGTTCACCGTCAAACTTACGCCGTCTATTGTAACCGATCCCTTCGGCGCGATATAGCGAGCTAACGAGCTTGGCATGTCGACGGCGATGCGCACTGAGCGGGCATCGCGCTCAATGGAAGCGATGCTACCCACACCATCGACATGTCCAGAGACTAAGTGCCCGCCTAGACGGGTTGTTGGCAGCAGTGCTTTTTCAAGATTGACCGCTTCACCGGGTTGCAGATCCATCAATCGAGTATGTGCCAGACTCTCTTGCGAAACATCGGCCGTGAAATGTTGCTGATCATACTCAATGACGGTGAGACAGACCCCGTTGGTGGCAATACTGTCACCTAATGCCACATCAGACATATCCAATTGACCCGTTGCTAAGGTCAATCGAAGGTCGCCACCAACCTCTTGTTTGGCAGCGACGGTACCGATCGCTTCTATAATTCCGGTAAACACCTTCTGCTCCTAAACCGTCCAGGTCATACGAAGATCATGACCAAACTGTCGGACATCTTTCAGTTTCATCTCGATCGCTTCAGACATCTCAGTTAATGGAAGCTCAGCTAGCGGGCGTGCATCAGACCCCATCAATTTAGGTGCCATATAGTGAACCAACTCATCCACTAGCCCTGCTTCTAGCATGGCTCCGGCTAACTGGGCGCCACACTCAACCAACACTTCATTACAGGACTCTTTTTCCGCCAAATAGCTAAGCAACTGCGGCAGATCGATACGCCCTGCCTCGTTCGCTAGTTGAACCTGTTCAGCACCCTCAAGTAGGTTGCAGTCGTTTGCAGCGACAACCTGTAAGGTTCTGCCAGGCAGCGCCAGCATCTGGGCTGAGGCTGGCAGTCTTCCCTGAGAATCCAGTACCACGCGCAACGGCTGACGAACTTCAGTCAGAGGCACAACGGATGCAGGCAACTGAGCTTCCCGAACCGTCAAAGCAGAGTCATCTTGTAGTACCGATCCGACCCCGGTAATCACTGCACTACTGCGGGCACGCAATCGTTGCACATCGGCACGCGCTTCAGGCCCAGTAATCCACTGCGACTCACCCGATGCCATGGCCGTTCGGCCATCAATACTGGTGGCAAGTTTCAATCTAACAAAAGGACGGCCGCGCTCCATTCTGGAAAGAAACCCAGGATTCAGTGCCCGCGCTTCACTCTCAAGTAACCCGGCAGCCGCATCGATTCCCGCCGCTTTCAACATTGCAATGCCTTTTCCGGCGACTTCAGGGTTTGGATCAACCATGGCCGCAACGACACGCGTCACTCCGGCGTCGATGAGTCCTTGAGAGCAGGGTGGCGTCCGACCAAAGTGGCTGCAGGGTTCCAGAGTGACATAGGCAGTCGCACCGGTTGCATCACCGGCCGCTTTTAACGCGTTGACTTCTGCATGGCCCTCACCGGCGCGCTGGTGGTAACCCTCGCCGATAATCACACCATCGCGCACCAATACACAGCCGACTCTGGGGTTAGGGTCTGTGGTGTAGGTGCCTTTAGCCGCCAGCTGTATGGCTCTTGCCATGTACTGGCGATCTTCGATCGTAAAACTCAAAGTAGCTCGTCTCCAAACAGATCTGGACTATCTGGAACCTGTGGCTCCGGTTTTTTCTGACGAGATTTACGACTCGGTTTCGATTTAGGTTCTGGTTGGGCGTTAGCCGTCAGTGCCGATTTCGAGGCACTTTTAGTCTCAACTACTTCGGGCTCAGCTAGACGCTCAATTTCAAGTTTAAACTCATTGATGTCTTGGAAGTCACGGTAGACCGAAGCAAAACGAACGTAAGCGACCTGATCAAGCTTACGCAGTTCAGCCATGACCGCTTCGCCGACCAGTTTTGACTCAATTTCACGCTCTCCCGGTGCACGCAAACGCTGCTTTACACGGTTCAAACAGGCTTCAATCTGTTCAATACTGACCGGGCGCTTCTCTAGGGAACGTGTAATACCTGAACGGAGTTTCTCTTCGTCGAACGGCTGGCGACTGCCATCATTCTTAATCAGACGCGGCATTAACAGTTCAGCCGCTTCAAAGGTGGTGAATCGCTCATGACAGCTCACGCATTCGCGACGACGACGAACCTGCTGACCTTCTGAGATCAGTCTTGAGTCGTTCACTTTGGTGTCCGATGCGCCACAGTAGGGACAATGCATATTGGCCTCTCAGTGCTGTTAAAAGAGCGAAAAAGGGCAGCTCAATGCTGCCCTCGGTATTCTATGTGGTTGAGAGCGAACTCTCAAATCCACAATTAAGCGTAAACTGGGTACTTCGCGCAGATCGCTTTAACCTGCTCTTTCACGCGGTTGATCACATCATCATTGTCGATGTTCTCAAGCACGTCACAGATCCAGTTAGTTAGCTCAGCCACTTCAGCCTCTTTGAAGCCACGACGAGTAACGGCTGGAGTACCGATACGTAGACCTGAAGTGACGAACGGTGAACGTGGGTCGTTTGGAACCGAGTTCTTGTTCACAGTGATGTTAGCACGACCTAGTGCCGCATCAGCATCTTTACCGCTGTACTCTTTGCCAATTAGGCTCAGTAGGAATAGGTGGTCATCAGTACCGCCAGAAACGACATCAAAGCCACGCTGCTGGAATACTTCAGCCATCGCCTGTGCATTCTTAACAACCTGTGCTTGGTACGCTTTCCACTCTGGCTCCATCGCCTCTTTGAAGCAGACAGCCTTAGCCGCGATAACGTGCATCAATGGACCGCCCTGAGACTCTGGGAATACCGCAAAGTTCAGTTTCTTCTGCAGCTCTTCATCAGCGCGCGCAGATAGAATCAAACCACCACGTGGTCCGCCCAGTGTTTTGTGAGTCGTTGTTGTCACGACGTCAGCGTATGGCAGTGGGCTTGGGTAAACGCCAGCAGCCACTAGGCCTGCAATGTGTGCCATATCGACAAATAGGTATGCACCCACTTTGTCAGCGATTTCACGGAACTTAGCCCAATCAACGACACGCGAGTAAGCAGAGAAACCGGCAATGATCATTTTCGGTTTATTTTCTAGAGCAAGACGCTCAACTTCCGCGTAGTCTAGGTCACCGTTCTCATCAAGACCGTACTGGAAGGCATTGTAGATACGGCCTGAGAAAGAGACTGCAGCACCGTGAGTCAAGTGACCACCGTGTGCAAGGCTCATACCCAAAATAGTATCGCCGGCTTTACAAAGCGCCATAAATACAGCCGCGTTAGCTTGTGAACCTGAGTGTGGCTGAACGTTTGCAAACGTTGCACCGAAAAGCTCTTTAGCACGCTCAATCGCAAGCGTTTCTGCTTTATCAACGTACTCACAACCGCCGTAGTAACGTTTGCCTGGGTAACCTTCCGCGTACTTGTTAGTAAGAACTGAACCCTGCGCTTCCATAACACGTGGGCTGGTGTAGTTCTCTGACGCAATGAGCTCGATGTGCTCTTCTTGACGCGTCTCTTCAGACTGCATTGCTGCCCAAAGTTCTGCATCGTAGCTAGCGATGTTCATATCCTTACTAAACATGGAGATCCCCTGTATTGGTTCAACGATCTGACGACTTTGGCTGCAATCGAGAAGCCTGGTCAGCTCGAAAGATTTTGATGGCGCGCATTATAAGGCAAAACGGGTAGAAAAATCACTTGAAAAGCGATCAGGTCAACCTGCAATTGTTCTCAAGTTTAAGTGTGCCGCCCTGTGATTTGACCGCCCCCTATCTGGTATACTCTGCGCAACCTTTTTAAATGGGTCATGCAACGGCGTTGTAGCCCAGATATTTTGCTAGGAATCAACACATGGCACAGTTTGTCTACTCAATGAACCGCGTTGGTAAGGTGGTCCCACCTAAACGCGAAATTCTTAAAGATATCTCTCTATCCTTTTTCCCTGGCGCGAAGATCGGTGTCCTCGGTCTTAACGGTGCAGGTAAATCAACGCTGCTAAAAATCATGGCAGGCGTTGATCAGGATTACATCGGTGAAGCGCGCCCAATGCCCGGCATTAACGTCGGTTACCTACCGCAGGAGCCTGAGCTGGATGAGACAAAAACCGTTCGTGAAGTGATCGAAGAGGCGGTGGCCGATGTTAAAGGCGCTATGGCTGAGCTGGACGAAGTCTACGCAGCATACGCTGACCCAGATGCTGATTTTGATGCCCTAGCTAAACGCCAAGGCGAATTAGAGAACCTGATCACCGCCAAAGATGGTCACAACCTTGATACAGCATTAGAGCGTGCGGCCGATGCGATGCGTCTACCGCCTTGGGATGCTGAGGTAAAACACCTATCTGGTGGTGAGCGCCGCCGTGTTGCTCTGTGTCGTTTGCTGCTTGATCACCCAGACATGCTGCTACTCGACGAGCCGACCAACCACCTGGATGCTGAGTCGATCGCATGGATCGAACGCTTCCTCCAGGAGTACCCTGGCACCGTGGTTGCGATTACCCACGACCGTTACTTCCTTGATAACGCGGCTGGTTGGATTCTGGAACTGGACCGTGGCCATGGTATTCCATGGGAAGGCAACTACAGCTCTTGGCTAGAGCAGAAAGATGCACGTCTAGAGCAAGAAGCGAAACAAGAAGCGGCTCACCAGAAAGCGATCAAAGCGGAACTTGAGTGGGTTCGCCAAGGCGCTAAAGGTCGTCAATCGAAATCGAAAGCGCGTTTGAAGCAGTTCGAAGAGATGAACTCTAAAGAGTTTCAGACTCGTAACGAGACACAAGAGATCTACATTCCACCTGGCCCACGCCTAGGTGACAAGGTGATCGAACTGAATAACGTGACTAAGAGCTACGGCGACAAGTTGCTATTCGAGAACCTAAACTTCTCCATCCCACCGGGTGCAATCGTCGGCATCATCGGCCCTAACGGGGCCGGTAAATCGACTCTATTCCGCATGATTGCCGGTGAAGAGCAGCCAGATTCAGGCTCTGTAGAGCTTGGTTCAACGGTACAGCTTGCCTACGTCAACCAGTCTCGCGAATTAGATGGCAACAAGACGGTCTTCGAAGAGATCTCTGACGGTTCAGATATGATCACGGTCGGCAACTACACCACACCTTCACGCGCCTACTGTGGTCGCTTCAACTTCCGCGGCTCCGATCAGCAGAAGTTTGTCAAAGATCTTTCAGGTGGTGAGCGTAACCGCCTGCATATGGCGAAACTGCTTAAAGAGGGTGGCAACGTGCTGCTTCTCGATGAGCCGACCAACGACCTCGATATCGAGACACTTCGTGCACTTGAGGAGGCGATTCTAGCCTTCCCAGGTTCTGCGGTAGTGATTTCCCACGACCGTTGGTTCCTAGACCGTATCTGTACGCACATGATCGCCTACGAAGGTGACTCACAGGTGACCTTCTTCGAAGGTAACTACACTGAGTACGCGGAAGACTACAAAAAACGCTTCGGCAAAGATCATCAGCCAGAGCGTATCAAGTATCGCCGCATGAGCTAAGCTCCTGCCACCATCAAAAAAGCCGCTTCTCAGCGGCTTTTTTTATCTCTCAATCCTGATCAAAAACCAGATCTGCCTTTCGGCTTCGTTCTACCACCGTTTTGGCGTTCGGAAGGTCGTTCTTCCAAGCTTTTTGCTCAGCCTGCTGTTGTGTGTAGCCATGATCTAACCAACGTTGGATCAGACGACGTTCCAGCTCTTCAAATGTGGGTGATGTGAACACTGTCAGATCAAAATAGGGGGCCAACTCTGACCAAGGCGCCTCGTCTAGTAGAAGGTAGTTACCCTCTACTACGACCACTTCACACCCTTTAGGCAGAAGACCCGCATCGATATGACTCGCCTCAATTGAGCGATCAAAAATGGGGTAACGCACATCAGCATCCGCTTGTTTAATACGTCTTACTAGGCTGATCAATCCCTGCACATCGAAGGTGTCTGGAGCACCCTTTCGATCTAGACGACCTCGTTCGACCAGGATCTCATTGGTTAGATGAAATCCATCCATTGGGATAACAGCGGCCTGTCCATCCCCTTTGGTGTTATTGTAAGTGTCGACCAGCTCCTCAGAGAACGTCGACTTGCCGGCACCGGGCGGGCCAACAACAGCGATGACAACCCGTGTGCCAAGCTGATGATAATTGGTTAACCATGAGAGTAGATGTTGTACCTGTTTTGAAATCATTAGTGCTAACTCAGATTAGATAGAGTCTAAGGCTTCAGAGAGGCGATCAACGGCGATGATCTTCATACCCGGAACGTTCTCTTTTGGCTTGTTCCCTTTGGGCACAATCGCACGAGTAAAGCCGTGTTTAGCCGCCTCTTTAATTCGCTCCTGCCCGTTTGGCACTGGACGAATCTCACCGGACAAGCCAACTTCACCAAAGACGATCAAGTCGGTTGGCAGTGACTTATCACGAAAACTGGAGACAATCGCCGTTAATAGCGCCAAATCCGCGCTGGTCTCCATGACTCGTATGCCGCCAACCACGTTGATAAACACATCTTGATCACCGGTCATTAATCCACCATGACGGTTCAATACCGCTAAAAGCATCGCCAGTCGATTTTGGTCCATCCCCACGGCCACACGTTTAGGGTTGGAGTGGTGCGATGTATCGACTAGGGCTTGAAGCTCGACCAGCATCGGACGGGTGCCCTCCCAAACCACCATCACGACACTGCCCGGCCTTGCATTATCATCACGACTTAGAAAGATAGAGCTGGGGTTCTTAACCTCTTTTAACCCTGTCTCGAGCATGGCAAACACACCCAACTCATTAACGGCGCCAAAACGGTTTTTATGGCTGCGCAGTGTGCGGAATCGGCTGTCGCTCTCGCCCTCTAGTTGCAGTGAACAGTCGATCATATGCTCTAGTACTTTAGGGCCTGCTAATGAGCCATCTTTGGTCACATGACCTACCAGAAAGATCACCGTGCCCGTCTGTTTGGCGTAACGCGTTAAATAGGCCGCACTTTCACGAACCTGAGATACAGAACCTGGTGCAGACTGGACATCGGAAACGTGCATCACCTGAATAGAGTCGATGACTAACACCTTAGGCTTGAGTTGATCCGCCACATCACAGATAGTCTCGACAGAGGTCTCAGAGAGCATCTTCAGATCCCCAACTGCTAGGCCTAAGCGTTTAGCACGCATGGCGACCTGTTGCAGTGACTCCTCACCGGTCACATAGAGTGCTGGCATATCGGCCACCAGTGCGGCCATGGTTTGTAACAACAGGGTCGATTTACCGGCACCGGGATGCCCACCGATCAACACGGCAGATCCAGGTACTAAGCCGCCCCCTAGGACTCGGTCCAATTCACCGATCTTACTGCTGATACGATCTGTCGCTTTCAGCTCCACCTCTGAGAGGCTCACCACTTTCGACTGACCCGCTTCACCGGCATAACCCTGACGACGCACGGCAGCCTGAGCACCACCTGCCGGTGCAGAGCCAAGACGCACCTCTTTCAATGAGTTCCAAGCTTTACAGGCAGTACATTGCCCTTGCCATTTACTGTAATCAGCTCCGCACTCGTCGCAGACGTAGGCTAACTTTGCCTTTGCCATATAAGGTTATTACTCCATAGAAGTTGCGTAAGGTTTGGATTACGCGTACAAAATGTCTATCTATTTTGCATTAAGCGTAGATCAATAAGAAGAGAAGGAAAGATAAATGAAATTGGAAACACAAGCGGTACACGCGGGCTATCAAATCGATCCAACCACCAAGTCGGTTGCGGTACCTATCTACCAGACAACCTCTTACGCTTTTGACGACGCACAGCATGGCGCTGACCTATTCGACCTTAAAGTAGTCGGCAACATCTATACGCGCATCATGAACCCAACGACTGACGTTTTAGAGCAGCGTGTCGCAGCGCTAGAAGGTGGCATTGCCGGTCTTGCCGTCGCTTCAGGTATGGCAGCGATCACTTACGCCATTCAGACCATTGCCGAAGTCGGTGACAACATCATCTCGGCCAGCGATCTTTACGGCGGTACCTACAACCTATTTGCACACACACTGCCACGCCAAGGCATTGAGGTACGCTTTGTAGCCAGCAATGACATAGCCGCCATCGAATCTAAAATTGATGCGCGTACCAAAGCGCTCTACTGTGAATCGGTTGGCAACCCATCGGGCCGTGTTGCAGACATCGAAGCACTGGCAGAGGTCGCACACCGTCACGGCATCCCGCTGATCTGTGACAACACCGTTCCAAGCCCTGCGCTTTGGCGTCCCATTGAACAGGGTGCCGATATCATCGTGACTGCTGCCACTAAATACATCGGCGGCCACGGCAACTCCATTGGTGGTGTGATTGTCGATTCCGGCAACTTCCCCTGGGCTGAGCATGCAGACCGCTTCCCGCTTCTCAATACGCCTGACATCTCTTACCACGGCGTAGTCTATACAGAAGCCTTTGGTCCGGCGGCATTCATCGGCCGTTGTCGCGTAGTGCCTCTGCGTAATACCGGCGCAGCGATCTCTCCAATGAACGTCTTCTTGTTGCTACAGGGCATTGAGACCTTGCCACTGCGTATGGAGCGCATCTGCTCAAACGCACAGAAAATCGCTGAGTTCCTTGAGAATCACGATCAGGTAACTTGGGTGAAATACGCAGGCCTTGCCTCGCACCAAGATAACGCACTGGCTAAGAAGTACATGGACGGTAATGCGTCTGGTGTCATGAGCTTTGGTGTCAAAGGTGGACGTGAAGCAACGCGTAAATTCTACGATGCTCTGCAGATCTTCCTGCGCCTAGTGAACATCGGTGACTGTAAGTCACTCGCCTCTATCCCCGCCGAAACGACTCACCGTCAGTTGAATGCCGAAGAGTTAGCCTCTGCCGGTGTAACTGAGGATATGGTGCGCCTATCGATCGGTATTGAGCACGTTGACGATCTGATTGCCGATCTTGATCAGGCATTAGCAAGCGTCTGATACGAAGAAGAGCCAACAAAAAGCCCGCAAATTTGCGGGCTTTTTACTGTTTATTAGCCGCTCGGGCTCAGTTTAATCATGATCGCAGAAGGTACTGCAGGTATGACCTTCAACCTGCGTGCCTTTCGCTTCGATCAGATTCACTGCTTCGATAAAGGTAGGGCGAATCATCTCTTTGCTGCTAACCGTGAAGCCAAGGTCACGCAATAGACCATCACCAAGACCGTAGATCCATCCGTGTACGTTTAGCTCTTGGCCCCGTGCCCAAGCATCGGTAACCGTGGTGGTGTTACAGACATTAAGTGCCTGCTCAACCACGTTGAGTTCACAAAGACGATCAACTTGATAGGGTTTCGCTTCCCACTGCCCCAGGAACTTGCGGTGATTATAGTAGACATCACGAATGTGGCTTAGCCAGTTATCGATTAGGCCGTGGCGTTCATCTTCCATAGAGGCTACGACACCACCACAGCCGTAGTGACCAACGACCATGATATCTTTGACTTTCAAGACATCGACTGCGTATTGAATCACCGACAGACAGTTCATGTCTGAGTGCACGACAAGATTCGAGACGTTGCGGTGAACAAACAGCTCGCCCGGCATCAGATCCACGATCTCATTGGCAGGGACGCGACTGTCAGCACAGCCTATCCAGAGATACTCCGGTGCTTGCTGTGCTGCCAAGGTTGCGAAAAACTCTGGATTAGCCCGGTGGATCTTTTCCGACCAGCCTCGGTTTTTTTCAAACAGCCCGCTCAGTTTTTTCATAGTCTCTCGTCTACCGCAGTCTCAGTTTAATCCTGGTGCTTCTTATTTGTGGCGCTTCTTATTTATGGTAAGGGACACTCAGCTCATGCACCGCATCGACAAAGATTTTGGCGTGATCTGGGTTCACAAACTGGTGAATACCGTGGCCAAGGTTGAATACGTGACCGGTACCCGAGCCGTAACCTTCAAGAATGCGGCTCACTTCAGCGCGTATAGTATCAGCCGGCGCATAAAGAACCGATGGATCCATGTTGCCTTGCAGTGCCACTTTATCACCGACACGACGACGCGCATCTGCAATGTCTGTTGTCCAATCAAGACCCAGTGCATCCGCACCCGCATCAGCCATCGACTCAAGCCACTGACCGCCGTTCTTAGTGAACATGATCACCGGTACTTTGCGACCATCGTATTCACGAATCAGACCATCGGCGATCTTCTTCATGTAGTCGAGTGAGAAGGCTTGGTACATAGGACCGCTCAGAGCACCACCCCAAGTATCAAAGATCTGAACCGCTTGAGCACCGCTGCGAATCTGCTCATTTAGGTAGAGCGTGACCGACTCAGCAAGCTTATCCATCAATTTGTGGAGTACTTCTGGTTGTGAATACATCATCGCTTTGATGTGACGGAAGTCTTTAGAAGAGCCCCCTTCGATCATGTAAGTCGCCAGTGTCCATGGGCTACCAGAGAAGCCGATTAGAGGAACACGGCCGTTCAACTCGGAACGAATGGTCTTCACCGCATCCATCACGTAGCCAAGATCTTTGACTGGGTCTGGAACCGGAATCGCGTCAACGTCTGCCTCTGTGCGTACCTCTTTCTTAAAGCGTGGGCCTTCACCCGCTTCAAAGTAGAGACCCAGACCCATCGCATCTGGAATCGTCAGAATGTCAGAGAATAGAATCGCCGCATCAAGATCGAAACGCTCTAGAGGTTGAATGGTCACCTCACAGGCTAGATCTTTGTTCATGCAGAGTGACATGAAGTCACCCGCCTGGGCGCGTGTTGCTTTGTACTCAGGAAGGTAACGACCCGCCTGGCGCATCATCCATACTGGCGTGTAATCGACTGGCTCTTTCAATAGAGCACGAAGAAAACGATCATTTTTCAATTCAGACATGTTCGCAAATTCCTAAAAATAACTGCGCAGATTGTACCTGCTTTGAGCCTGTTAAGCAGTTAATAAAAAGCCGCTGGGGTCAGCGGCTTTTGATGTAGATCAGCGAGGATTAAACCTCTAGGTAATCAAGAATACCTTCAGCTGCGTTACGGCCTTCGTAAATCGCGGTTACGACCAGGTCAGAGCCACGCACCATATCACCACCGGCAAACACTTTAGGGTTTGACGTCTGGAACGGCAGGCGATCACCCTCTAGTGCAGCATCGACACGACCGTCTTGGTGAAGGTTGATACCGAAATCAGCCATCCAAGGCGCTGGGCTAGGACGGAAACCGAATGCAACCAATACCGCATCAGCAGGTAGGATCTCTTCTGAACCTTCGACCACTTCTGCGCGACGACGACCGTTCTCATCGGGCTCACCCATCTGAGTCGTAACCACTTTGATACCGGTTACTTTGCCGTTTTCACCAACCACTTCAACGGGCTGACGGTTAAACATGAAGTTGACGCCCTCTTCACGCGCGTTTTCGACTTCGCGCTTAGAGCCTGGCATATTCTCTTCGTCACGGCGGTAAGCACAGGTTACGCTCGCCGCTTTTTGACGGATCGAGGTACGGTTACAGTCCATCGCAGTGTCACCACCACCAAGCACAACAACCTTCTTACCTTCCATGCTGATGTATTCAGAAGCATCTTTCTCGTAGCCACGGCAGTGGTTTACGTTAGAGATCAAGAAAGGCAGTGCATCGTAGACACCGTCAAGATCTTCACCTGGGAAACCACCCTTCATGTAGGTGTAAGTACCCATGCCAAGGAAGACTGCATCGAACTGATCAACCAGTTCCTGCATCGTGATGTCTTTACCCACTTCAGTGTTCAGTTTGAACTCAACACCCATCGCTTCGAAGATCTCACGACGCTGAACCATGACATCTTTCTCAAGCTTAAACTCAGGAATACCGAAGGTCAGTAGACCGCCGATCTCTGGGTTACGATCGAATACCACTGGCTTAACGCCGTTACGCGCAAGGATGTCGGCACAACCAAGACCTGCAGGGCCTGCTCCGATAACAGCAACCTTCTTGTCAGTCCACGTCACATTGGACATGTCTGGACGCCAGCCCATCGCAAAAGCGGTATCCGTGATGTACTTCTCTACCGAACCGATGGTCACCGCACCAAACTCTTCGTTGAGTGTACAAGCGCCTTCACAGAGGCGATCTTGTGGGCAGACACGGCCACACACTTCGGGCAGTGAGTTTGTCTGGTGCGACAGAGTAGCCGCTTCAAACAAGTTACCCTCTGAAACCAACTTCAACCAGTTAGGGATGTGGTTGTGTACTGGGCATTTCCATGAACAGTATGGGTTACCACACTCAAGACAACGATGTGCCTGTGCGTTAACGTCCTCTTGCTCAAACGGCTGATAGATCTCAGCAAACTCGCCACGGCGTACTTCTGCTTCGATCTTTTCTGGGCCCTTACGGCCTACTTCAACAAACTGAAAATTGTTGTGAAGACGGGTAGTCATAGTCCCACCTCTTGTCTAAGCCCAGACGCATCTGGGCGATAATCTAATAAACCTAAATCTTACTCTGGAGCGTGTGTCATGCTGTTAAGCAGAACATCTAGGCTCGCCGCCTTTGGCTTAACCAGCCAGAAGCTGCCAAGGAAATCTTCGTAGTTATCCAGAATTTCCTGACCCCAAGCACTGCCCGTTTCACGAACGAATTCGATGATCACTGAGCGCAGGTGGTTTTTGTACTGCTCCATGTGTTCGGTGTGGATACGGTGGATATCAACCAATTCGTGGTTGTACTTATCCACGAAACTACGATCTTTATCCAGTACATAAGCGAAGCCGCCCGTCATACCTGCACCGAAGTTGTAACCTGTATCACCCAGAACCGTTACCAAACCGCCCGTCATGTACTCACAACAGTGATCACCGGCGCCTTCAACCACGGCATGTACACCTGAGTTACGAACACCGAAACGTTCACCTGCACAGCCCGCTGCGAACAACTTACCGCCCGTTGCACCGTATAGACAGGTGTTACCGATAATCGCAGTCTCTTGTGAGGCGTAAGTCACTTCAGAGAATGGTTTGATGACGATCTTACCGCCCGCCATGCCTTTACCAACGTAGTCGTTCGCATCACCCTCTAGAAGAAGGTTCTGACCACCGGCGTTCCAGACACCGAATGATTGACCAGCGTGGCCACGGAACTTAAAGGTAATTGGGCTGTTTTCCATGCCCAAGTTACCGTGTTTCTTAGCGATAGCACCCGAGGTGCGTGCACCCACTGATCGGTCACAGTTAGTGATCGTTAGTTCAAACTCACCGCCGGCTGCTGAATCGATTGCTGCTTGCGCCATCGCTAGCATATCAGTGTTTAGACGGCCTTCATCAAACGGAAGGTTGCGCTCTTGCTGAACCGTCTGTGGACGATCTGCTGGCACACCGGCATCGCTGATGAGTGGTGAAAGATCCAGTGATTTCTGACGATCTGTTTTGCCTTCGATGATCTCTAGTAGATCAACACGGCCAACCATCTCTTCGACAGTGCGCAGACCAAGCTGAGCCATGATCTGACGAACCTCTTCTGCCACAAAGCGGAAGTAGTTCTTAACCATCTCTACGGTACCGCGGAAGTGATCGCTACGTAGACGATCATTCTGCGTCGCAACACCGGTCGCACAGTTGTTCAAGTGACAGATACGTAAGTACTTACAACCTAATGCAACCATTGGCATGGTACCGAAACCGAAGCTCTCTGCACCCAGTAGCGCGCCTTTAACAACGTCTAGACCCGTTTTCAAACCACCGTCTGTCTGCAGACGAATCGCACCACGCAGGTGGTTACCGCGCAGTGACTGGTGAGTATCGGCTAGACCAAGTTCCCAAGGCGAGCCTGCGTAGTGAATCGACGTTAGAGGTGATGCCGCTGTACCACCGTCGTAACCAGAAATTGTGATCAAATCTGCGTAGGCTTTAGCAACACCACAGGCAATGGTACCAACACCTGGACGAGAGACGAGCTTCACAGAGACCAGACCTTCAGGATTCACCTGCTTAAGGTCGAAAATAAGCTGTGCCAAATCCTCGATCGAGTAGATATCGTGGTGCGGTGGAGGTGAGATCAATGTCACACCTGGCACCGAGTAACGTAGGCGTGCGATTAGGCTGTTAACCTTACCGCCTGGTAGCTGACCACCTTCACCCGGTTTCGCACCCTGAGCCACTTTAATCTGCATAACATCGGCATTCACCAGGTATTCCGGAGTCACACCAAAACGGCCCGATGCGATCTGCTTGATCTTAGAGCGCTTAATGGTGCCGTGACGGACAGGGTCTTCACCACCCTCACCTGAGTTAGAGCGACCGCCCAGTTCGTTCATAGCAACAGCTAGAGCTTCATGCGCCTCTGGAGAGAGTGCACCCAGCGACATTGCCGCTGTATCAAAACGTGGGTAAATCGCTTCAGCGGGTTCTACTTCATCAATACTAATCGGAGTGACATCTTTAAGCTTAAGCATGTCACGAATCGTCGCGATGCCACGTTCATTAACCAGTTTAGCGTAACGGTCGTAGTGCTTCTGATCACCCGACTTAACCGCTTCGTGGATCGCTTGTACCACATCTGGGTTGTAAGCATGGTACTCACCACCAAACTTGTACTTCAGTAGACCGCCATCAGTGATTGGCTTACGCGCGATGAAGGCAGTTTTAGCCAACGCCGCTTGGTCCTCTTCAAAGTGAGCAAATTTAGAGCCCTGAATACGGCTGGTAACCCCTTTGAAACAGAGATCAACCACTTCATCGCTAAGGCCGATCGCTTCAAACAACTGAGCACCACGGTACGACGCGATGGTTGAGATACCCATCTTAGATAGGATCTTGAATAGGCCTTTATCAATACCTTTACGGTAGTTCTCGTGGCTTTGTAGAGCATCTTGTAGCATCTCGCCAGTACGACAAAGATCAGTCAGCACACGGTAAGCCAAGTATGGGTAGACCGCGGTAGCACCAAAACCGAATAGAACTGCGAAATGGTGTGGGTCACGAGCCGTACCAGTCTCTACAATGATGTTGGCATCAGTACGGATACCTGTATCGATTAGACGGTGGTGAACGGCACCCGTCGCCATCGCTGCATGGATAGGTAACTTACCTTTCTCAATGTTGGCATCCGATAGGATGATGATCGATTTTCCAGCACGAACCTCAGCTTCAGCCTTATCACAGACAGCAACGATCGCTTTATCAAGCGATAACTCTTCTGGGTTGTAATTAAGATCGATAACAGCAACCTCAAACCCTTTTTCGTCGTTGTCACGAATACGGTAGAACTTGCTTGCAGAGAGTACTGGCATCGTCAATACAACACGACGAGCGTGATCCGCAGTCTCTTCAAATACATTTTGCTCACGACCTAGGCAGGTCTCTAGTGACATCACGATCGCTTCACGTAGTGGGTCGATTGGTGGGTTGGTCACCTGTGCAAACTGCTGACGGAAGTAGTCGTATGGCGAACGAATCTTCTCTGACAACACGGCCATTGGCTTGTCATCACCCATTGAGCCGACCGCTTCCATGCCACTTTCGCCCAACGGACGAAGTACCTGGTCACGCTCTTCAAAGCTTACATTGAACATTTTCATGTAAGTCTTGGTCTCTTCTGGAGACATATCACTGAGAGCTTCCGCTTCAACGGATAGATTCATCGTGTTCTCTAGACGCAGTGTGTTCTCTTTCAACCACTGCTTGTATGGCTGTGCCTTTTTAAGACGATTATCGACATCATCAGTGTGCAGTACATCACCTGTCTCTGTATCGATTGCCAGAATCTGACCCGGTCCAACACGGCCTTGAGCCACGATATCGCTTGGTTCGTAGCTGAATACACCGATCTCAGAAGCGGTACAGATCATGCCGTCTTTGGTCATTACCCATCGAGATGGGCGAAGACCGTTACGGTCTAGAAGACAGACCGCGTAACGACCATCAGTCATAACCATGCCAGCAGGACCATCCCAAGCTTCCATGTGCATTGAGTTGTACTCGTAGAATGCACGTAGCTCAGTGTCCATGGTGTCAACGTTCTGCCACGCAGGTGGAATGATCATACGAACCGCGCGGTAGATATCGATACCACCGACCAGTAGGAATTCGATCATGTTATCCATTGATGACGAGTCAGAGCCGGTGGTGTTAACGATTGGCTGTAACTCATCAAGATTTGGAATCAATGGAGTAGCAAATTTAGAGGCACGTGCACGAGCCCAGTTGCGGTTACCTTCTACCGTGTTGATCTCGCCATTGTGAGCAAGGAAACGGAATGGCTGTGCAAGAGGCCAGCGCGGTGCTGTGTTCGTTGAGAAGCGCTGGTGGTAGGTACACACCGCTGTCTTCAACTCAGGATCTGCAAGGTCTTTATAGAACACAGGAAGATCGACAGGCATCATCAAGCCTTTGTAGCTGATCACGCGCTCAGATAGGGTACAGATGTAGAAATCTGCATCATCAGACAGAGCGATCTCAACTTTACGGCGAGCCACAAACAGCGCAACTTCAAGCGCTTTTGCATCCATGTCTGACACATTGATCAGAACTTGTTCGATCTGTGGAAGCGTCTCTTTCGCGATAGGACCAAGGCAGCTGTCATCCGTCGGAACTACACGCCAGCCAGCAACGGTAAGGCCCTGCGCTTCAAGTTCGCGATTCATGACAGTACGAGCATTGTCAGCCGCCGCGGCATCCTTAGATAGGAATACCATGCCAACAGCAAAGGTGTCAGTCAGGTCGACATTCAACTCGTTCTTAGCGGCTGCACGCATGAAATCGCGTGGCATCTGCATCAACAGACCACAGCCATCACCCGTCTTACCATCCGCTGCAATACCACCACGGTGAGTCATGCAGGCCAATGCTTCAATGGCGTTATCAAGTACCTTATGACTTGCTTCGCCCTGCATGTGGGCCATTAGACCAAAACCGCAGTTATCTTTAAATTCATCCGCGCGATACAGACCGTTGCTCATACGCTATTCCTACCTAAAAACTTAAATAAAATCAGGCACTTAAAACCTGAATACACCTCTAGAGAAATGACACAGAGGCAAAATGGGACCGTAATTCTACACTTCTACGGCTCTGGCTACAAATCGACCAAGAAAAAACAAAAAACGCGCCAAGTTGGCGCGTTTTGTAAGTCGGAATTTTTTTATTCGCCGCTGTAGTGCTGCTTTAGTGTCGATTTTAGGGCTTCGGGGTCGACCTCGCTGGTAACGACTGCCTGACCTAGCTGTTGCAGCAAGACGAGTCGAATCTGACCGTCTAAAACCTTCTTATCAACCGACATCAACTCAATAAACCGATCCGGCGTCATATCTGCTGGAGGTGCTATCGGCAACTTCGCTCGACGCAAGAGTGTTTCAACACGTGCTAAATCAGCAGGCTCTAACCAACCGAGACGCATCGAAAGATCTGCAGCCATCCACATACCTGCTCCCACCGCTTCACCATGCAGCCAATTTCCGTAGCCCTGATCGGTCTCAATGGCATGGCCAAAGGTGTGACCAAGATTCAAAATGGCACGAATACCGCCTTCACGCTCATCTTGTGCAACGACCTCTGCTTTGATTTCACAAGAACGTTTAATGGCATATTCCATCAACTCAGGATCACAGTCGTTAAGTCCATCGATGTTCTTCTCCAGCCAAGCAAGAAATTCAACATCGTAGATCAAACCGTACTTGATCACTTCAGCAAGACCCGCGGCCAACTCACGCTCTGGGAGTGTCTTCAAGACATCGGTATCGGCCAATACCGCTTTGGGCTGATAAAAGGCACCGATCATATTCTTACCCAATGGATGGTTAACGCCCGTTTTCCCCCCCACCGATGAGTCTACCTGGGAGAGCAAGGTTGTCGGTATCTGAATGAAATCGACACCACGCTGATAGGAGGCCGCTGCGAAACCAGTCATATCTCCGATAACTCCACCACCTAGAGCGATCAGTGTGGTCGTGCGGTTGTGGCGCATCTGCAACAAGGCATCGAAAATAAGGTTAAGAGTATCTAAAGTTTTGAATGACTCACCGTCTGGCAGAATCACTTCGTCCACTTGAAGGCCAGGAAGCTGGTCACGCAGCGCGCTCAAGTAGAGTGGAGCAATCGTCTCATTGGTGACGATCATTACCTGCTTACCCCGAACCGCACCCGCAATATCTACTTTCTGAAAAAGATGGTCGCCTACGTAGATAGGGTAGCTACGGTCACCTAAGTCGACTTTTAACTCTTGCATGCGATGAATCCTGACTACGCGCTTTTCAGAACGCGATGTTTTTTAAGGGCTTTGACGATCTCACTGATGACCATACGCGGATGTCTGCGATCAGTGCGCAGTATCATATCGGCGGTGTCGCGGTAGAGTGGATCTCGTTTTTCTAAAAGGGTCTCTAGTGTCTTGCGAGGATCTTGGGTTTGCAGCAGAGGACGGTTGCGATCACGCGCGGTGCGCTCAATCTGCTGATCAATACTGGTTTCTAGGTAGATAACGAAACCACGGCTGCGGAGGAATTCTCGGTTGGCTGGGCGCATCACAGCACCACCGCCCGTCGCTAAGACGATGTCATCTTGCTGAGTGATTAGATCGATAACCGTCTGCTCGCGATCGCGAAAGCCCTCTTCACCCTCAACATCGAAGATCCAAGGAATATCGGCGCCAGCACGGTCAACAATCACTTTATCGGAGTCAATAAACTCCAATTTCAGCTCGTTAGAAAGCAAACGCCCTATGGTGCTCTTTCCAGATCCCATAGGGCCAATTAAAAATATTTTCAAAAAACAGCCTTACACTACCGCACGTTCAGTGACTCACGAATCAGTTTCGGGGTAATGAAGATCAACAACTCATCTTTAAACTCTGATGTTGACCTATATTTGAATGCATTTCCGACAACTGGTAAGTCCCCAAAAAATGGGACTTTTTCTCTACCTGTTCGAGAATCCGTCTTGAATACTCCACCAAGAACAATAGTATCACCGTCTCTAACAACTACAGAAGTATTCAGTGTATTTTTCTCAACGTCTGTAGAAGTTGGGATTGGTGTTTCTTGGTTAATATTCAAATCCATCGCAATTCTTCCACCAGGATTTAACTGAGGTGTAACTTCTAGAGTAAGAAGAATATCGACAAAGTCAGAAATTGAATTTCCGTTCTCATCTTGGGTAATAACTTCACGCGCGGTACCAGATGAAATTTTACCTACTTTACCGTTCATAGTTATAACTCGCGGCTGTGAAATCACTTCACCATCACCTGAGCTTTCTAGGGCAGCTAACTCAGCTTGTAACAAAAGAGAATTGCTCAAAAACCCAACCGCAAAAGCAGGGCCTGTTGCTGTTCCAAAGTCAACTCCCAACGAACCAGGTATAGCTAATGCAGAATCACCAAAATCTGTTTTACCTCCAAGCTGGATAGTATTTCCATTTGTCTCTAAGGTTTTAAACATTCCCCATTTAACACCGATATTCTCACTAAATGACGTGTTAGCTGTCACAATTCTTGCTTCCACCATGATCTGAGCGACTTCAACATCAAAGCGCTTCAGAGTACGGCGGATATCTTCGATGGCTGCGTTAGTCTCACGCACCATTAGGACGTTGGTTTGGTCATCAGCCAATACAAAACCACGCTCACTGATCAGATTGGCCGCCGAAAGATACTCTTTCATCTCAGAGGCACGGCGGTAGTCGATCTGGATGTATTCGGTTACCAGCGGCGCCAGCTCTTTAACCTGTTGCTGGTTTTCAAGCTCTTGACGTTCACGATCGGCGATTTGTGTTGCATCGCCCACTAGCATGACGTTACCCACGACACGCTTATCCAGCCCGTTGGTCTTCAAAATAATATCCAGCGCCTGATCCCAAGGGACATTCTTCAAACGAAGCGTGGTATTACCACTCACTTCATCGCCTACCACTAGGTTCTTCTCTGCCACTTCCGCAATGATCTGAAGGACTGATCGCACCTCTACATTTTGGAAGTTTAGATCGATCTCTTCACCGGTAAACGGGAACAGATCTTTCTGAAGATCCGCTTGAGCACTCAACGAGATCGGTTTGAAATCTAGCACTAGTTGGTTGTTGGATTGGTACGCGAGGTAATCGTAAGGGTCGCTAGAGGGCAGAATCAAAATTGCCGCACTGCCATCAGCATTCATCGAGTCGATAAAGTTAATCGGTGTCGCAAAGGCTTTGACATCAAGCTTTTGAGACAGCCCGGGTGCCAAGGTTGCCCCGACCAGATTAACAATGACGCCGTTACCCTCTTCGATAATATCCAATCCAGCACGATCGTCACTCAGAGAGATCGTCACCCGACCTTGATTGCCTTCTAGGCGTTCAAAATCGACACCCACTACTCGTGTTGTGTCATCTACAGTGGTTTTTTGAGCAGGAGCTGCTTTAGATGCCGTTGCTGCAGTAGCGGCTGAAGCTTGAGTTGAGTTACCCATTGAGAGGATCAATTGATTGCCCTGCACTGAGGTTTGGTAGCCAACCGATTCCGTCAGCTCGACAACGACACGAAGGCGATCGTTGGTTTCTGCAAAACGCAGTTTTGATACGGGACCAGAGCCAACACTGATTGAACGATCCAACTGCTCAGATTTATCAACACCCCACAAATCAACCACCAACCTCGCAGGTGTATCCACTGCGTAAATTTTTGGTTCGGCCGGTTGATCCGTGAAGTCAAACCTCAACTCTGTCTGATTGCCCGGCAGCGCAGTCGCAACCACAGCATTTAACGTTTGCGCCGACGCCATCGTCGACATAAGCATCAAAGTGACCAGAGTAACTAAACGCTGAACCGACATATTTAATTTCCATCTCTTCATATTCATGGCTTACTCCAATCCCGGCAGTTTGACGACTCTGGGTCTGCTCATCCAGCCGCCGCGGCCGTTCGATACAATCTCTTTCAACTCAATACCGCGTTCATCAATATTCACTACAACACCATAATCGATGCCCATGCGAGCACCCATTTTAATCTGATGCACTTCAGAGTTACTGTCTCTGACTAGGGCGATCAATTGACCATCCATTGGCGAGGTAATTGTCCCTACCATCTGCAACTGCTCAACCGGAAACTCTTCCAAGTACTCTTTAATACGATTGAAATCAGGCATGATTGTTGGTGCAACCACGACCTCATCGTCATCGAGAAACTGTTGTGGCAATAGCGGTACAAAGGGATCACGCTGCCAAGGTCCTTCATAAACAAAGGCTTCGTAGGCGATCAGCTCAGGCAGCGGTTCAATGCCACCTCCAGGCGCCGCCAGCTTCTCACGAACAAAGAGTTTAAGGTCCGACGAATCATCTACCCAGATACAACCCTGCAAAAGAGATGCCAATAGCGCGATGAGAGAGAGATGTTTGATTGTTCTATTCATCACATCACTCCTCATCATCATAGCGGTAAGTTTTAGCGCTGATGCTCATGGTCAAAAGATCACCATTGGCTGGGCTAAGGTTGAAATCATGTAGGGTTACGATGCGCTTAACGCTGGCAACACCCGACACGAACTGACCCATCTGATGGTAGGTACCTTTAACCTGAATGGCGATCGGTAGCTCGACATAGAATGAGGCTTTGCGTTCTGGCTGCAGCGCGATGGAGTCTATTTCAAGTCCCGCGTTTCGACCTGTCGCACTGATATCCTCGAGCAGACCCGGTACCTCTTTCTCTGTTGGCAGTTGCGCCAGCATCTCAGCAAAGCGCAACTCAACGTCCGCCATTTGACGTCTCAGTGCATCCAGTGAGGCCACTTGGTAGGACTTCGCTTCAAACTGAGTTTTGAGTGTCTGCTCTTTACCAATCTCTCTGTCGAGCGACTCTTTTTGATCCATCACTAAGAAGTTAAAGCCGACACCATTAATAACGATGAACAAAAGAGCAAACGCGATCGCTTTTACGCCATAAGGCCAGCTCCAAGCTTCGGACAGATCTAAGTTATTGATGTCAAAACCGCGAAACGCGCGTTCAAACTTCTGTTTTAGGGAAACTGAGCTCATTGTGCAGCCTCCTCAACATTGGGGCGCTCAAGCGGCACTCGCAAATTAAAACTCTTCAAACCATTCTGTGTCGCGACTTTCGACAACGAGGGCTCACCAAACCAGATGGAGTCATTTAATGTGCGCATCAACGACGAGACATCTTCATTAGCAACCGCAAGGCCATTGATCGACATCTCTTGGCCAGAGCGGTTCAATGACTGGTAGTGAATGCCATCAGGCATAACCTCTACCAACTCATCAAAGGTGCGAACAATAATAGGACGTGTACCCTGCAGCTCTTGAATTGCAGTCAGTCGTTCTAGCAGGCGTTCACGCTTATTTTTAAGCTCTTGTATCTCTTTCAGTTTGACATCTAGGCGCGAAATTTCGCTGGTTAAATAGGCATTTCGATCCTGCTGCCTATTCAACATAACTGTTAGGTAGTAGTAACTCGCTCCGACAATCGAAGCGGCCAACAGAGCAGTGACGATAAGTTGTGTGTAGAAACGTTTTTGCAGGAAAGCATTTCGCTCTTCACGCCAAGGTCTCAGGTTAATGGTTCTCATATTGCCCCCCGACACCACGCAAGGCTAAAGAGAGTGCTTTAGTCAAAGCGTTCTTCTCGGCATTTAATCGATCCATATTAATCTGGGATGCAATCTCTACCCTCTCAAACGGATCTAAACCATGAACCCTGATACCTAACTCACTACTCAATTTATCTTTAATACCAGGTAGAGAGGCTAGACCGCCCGTAATATACAGTGTCGATAACTGCTCTTGGGACCCCGAAGCTGAATAGAACTGCAAAGCTCTAGAGACCTGCTGAACCGCTGAATCAGCAAAGCTCTCCATGAGACTGATAAGCGAGGGATCTAGTTCACCGTGTCGCAGCTGTGCAGCCAATTCATCATGCGGCAGCTCTGTGTAGAGTTGCAGTTGCTGCAGTAGTTCCTCGCCCCCAAAGGTATGCTCACGATGGTAGCTAATCAAGCCATCCTTAAAAGCGTAAAAGGTAAGATTATGAGCGCCAAAATCGACAATCGCACAGGCTCTTCCAGGCACCAGCTCTTCTGGTGGGAGTGCGCGTTCATAGACATAGGTATCTACATCAACCACATCGCATTGGAGCCCAGCCAAATCTAGGCAATCCTCTCGAGCAGAGACGCCGTCGCGACGACAAGCGACAATCCCAATTCGATTAAATGCCGGATTACCTTGCACAGGCCCTAGCACCTCGAAATCCAGTGCAACATCCTCTATTGGATAGGGGATAAATTGATCGGCTTCAATTTTAACTTGCTCTTCAAGGTCAAAGCCGTAGAACAGTTCAGAAATTTGAATCTCTTTTGTGATCACGTCAGAGGCGGCTACGGATGTGATGGCTCGCGTGGCTTTCACACCCGCCAGACGTTGTGCTTTGACAATGGCATCGGCAACCTCTTCAGGTTTCTCAATACTGCCATCTACAAAGGATTTTTCTGGCAGAGAGATGACGCCAAAGCCGTCCAGCACAGGCGTCTTTCCACGAAAGCTTAAAGCAACAAGCTTAAGAGAGGAGTTCCCGATATCAACTCCCAAAACACTTTGTTTGTTACCACCAAAGAGTTTGAACACAAAAATACCTAATAATTAGTGGATATTATCTAACTTCACTCTAGACTAGGTCACAAAAGTTACAAGTGACATTATGGACCTAAATCAAGTTCTCGTTATAATCCTAGCTCAATTTAAGAAATTTGCAGATTAATGCGCATAATTAAAAAAATTATTAAATGGTTGATGGCACTGGCTGCAATTGGATTGCTGGGAGCCGTTTTGGCAGCCGGCGGAATCTACTACTACTTTAGCCCACAATTGCCTGACGCTGAGACCCTGCGTGAGGTTGAGTTTCAAACCCCTCTGCGCGTATACAGTGCAGATGAAAAGTTGATTGCTGAGTTTGGAGAAATGCGCCGAACGCCAATCAGCTATGCCGATATCCCGCAACACTTTATCCATGCTCTTCAAGCCGCAGAGGATGCACGATTTTTTGAACACCAAGGGATCGATCTTCGCGGGCTTTTTCGTGCAGCCTTTCAGCTAGCAACTTCTGGCAAAATTCAGAGTGGCGGCTCGACCATCACCATGCAGGTGGCTAAGAACTTCTTCCTAACGCGCGAGCGTACCTTTGAGCGTAAATTTGTTGAGATTCTGTTAGCACTCAGCATTGAACAATCACTCTCTAAACAAGAGATCCTTGAGCTCTACATCAACAAAATCTATCTAGGCCACCGATCGTATGGCATACAAGCCGCCGCACAGGTCTACTATGGCAAAACCATTGATCAGCTCAACATCGCTCAACTGGCAATGATCGCAGGTTTACCTAAAGCGCCATCAGCCTATAACCCCATTACTAACCCGCAACGAGCCCTCGAACGTCGTAACTGGATTCTTGGTCGAATGCAGGAGCTAGGCTTCATTACAACGACTGACTACTCCGACGCGGTCAATCAACCGGTTACGGCTAGCTACCACGGTGCTGATATTGAAATCCCTGCGCCTTACGTTGCAGAGATGGTTCGTGCGGAGCTCTATGAAACCTACGGTGAAAGGATCTACACCGAGGGTATGAAAGCCTACACGACCATTGACAGCACCATGCAGCGCAGCGCCAATCAAGCGCTCAGAACGGCGCTGCTGGCTTACACGGAACGCCACGGCTACCGTGGTCCAGAGCAGCATTTTGATCTAACAGAGATTGAACCCTCTGCACTGCAGAAAAAACTTAAAGCGACACCAGCCTATGGCGGACTTGAGGCGGCTCTGGTGAAAGCGGTGGATGATTCTGAAGCGACGCTACTACTTGGTGATGGCAGCGAAACGACGCTGCGCTGGTCAGGTATCAGCTGGGCTCGAGCATATAAAGGGGTTAACTCAACCGGCTCTGAACCGAAAAAAGCATCCGAAGTGCTGGCTGTTGGCGATATGATTCGAATTCGCCAAACCGCTGAAGGCTGGCGTCTCTCGCAACTGCCCGAAGTGCAAGGTGCGTTCATTGCCATCAATCCTGAGAATGGCGCAATTCAATCCCTAACCGGCGGATTTAGTTTCTATCTAAACAAGTTCAACCGAGCCACTCAAGCGTACCGTCAGCCGGGTTCTAATATTAAACCTTTTCTATACAGTGCCGCTCTGAGCAATGGCTACACTCCGGGGTCAGTAATCAATGACGCTCCCGTTGTTTTCCATGACGTCAGCCTAGAGGGTAACTGGCGGCCTGAGAACGATAATGGCAAGTTTGGCGGTCCGACTCGACTTCGTGAGGCGCTATACCGGTCACGTAACCTAATATCCATTCGTCTGATGCGAGCTTTAGGTATCGAAGAGACGCGAAACTTCATACTCGGTTTTGGTTTTGAAGAGGATAAGCTTCCTAAAAACTTATCACTCTCGCTAGGCAGTGCTGATGCCACACCGCTTCAGGTTGCAACAGGATATGCCTCGATTGCCAATGGTGGATTCAAAATCAATCCTTACATCATTGAGTCGGTGCTAGACCGTGAAGGACTACCTCTGTTTGCTGCCAATCCGAGTATTGCCTGCGGTAGTTGTCCTGAACGCCAGCAAGCAGAGTTAATCGCTCAAGAGCTCGCCGACATGGCTTCCAATGATACAGCTTCTGAGGCGCAAGCCAGCACCGAGAGTGACCCGCAACTAGTGACGTTAACGGGACAACCTCTCGCTGAACGTCTGCTAGATGAACGCACCGCTTACATCATTCACGACATGATGCGCGACGTCATTAAAAAGGGTACTGGTCGTCGAGCACTGGCTCTGAAACGTGGTGACCTAGCTGGCAAAACGGGAACAACCAATGATCAAAAAGACTCTTGGTTCAGCGGTTTTACCCCTAAATTGAGCGCAACGGCTTGGGTCGGCTTTGACCAACCGTCTCATCTAGGTAAGCGCGAATGGGGTAGCACGGCTGCACTGCCTATGTGGATCGACTTCATGGGAGATGCTCTTCGTAACATCCCTGAAAGTTACCTGCCTGAACCGGCAGGTATTGCGACGGCTCTGATTGATCCTGCGACAGGACTACTAGCTTACGAAGGACAGAAAAACGCTTACAACGAGATTTTCAAAGAGGAGCAGGTACCGACTGAGGTCGCTCCTAAACCGGGCAGTGAAGTAGCTCCTCCTACTTCTGAAGAGCTGTTCCGATAATCCGTTAAGTTCTGTAATGTGTTTAACACAAAAAAAGGGAAGCCAGTGGCTTCCCTTCTTATTTACCTCAGAGTGATTAGCTCAGTGGGTAGTTCTCTGGCATGCCTTTAACGGCAACACCTGAATCGATCGCTGCTTTAGCCACTGCGTAAGATACCGCGCCCAAAAGACGTGAATCTGTCGCTTTCGGCAGAATGTATTCACGACCGAACTCTAGGCTCTCTAGGCCGTAAGCATCCAGTACTTCTTGTGTAACAGGTTGCTTAGCAAGTTCTGCTAGTGCGATAACGGCTGCGGCTTTCATCTCTTCGTTGATCGCTGTTGCACGAACATCTAGAGCGCCACGGAAGATGAATGGGAAACCTAGCACGTTGTTTACCTGGTTAGGGTAGTCTGAACGACCTGTTGCCATGATGACATCTTCACGAGTCGCGCGAGCAAGTTCTGGCTTGATCTCTGGATCAGGGTTTGCACAAGCGAAGACAACAGGATTAGTTGCCATCTTAGCTAGGTTCTCTGCTGAAAGCAGATCAGGACCTGATAGACCAAGGAATACGTCAGCGCCATCGATAGCATCTTCAAGTGAACGTTTATCCGTTTCAGTTGCGAAGATCGCTTTCTCGGGAGTTAGATCATCACGACCCGAGTGGATAACACCCTTACGGTCGATCATGTAGATATTCTCGTTGCGAGCACCCATGTTGATCAACAGCTTCATACAAGCACTTGCTGCAGCGCCAGCACCAAGACATACAATCGATGCCTCTTCTAGCTTCTTACCAGCAAGCTCAAGTGCGTTGATCATACCGGCAGCGGTAACAATCGCAGTACCGTGCTGGTCATCGTGGAAGACTGGGATGTTACAACGCTCGATCAACGTGCGTTCGATTTCAAAACACTCTGGTGCTTTGATGTCTTCTAGGTTGATACCACCGAAGGTATCAGCGATGCGAGCGACAGTATCGATAAACGCCTGTGGGCTCTCAGCATCCACTTCGATGTCGATAGAGTCGATGTTTGCAAAACGTTTGAATAGAAGCGCTTTACCTTCCATGACTGGCTTAGAAGCCAATGGACCTAGGTCGCCAAGACCCAAAATAGCAGAGCCGTTTGAGATAACGGCAACCAGGTTGCCTTTGGCTGTGTAACGGTAAGCATTTTCAGGATCTTTAGCGATCTCACGCACTGGCTCAGCAACACCTGGAGAGTATGCAAGAGATAGGTCGCGTGAAGTTTCAGCAGGTGTAGATAGTTCTACGCTGATTTTACCTGGCATTGGAAACTCATGGTAATCCAGTGCTGCCTGTTTAAAGTCTTGAGACATTGTAGAATCCTGAATGGTTATAGGCCCATAGGCATAATGCAGATAGGCTAAGTTATGTTCTAGTTAAAGGTCGTTGTGGGATGATATAAAAATAACCTCTCGGTAGAAAGGTCTATTCTTGGAAACTGTCTAAGCAATTGGGCTTATAACCGTTTCACATTTTGATATGCCGTTTATCTAAAACCGGCAGCAAAAAGGGTTTAAATCGCGAGCCCGGCTTTAAAGAGTCACGGCGATCCAAAATCCAGCCTCGCACCTCCAGTGAGTTGCCCAATGTAAAGGAGAGACTCCTGTTCCACTCTTTCGGTATGCGAACCGCCAATCGATCATCCAGTTCGACGTAGAGGTACTTTTTAGCCTGATCAATCTTGGTAATGCGTCCCGACACCAAATTGAAACCACCCTGTTCAATCTCTTTAGCGGCAGCAATGGATTTTGACCATACTCCTTTTCCTAGAGTTCTTGGTCTCTTTTCGGATGAGAAGAGACAATCCGCTAGTCGATCATTAGGGGGAACACTGATCGCCCAACCCAAACCCTCGTGGATCAAACGTTGCGAGAGCGTTTTCGATCCATCGAACAAGTAGCCCAATACACGACCGTAACGATCTTTAGGCTCACGTCCGAAATAGAGCTGCAAAGATTCTGACTCGTTTACCCAAGATTGCAATTGGCGTTTAGCCTGCAGGGCCCCCTCTTCAGCCCTTGGCTTTGAGTAGAGCTCAGGGGTATTAACGCCTATCAAGCGCACCTTTCGCCCATCGGTTAGATGAACGGTATCGCCATCGACCACTTTGGCTACCCGTACCGATTCAGATGCACCTTGTGGGGTACAACTACTCGCTTGCGCTGACTGACAGGCAATAAAAAAGGCACTCGCGATGAGTGCCTTTTTAATGTTCTGCATGCAGAGACCCAAGTTACTTCTTGAGGCTGCGAGCACCGAAGCGCTTGTTGAAGCGATCCACTCGACCACCGGTCTGAGCTTCTTTCTGCTTACCAGTGTAGAAAGGGTGACACTGACTGCAAACGTCGACAGCCATTGTGCTCTCTTTCATAGTAGAGCGAGTTGTCATTACGTTACCGCAAGAACAGTTGAAGGTAACTTCGTTGTACTCTGGGTGGATACCAGCTTTCATAGTATTAAACCTCTATGTTTTATGTGCCGCCACTTAACGCTTGATGCATATTTTATGCTGCTTAAGCACCGCACGACTGACGAAAAATTCGCCGGGAAATGTCAAGGCGCGCAATTATACGCAGGCACTGTACGAATAACAACCACTGATCACCCAATACCTTGAAGCCGCTATTTCCAACTGCCCGATGGGTGCTAGACTTGCCCTTCGCTTATTAGACATTTTGACCATGATCGTACGTGTTGCACTACCGGTACCCCTAAACCGTCTGTTTGACTACGCCATTCCGCAAGGAGTGGCTGTGCCCGCTATCGGAGCTCGTGTGCTGGTCAAATTCGGGCAGCGCAGCTTGATAGGGATGATTCATAGTCTTAGCGAGCAGACCGAGGTGCCACTAAATAAGCTGAAACCTTTCGAAGCGTTACTCGATCAGGAGCCCCTCGTCGATGATGAGCAGATACAACTCGGTGAGTGGGCGGCAAGCTATTATAAGTACCCACTGGGCGATGCCTTAATTCACCTTCTACCCAACTTAGCACGCAAAGAGCAGCACCCCTTCTCTGAGCCCGATTACTGGCGTTTAACCGAGCACGCCGATATTGAATCGCTGCCCAAACGGGCCGTCAGACAGCGTGCCCTGTTTACACTGATTGAGAATCGACAGCCAATCAGCACATCCGCAATTAGAGAAGCTGAATTCACGTCACAAGTGCAAAAGGCACTGATTGAATCGGAGCAGATCGAACCCTGTGAAGCGCCTTTAATCGGTGCACAGCTGGTCAACACTGTCCTACCTAGCGTTGCAGGCTTGGCACTGAATGCTGAGCAACAACGAGCAGTTGATCAGATCAAACAGAGCGAGGGATTCAGCCCAATTCTATTAGTCGGCGTGACCGGCTCGGGAAAAACCGAAGTCTATCTACAATCGATCGAGCAGGCGTTGGCCGACGGCAAGCAAGTGCTGATTTTGGTGCCCGAGATTGGCTTAACCCCACAACTGGTTGAGCGCTTTACTGCTCGCTTCAACACGAACATTGCTTCACTGCACTCAGGCCTTACGGATCGAATGCGCTTTGAGGCTTGGCAGTCGATCCGGTCCGGGGAGACATGCATCGTCATTGGTACACGCTCAGCGATCTTCATTCCTTTTGCTAATCTTGGGATGATCGTTATTGATGAGGAGCACGACCCATCGTTTAAACAGCAAGAGGGTTTCCGCTATCACGCACGAGACCTTGCTCTGGTTCGTGCAAAACAGCTTGATATACCGGTCATCATGGGCAGTGCGACACCGGCACTGGAATCGCTACTTAACGTTCAACAGGGCCGCTTCAAAGAGTTACAACTGACACAGCGTGCGGGTCGAGCAGCGGCGCCCAGCTTTGAGCTGTTTGATACGAAAGGTGTTGAGTTAGATACTGGCCTCGCTCCAGAGATTATCAGTCGCATTAACGATCACATTACCCTTGGCAACCAAGTCCTGGTATTTATCAACCGCCGCGGCTTTGCCCCAACGCTGACCTGTCAGGATTGCGGATCAACCGTTGACTGTACACGCTGTGATGCACGCATGACGCTGCACCGCAAACCACCAAAGCTGCACTGCCATCACTGTGATCGACAAACCCCTATCCCGCGCCACTGTCAGCACTGTGGCAGTGATCAACTAAGACCGGCCGGTAGCGGTACGGAGAGAATCGAACAGAGATTGTCAGAGCTATTCACCCATACCAGCATCAAACGTGTGGATCGTGATTCAACCCACTCTCGCCAAGCCTTTGAGTCCTTGATGAACGAAGTTAACAGTGGCGATCCATGCATCTTGGTCGGTACTCAAATGCTGGCCAAAGGCCATCACTTTCCGAACGTCACACTGGTCGTCATCGTCAATACCGACGCAGGCCTATTCAGTGCCGATGTTCGTGGCATGGAGCGTACCGCGCAACTTATTATGCAGGTTGCCGGCCGAGCGGGGCGAGCGGAACGTCCGGGCGAAGTGGTGTTACAAACCCACCAGGTTGATCACCCTCTACTAAACACCTTGGTAACCTCTGGCTATCTCACCTTTGCAGAACAGGAGTTGATGAGTCGCAAACAGGCTCAACTTCCCCCCTTTGCTTTTCAAGCGATTATCCGTGCTGAAGCGAAAAAACAGGGCTGGGCCGAAGCACACCTTATGCGTTTAAGGAGATCCCTAGAGGCTACCTACCCAAGAGAGCAGCTTCCGATGATCAGCGGCCCCTTCCCCTCCTTCATGGAGAAGCGTGCTGGCATGTATAGAGCGCAACTGATGTTCACGGGAGACTCTCGCACGTCGATCCAAGGCACTCTAAAAGCAGCACAAAATTGGTTAGAGCAAGACAAAGAGTCGAGTCGCGTTCGCTGGAACATCGACATTGACCCTGTCGATAGCTTTTAAGGGCTGCAAAACGATATAATGCAGCCAACTTTGTAGTGACAGACTACACCATCGATCTATTTCACTGAGTAAAGACATGAAAGAACAGATAGCGCTCCTGTTAAACGGCGCCATTGAAGCACTGAAAGCAGAGGGCAAACTCCCTGCTGATCTTGAGCCAAACATCCAAGTTGAAAACACACGTGACAAAGCGCATGGAGATCTTGCGACCAACCTTGCGATGACACTGGCCAAACCGGCTCGCCAAAACCCACGCGCTATTGCAGAGATGATTTTGCAAGCTCTTCCAGCTTCAACGGTCGTTGATAAAGCTGAGATCGCTGGTCCTGGCTTCATCAACTTCTTTGTCAACGATGCTGCAATCTACTCAGTAGTTGCCGATGTACTGGAGCAGACTGACCAGTTTGGCCGCAGTAAACCAACCAGCGATGATCGTGTACAGGTAGAGTTTGTCTCTGCTAACCCAACAGGACCATTGCACGTAGGTCATGGCCGCGGTGCCGCTTACGGTGCAACACTGGCCGACCTACTGGAAGCCGGTGGTATGAACGTTGAGCGTGAGTACTACGTCAACGATGCGGGTCGCCAAATGAACATTCTGGCGGTCAGCGTCTTTCTTCGCTACCTCGAGTTGCTTGGCGATACCATCACCTTCCCAGCCAACGGCTACCAGGGTGAGTACATTCGTGACATCGCTGCTAGCTTAAAAGCCACTCAGGGTGATGCACTGCAGTGTTCACTCGATGATCTCTATCTCGATGTCCCTGCTGATGAACCGGCCGGCGGCGATAAAGAGCTTCACATCGATGGGCTTATCGATCGCGCTCAAAACATCCTTGGCGCACAGTACAGAACCCTATTCGATGCCGGCCTGGACTCTATCCTAGGCGATATTCGCGAAGACTTGGGTGAGTTCGGCGTGAACTATCAGTGCTGGTTTAGTGAGCGCTCACTTACTTCCAGCGGTGATGTTGATGAGGCACTGAAACGCCTTGATGATAAGGGCTACCTCTACGAAGAGGGTGGCAATATCTGGTTCAAATCGACCGATTTCGGAGATGATAAAGATCGTGTGGTTAAACGTGCCAACGGCCAAACCACCTACTTTGCCTCTGACATCGCCTACCACATGAACAAGTTTGAGCGCGGCTTCCAAACGGTCATTAACGTCTGGGGTGCCGATCACCACGGCTACATCACTCGTGTCAAAGCGGCCATTCAGGCACTTGGATACGATCCAGAGCGTCTGGTCGTGAAACTGGTTCAGTTCGCCATACTTTACCGTGGTAGCGAGCGCGTTCAGATGTCGACTCGTTCCGGTTCATTCGTCACACTGCGTGAGCTTCGCGACGAGGTGGGCAATGACGCTTGTCGATTCTTCTATGTCACTCGCAAAGCCGATCAGCACATGGACTTTGACCTAGACCTTGCCAAGTCAGAATCTAAGGATAACCCTGTCTACTACATCCAATACGCACACGCGCGCATCTGTTCGGTACTGCGCAAATTAGAGAGCGAAGGGATGGCTTGGGATCAAGCGATGGGCTTAGCATCACTGGAGCGTTTGGATAGCGAAGCGGAGCGTGACCTTGTCACCGCCCTAGGTAAATATCCAGAGACGGTTAAACAGGCTGCAGCCAACTTCGAGCCCCACCAACTGGCTAACTACCTGCGTGACCTCGCGTCGGACTACCACACCTACTACAACGGCCATAAGATGCTGATTGAGGATGAAGCACTGCGTAATGCACGCATCACGCTTTCCGTGGCGGTGCGCCAAGTCATCGCAAACGGTCTCACCATTTTGGGTGTATCGGCACCTGAACAGATGTAATCATGTCGAACCGAGACTTTGCATCCAAACCCAAGTCAAATAAGCCTCGAGCTGGTGCCACTCGTACCACTTCGAGCGCTCGCAAAACACCGGCTGCTCCTCAACCTTCAGGAGTATCTGCAGGTTTAGTGCTTGCTGTTGTCGTGGCTTTGGGTCTGCTTGCTGGTCTGATCTTCTTTTTGATTAAACAACCGGCACCAACGAGCAATAGCAAAGCGGTTCAGCAGGTTCCAACACTGGAGCCCGTGATTCCCGCTAAAGTCGAACCCCGACAACCTGGGGAATCTCTGCCTTTAGATAACATCGACCTAGAGTCACAGGATGAGCGGTTTGGTTTCTACAAGCTATTAGAAGAGAGCGAAGTCCAAACACCTGAAGAGTCAGCCTATGTTTCGACCCCCAAAACGGCTTCACTGGATGCCGTTTACCGACTGCAGACAGGCTCATTCCGCAATGCACGCGATGCTGAAGCTCAGCGTGCACGACTGGCACTTTCTGGCCTGCCAAACGTGACCATGTCCCGTACAGAGGGGAGCAACGGCGTTTGGTACCGAGTATCGACTGGAAACTTCTCGACCTATAACGAGTTAAAAAGCGCCACAGCCAAACTCGAAAAGCTGAACATCCACCCAGTTAAGCGCAAAGTAAACTACCCTTGAAAACGGGCGATTCATCCCAATAAATGCAGATAAGCTTATGATTGGGAAAATCTCTAATGACCACTATTGTTTCTGTTCGCCGCGGTGATCAAGTCGTTGTAGGCGGCGACGGCCAAGTCTCTCTGGGTAATACCGTAATGAAAGGTAGCGCCCGTAAAGTTAATGTCATCGATAAACACAAAGTCATCACAGGCTTTGCTGGAAGTACTGCCGATGCGATTACTCTTCGCGATCTATTTGAGCAACAGCTTGATAAACACCAAGGCAACATTGTGAACGCGGTTATCCACCTTGCTCGCGAGTGGCGCTCGGATCGAGTGTTGCGTCGTTTAGAGGCCTTGATGCTGGTGGCCAACTCTGAGAAGACCTTTCTTATCTCCGGCAGCGGCGATGTGATCGAACCTGAAGACGGTGTTATTGCGATCGGTTCAGGGGGTAACTATGCCCTTGCTGCAGCTCGCGCGCTGGTCGATAACAGTGAACTAAACGCACGTGACATCGTTGAGAAGAGCCTTCAGATCGCAGCAGATATCTGTGTCTTCACTAACGCCAACCTAACCATCGAACAACTCGAGTCTGTCGCTTAAGGAGCCTTTTATGTCAGCTATGACCCCTCGCGAGATCGTATCAGAACTCGATCGTCACATTATTGGTCAGGATTCCGCTAAGCGCTCTGTTGCAATTGCCTTGCGTAATCGTTGGCGCCGCATGCAACTGAATGAAGAGATGCGCGGAGAAGTTACCCCAAAGAACATTCTTATGATTGGTCCAACCGGTGTGGGTAAGACTGAGATTGCACGTCGTTTGGCGAAGCTTGCCAACGCTCCATTCATTAAGGTTGAAGCGACAAAATTCACCGAAGTCGGCTATGTGGGTCGTGATGTTGAGACCATCATCCGCGATCTGGTCGACCAATCGATCAAAATGCTGCGTGAACAGGCGATCGAGAAGAACAAGTTCCGTGCTGAAGAGGCTGCAGAAGAGCGCATTCTGGACGCACTGCTACCTGAAGCACGCCCTATCGGTAGTGAAGAGCTAGACAAAACAGACTCAGCAACCCGCCAAATCTTCCGCAAAAAGCTGCGTGAAGGTCAGATCGACGATAAAGAGATCGATATTGAAATTGCTCAACCCAAAGTTGGTGTTGAGATCATGACACCACCAGGCATGGAGGAGATGACGAATCAGTTGCAGAGCCTCTTCGCCAACATGGGGCAGGATAAGAAGCAGTCGCGCCGTCTTAAAGTATCAGAAGCCTTCAAGCTTCTAACCGAAGAGGAAGCCGCTAAGCTGATTAAAGAGGACGACCTCAAACAGCAAGCGCTAGAAGCGGTAGAGCAGAATGGCATTGTCTTCTTAGATGAGATCGACAAGGTGTGTAAACGCGCCGAGTCTGGTAACGCTGACGTATCACGTGAAGGGGTACAGAGAGATCTTCTACCACTAATCGAAGGGTGTACGGTCAGCACGAAGCACGGCATGATCAAAACCGATCATATACTGTTCATTGCGTCAGGCGCCTTCCACTTGGCTCGCCCATCAGATCTGATTCCAGAACTCCAAGGTCGCTTACCGATTCGTGTAGAACTGGAAGCACTGACACCAGAAGACTTCTCTCGTATTTTGACCGAGCCCAAAGCCGCTCTTACAGAGCAATATAAAGCCCTGATGGCTACTGAAGGCGTTTCGATTGAGTTTACTCAAGAGGGGATTCAGCGCATCGCCGAGCTCGCCTGGTCGGTGAACGAGAAGACCGAAAACATTGGAGCACGACGTCTGCACACGATGATGGAGCGCCTACTTGAGGAGCTCTCTTTCAGCGCTGCGGATAAGAGTGGTCAAACCGTCGAAATTGATCGTAACTTTGTAGACCAATACCTTGGTGAACTGAGCGCCGACGAGGACTTGAGTCACTACATTCTGTAATACGAGGTTACCCCATGAGTTCTGTGCCCATGCCTAAACAGATCCATCTTCACAAGCGCTCTAAGACTCTTGAGTTGGTTTATGAAGATGGCAACTATGAGCTGACCGCAGAGTTTTTGCGTGTTCATAGCCCCTCTGCAGAGGTTCGTGGGCATGGCATTGGTCAAGAGGTCCTTCAGACTGGCAAGCGCTTGGTTGGACTTAAAGGTGTCGAAGCAAGCGGCAACTATGCTCTGAAGCTGATCTTTGATGATGGGCACGACTCTGGGCTCTATACCTGGGCCTACCTCCACGACCTAGCGCACAATCAACAGCAGTATTGGAGTGATTATCTCGCTCGACTTGATGCAGCCGGTGCTAGCCGAGACAACGGAATGATTGCGATAGGTTAACGACAAGCTCCCACTCAGTCGTTACAATAGCCCCATTGAACAGTTAAGTGGATCCAACCCCATGTCAGACAATCAGAAAAACACCACGCACTTTGGCTACCAAGAGGTACCGGTTGATGAAAAAGTTAACCGTGTTGCCGACGTATTTCACTCGGTAGCCGCTAAGTATGACGTGATGAATGATCTGATGTCGGGCGGTATTCACCGTATTTGGAAGCGCATTACGATCGAAAGTTCCGGTGCTCGTCCTGGACATAAAATTCTCGATATCGCTGGCGGAACAGGTGATTTAACACGCCGCTTTGCACAGATCGTTGGCCAATCAGGCAAGGTGGTGTTGGCGGATATCAACGACTCCATGCTAAAAGTGGGTCGCGACAAACTGATCGATAAAGGCGTTGCGGGCAACGTTGAGTACGTTCAAGCCAATGCCGAATGCCTCCCTTTTGAAGACAACACCTTCGATATCATCACCATCGCCTTTGGCCTCCGCAACGTGACCGACAAAGACGCTGCACTGCGCTCTATGAATCGGGTACTGAAGCCAGGCGGTAAATTGATGGTGTTGGAGTTCTCTAAAACTGAGAACCCACTACTGACAAAAGCCTACGACTTCTACTCCTTTAATCTACTGCCGAAAATGGGGCAGTTGATTGCTAACGATGCCGAAAGCTACCGCTACTTGGCAGAATCGATTCGCATGCATCCTGATCAAGAGACTCTGAAAGGGATGATGGACAGTGCCGGCTTTGTTCAGACGCGTTACCGCAACCTGACCCAAGGCATTGTCGCACTTCACACTGGGATTAAACCCTAACAGAGTCGGTTGAGAGGAGAGGTTTATGAATCTGATCGATGCGACTCTAACAGGCTCCATTGAATCAGCGATAAACGCTTATCTCGCTACGCGTCCTAGCGCTCGTAACACGCTCAGCAAGCTCGCCGGTCAGAGTTTAGGAATCACCCTGATACCACAAGAGCTGAGAATCACACTGATTTTTAGCGATGACCAAGTCGCCGTCATGCGTGAATTCGATGGCGAACCTACCACTCATTTAACGGGAGCAGCCTCAGATCTGCTTAAACTACTGAATGACCCCAATAGCGTCATGTTCGGCCAAGGCGTCGAGGTAAAAGGCGATTCCGCGCTGCTACAACGCCTCTCTCACGCATTTGATAACCCAAGCCTAGACTGGGAAGCTTGGTTAGCAGATCAAATCGGTGATCTTCCTGCCGCTATAGTTATGAAGCCGATCAATCAGTCGATCGAGTGGGCAAACAGCAGTCGTCAGACACTGACAACGACCGCCAAAGAGTACCTCCAAGAGGAGATCAACTTGCTGCCAACGCGCGTTGAGTTTGAAGGGTTTATTGACGACACTCGACAACTGAAGCAGAGAGCTGAGTTGATCGAGCGCCGTTTAGAGAGGTTGTTAAAAGGCGCTTAGAAAGGCTTCACAACAACAAAGATAAGTATCGGCACGAAGATGAGTAGTGGTAACTCATTAAAGAGTCGAAAGTAACGGCCACTCTGAGTAAGCTCATCGCGCTTTAGTCTCTGTAAGTAAGATCGACACCAGAAATGGAAACCGATCAAAAAACCAACAAACAGCAATTTAGCGTGCATCCAGCCACCGCTAAAGCCATATCCTAGCCATAACCAGAGCCCTAAGCCCAGTGTGAAAATCGCCATAATGGTCATAAAACCGTAGAGTTTTGACGCCATAATCGACAAGCGCGCAACATCTTGCCCTGCAGCCTTACCCTCTACATAGTGCACGAATATACGAGGTAGATAGAAAATACCGGCCATCCAGCTCGTCATCGCCAGAATGTGAAACATCTTAATCCAAAGCATACAAACTCCTTAAAGGCTTACCAGGGTATTGAAGAGCCATCCCAAGCTAAAAATTGACCACTCTGCCCCCCGCGAGCACTCTCCATAACATCCAGTAGCGCACTGGCGGCAAAGGTCGTAGTAAAGAGTTTACCTTCCGGTACTCTGGCCTGAAAGGGTTTAGACAGTTCTGTATCGGTTGTACCTGGGTGCAGCGCCAACAGTTGAACCTTAGGGTGAGTTCTTGCAAGTTCGATACTGAGGGTTTTAATCAGCATATTCAGAGCCGCTTTAGATGCTCGATAGCCGTACCAACCGCCTAGTTGGTTATCGGAAATACTGCCAACACGTGCCGATAGAAAAGCTATCTGCAGCTCTGACTGACGCGGAATAAGACGCATCAACTGGGCCAGAAACGCCATTGGGCCGAGGGCATTGACCTGCATTACTTGTGTCATCCAATCAAGATCTATTTCGCGCAGAGACTTCTCTGGACGTTGAGTCTCGTTGTGCAGCAAACCTTGAGAAAAAATGATTCTAACGGGATCAAATTCAAGCTCTTTCAACTGATCGATACAGGGCTTAAAAGTATTAGTATCGGTTAGATCAAGGACTATCGGCTCGTCACCCGATGAGGATCTTGTAGTTGTGAGCACTCGAGTGTCAGGGCTGCGAATGGTGGACTGTTCAGCAAACGCCTGACCAATTCCGCCACTGCCTATGATTAAAAGATCGGCCATGGTGCGTCCAAAATTAAAAGATACGCGTTAAACAGCGTTCTGGATGCAAACTGCTGTCAGGTTCTCTAACCCGCAAGGGCCTGACGTTTTCTCTCTAAGCGGATTGAGTAGCTGAAGGTCAGAACTAACACGATCAAAGAGCCTAAAATCACACCTGGCCAGTGCCAGATCGACCAGAAGGGCTGCAGATAGAAACCACCCAGACTAGCGCCGAGGTAGTAGAAGAGTAGATAGAGTGAAGAGGCGCTCGCTTTGGCATGCGTTGCTTGCTTGCTGACCCAACTGCTGGCAGTAGAGTGGCTAAAGAAGAAGCCAAAGCTATTAATTAAGAAGCCGATGATGATCATAATGAGCGAATCAAACAGAGTGACACAACTGCCCACCGCTAAAATGGCAATACCCAACGCCATCGCTCTCGGCTGAGAAAGATAGTCTGACACTTTGCCCGAAATGGCTGAGCCAAAAGTGCCGGTCAGATAGGTCAAAAACAACATACCCAGCAGACTGGCAGGCAAGTTGTAGGGATCATCCGCCAAAACGAAGGTAATGTAGCTGTACTGATTAATGAAGATAAAGAAGTTGAGGCCGCCAATGAGATACGCGCTCAGCAACATCGGATTGGAGAGGTGATCGCCCATTGATCGTAGCATGGGGCCTACTCTTAACGGTCTGGATTCAAAGCGTTTCGATCTAGGTAGCAGATAAACAAAGGTCGCCACGCAGGCTAGGCTGATCAGCGCCATCACTAGAAAGGCGCCTTGCCACCCCAATGACTCACCCACAAAGCCACCAATTAAGCGACCGCCAATTCCCCCAAGGGTGTTACCGCCAATGTACAGACCCACCGCCAAAGAGAGTGCGCGTGGAGTAAATTCATCGTTCATGTAAGCGATAGCAATGGCAGGCAACCCACCTAATAAAAGCCCTTGAGCGGCCCGTAGTATTAGAAGTTGGTGATAGCCTTCAACCTGACTCAACGCAAATCCACAGCCCATCACACCCGCCAGCGTCAGAATCATGATGCCTCGACGCCCTAAAGAGTCTGACAGTGCACCGTAGAACAACAAGGATAGACCCAAGGTCAGCGTAGTGATGGTGAAGGTCCAACTGGCCTCTAGCGCTGAGACCTGAAACTCTTCGGCTAGGGTCGGTAGGAGAGGTTGAGTGATGTAGACATTGGCAAAAATCATGAACGACCCTAAACAGAGGGCCAAGGTGGCACGCCAATATTCGCGGCTGTTCGCTTCAATCATGGTTAATCTGCAATCCGTGCAATGAATGGGCGAAGCCTACTCCTTTAGATCGGTAGTGACAAACCCAACAACTCTGAATACTATTTGCGTTCAATTTTTTAGGAGACACCCATGCTGTCAGTTAACTCTTACTTTGATGACAATGTAAAATCGATCGGCTTCGAGTCAGCCGACGGTCCTGTGACCTCTGGTGTTATGGCACCGGGTGAATATACGTTTGGCACTAGCCAGAACGAAGTAATGAAGGTGGTACACGGTGAACTGGTTGTTCGCCTCCCTGAAGCCACTGAATTCCAAAGCTTTCCAGCTGGCAGCCAGTTCAATGTTCCCGCTAACAGCTCATTCGATGTCAAAGTAGCAACAGCAACTGCTTACCTCTGCTACTACAGCTAACCGGCATTTTTAAAAGGCCCTCTTCTTAAAGAGGGCTTTTTTATGTCTAAATGTCCCGTCCTGAAATAGGTTTACACATTGAGGACCTATTATGGAAAAGGCAATAACACCAAGGCGCAAGCGTACCCAACGCGATTACACATTGGGCTTTAAATTGCAGGTTGTTAACGCAGTTGAA